>JBKJNA010000120.1:0-46356 GCA_046596195.1 Acidimicrobiales bacterium | reverse complement strand
GACCACAACCTGATCAAGCCCGGGGTGGGCGAGGCGACGAGGGTGCTCCTGCGACGCCTCCCTTGGAAGATCCTCGTGCACCCCGACCACGTCGAGGATCTCGAGCATCTCCTCCTGCTCGCCACCGACCGGGGCGTCGAGGTGCTGGAGTACACGGACATGTCGTACGCCGCCTGCGGCCTCATCCGCCCGCTCGAAGCCCTCGCGGCGCGCTGACCAGCGCCAAGCCGGCACGCGATCCATGCTGTTCGCAACCGACCTCGACCGCACCCTCATCTATTCGCGGGCGGCGTCGAGCCTGAGCCCGGTCGACGAGCAGGAGCTCCGGGTCGTCGAGTACCTCGACGGGGCGCCCCTGTCGTACATGACCACCCGCGCCATCGGCCTGCTGCACGAGCTGTGGGAGGTGGCCACCGTCGTTCCTGCGACGACGAGGACCCTGGCGCAGTACGGCCGCATAGAGCTCTTCTCGTCGCTCGTGCCGGAGTACGCCGTCGCCGCCAACGGCGGCCACATCGTCCACCGTGGCGTCAACGACGGCGACTGGCACGCCGCTATCCGCGGCGAGTTGGCGGCGTCGTGCTCCGGGGCCGAGGAGATGGCCGCCGAACTCGCGCTGGCAGGGCGCTCGTGGGCACAACGGGTCCGCATCGCCGACGACCTGTTCGTGTACGCCATCGTCGACCGCGAGAACCTGGCCAGTCACGAGCTGGCCGACCTCGCCGGTCACTTCGAGCGCTCCGGCTGGGTGCTGTCGCTCCAGGGTCGCAAGCTCTACGCCGTGCCGCGGCCACTGGACAAGTGGCGGGCGGTGCAGGAGGTGTGCCGCCGCACGGGCGAGACGTTCGTCGCGTCGGCAGGCGACTCGCTCCTCGACCGGTGCCTCCTCGACAACAGCGCCGTCAGCGCCCGCCCACCACACGGAGAGCTGGAGGCAGCGGGCCACCCGGTCGATTTCGTAGCGCCGAACCGGGGCGCAAGGGCGGCCGAGGAGCTGCTCGGGGCCGCCCTGGCCTGGGTGCGCCACGCCGAGGCGCCAAGTCCGCAATGATGGATACGACGCCACTCGAGGAGACGACACACGATGCCGCTGTGGGACCAGCTGAAGACCAAGAGCGCGGAGATGAGCGCGCAGCTCAAGACGAAGTCGCAGACGTTCAAGAATGCCGACTTCGCCAACGCGTCGATGGCGATCTGCGCGCTCATCGCCGCAGCCGACGGGAAGATCGACAGCAACGAGCGCCAGAAGACCGCCGGGTTCATCGGCTCCAACGACGTGCTGTCGATCTTTCCCGGAGATCAGCTACGGACCACGTTCGACAAGTACTGCTCGAAGCTCGACAGTGATTTCGACTTCGGGAAGATCGAGGCCATCCAGGCCATCGGCAAGCTGAAGAAGAAGCCCGACCAGGCCCGCGCCGTGATCCAGGTGGGCATCATCATCGGCGGAGCCGACGGGAACTTCGACGACGACGAGAAGAAGGCCGTGCGCGACGCGTGCTTCGCCTGCGGGATCCCGCCCGCCGAGTTCGACCTCTAGGCGGGCACCTCGACCCCGACGTTGCCGGCCCTGGGCAGGCTGTTAGGGTCCTGTTGCACATCTTTTTTCAACGCTTAGGAGGAATCGATCCATGGCTGTTTCCTTGAGCAAGGGCGGAAACGTCTCACTGTCGAAGGAGGCCCCGGGCCTGTCGAAGATCCTCGTCGGGCTCGGGTGGGACGCCCGCGCCACCGATGGAGCTGCGTTCGACCTCGACGGGAGCGCGTTTCTGCTCGGCGCCGACGGGAAGGCGCGCTCCGACGCCGACTTCATCTTCTACAACAACCTCAAGTCCGGTGATGGCGCGGTGGAGCACACCGGCGACAACACCACCGGCGAGGGCGAGGGCGACGACGAGGCGATCAAGGTCGACCTGAAGGGCCTGGCGGCCGACGTCGACAAGATCGTGGTCGCCGTGACCATCCATGACGCCGAGACGCGCAGCCAGAACTTCGGGATGGTGAGTTCTGCGTTCATCCGCGTGGCCAACCAGGACGGCAACGCGGAGATCGCCCGCTACGACCTCTCCGAGGACGCGAGCATGGACACCGCCATGGTGTTCGGCGAGCTGTACCGCAACGGCGAGGAGTGGAAGTTCCGTGCCGTCGGCCAGGGTTTCCAGGGTGGTCTCGGCCCGATGGCCAAAAGCTTCGGGATCAACGTCTGACCGTCGAGCTGCTGTCCATTGTTTCGCCGCGCCCGGGGAACGGCGCTCTCAAGTGGAGGTCATACAGATGGGCGTAAGCCTTTCGAAGGGGCAACGGATCTCGCTCGCCAAGGAAGGGGGCGGCACCCTCAGCCAGGTCACCATGGGCCTCGGCTGGGACGTGGCCAAGGCCAAGGGTTTCCTGGGCAAGATGACGGGCGGCGGGAGCATCGACCTCGACGCGTCCTGCCTCATGTTCGACGCGTCGAAGAACCTGGTCGACCAGGTCTGGTTCAAGCAGCTGAAGAGCAAGGACGGCTCGGTCGTGCACACCGGCGACAACCTGACCGGTGCCGGCGACGGTGACGACGAGTCGCTGAACGTCGACCTCGGCGCCATCCCGGCCGATGTTGCATCCCTCGTCTTCGTCGTCAACAGCTTCACCGGCCAGTCCTTCGCCAAGGTCGAGAACGCCTTCTGCCGGGTGGTCGACCGGTCGACCGGCACCGAACTGGCCCGCTACGACCTCAGCTCCCAGGGTGATCACACGGCGCAGATCATGGTGAAGCTCTACAGGCACGGGGGCGATTGGAAGCTCCATGCCATCGGCGAGAATACGCGGGGCCGGACCTTCAAGGACCTCGTCCCGGCGGTCCTCCCCCACCTCTGAACGGCCGTTCGTGCCGAGGAGACAGCAACGATGACAATTGACGTGACCCCCCAGACCGACCCCAGGGTCGGGCTGAGCGACGACGAGGTGGCTGCCAGCCGCACACAGTACGGCAGCAACGCCTTCACGCCGCTGCCCACCAAGTCGGTGTGGGACTTCTTCAGCGAGGCCTTCCAGGACCCGATGCTGAAGATCCTCCTCGCCTGCGCGGCGGCATCACTGGCCCTGGGCTTCGTGACCAATGAGTGGATCGACGGCATCGCCATCGCCATCGCCGTAATGATCGTCACCAGTGTCGGCACCTACAACCAGATGCGGGCCCAGCGGGACTACACCTCCCTCGATGCCGCCGCCTCCAAGGAGCGCGTGCGGGTGATCCGCTCCTCCGAGGTGGTCGATGTCGACGCCGAAGAACTAGTGGTCGGCGATGTCGTGGAGATCAACACTGGCGACGTCGTCCCCGCCGACTCCATCTACCTGCGCGGCTCCGAGCTGTTGGTCAACGAAGCCCACATCACCGGCGAGCCCGATACCGCCAAGCTCGTCGGTGACCAGCTGTTCGGCAGCTCCAGGGTCCTCGACGGCAGCGGTCGGGCCGTCGTCACCGGCGTCGGCGACGCCAGCGTGTTCGGCAAGGTGCGCATGGAGATCGGTGCGCGCTCGAAGGAAACGCCGCTCGAGGAACGATTGGACGACCTGGCCGGCAAGATCGGCAAGGGGGGGACCTACGCGGCGATTGTGACGTTCGTCGCCCTCATCGGGTCCGGCCTGCTGCGCGGCGAGGTCGACATCGCCTTCGATGCCGCCTTTGCCGAGTTCGTCCTCCACGCGCTCACCATCGCCATCACGATCGTCGTGGTCGCCGTGCCTGAAGGCCTCCCCCTCGCCGTCACCCTCTCGCTGGCGTACACCACGCAGCGCATGGCCAAGGACAACGCCCTGGTGCGCGAGCTGGCCGCGTGCGAGACCATGGGTGCCGCCACCGTGGTGTGCAGCGACAAGACGGGCACGCTCACCGCAGGGGCGATGACCCTGCACTCGGCCGAGCTGCACGGGCGGGCGCTGTCGACGACCGGGCCTGCCGGCACGGCAGACGGAGCGGACGCGGCTGCCGTCGCCGCGTTGGCGGACAGCATCGCGTTGAACAGCACGGCCGAGATCGTGGAGCGCGACGGCGAGGAGGTCGTCGCCGGCAGCTCCACGGAAGGAGCGCTGCTGCGCTGGCTCATCGCCCAGGGCGTGGACTACCGATCCATCAGGGACGAGGGCACGATCGTGCTTCGCCGCGACTTCAACTCGTCGCGCAAGCACATGCTCACGGTGGTCGAGCGGCCGGACGGCCTGTACAGCTCGATGAAGGGCGCACCCGAGGTGGTGCTCGCCCACAGCTCGCACGTCATGACCGACGAGGGCATGGTGGCCAACACGCCTGAGCGCACCGCCCTACTGCTCGGCGAGGTCCGGGCCCACGCCAGGCGGGGCCACCGCACGCTGGGTTTCGCCTCCCAGCGGTTCCCGGCGGGCACGTCGCAGGACGCCTTCGACCAGGGCCTGGTGTTCAGCAGCCTGTTCGTCATCGCCGACCCGATCCGACCCGAGGTGCCGCAGGCGGTCGAACGCTGCCGGCGGGCCGGCGTGCGGGTGATGATCATCACGGGCGACATCCACGAGACGGCCCAGGAGATCGGCAAGCAGGCGGGCATCGTGGCTGAGGGCTCCGTGGTCCTCGAAGGCCAGGAGTTCCGCGACATGACCGACGAGGAGGTGACGGCCAAGCTGGGCAGCATCGCCGTGCTCTCCCGGGCCATGCCGGAGGACAAGAAGCGGATGGTGGAGCTGCTCCAGGCCCAGGGCGAGGTCGTCGCCGTCACCGGCGACGGCGTGAACGACGCCCCGGCGCTGGTGACGGCCGACGTCGGGTTCTCCATGGGTTCCGGCTCCAAGGTCGCACGCGAGGCCAGCGACATCGTGATCGTCGACGACAACTTCGCCAGCCTGGTCGGGGCCATCCGATGGGGGCGCTCCGTCTTCGAGAACATCAGGAAGTTCCTGCAGTTCCAGCTCACCGTGAACGTGGTGGCCCTCACCACCGCCTTCGTCGCCGCCGTGGCGGGCTACGGCACGCCGCTCACCGCCGTCCAGCTGCTCTGGGTCAACCTGATCATGGACTCCCTGGCCGCCCTCGCGCTGGCCCTGGAACCCCCCACCGACGCGCTGTTCGACCAGCCCCCCCACGGCCGCACGGAGCCGCTGATCTCCCGCACGATGTGGACCAACGTGTTGTCGGTGAGCGCCTACATGCTCGTGGTCCTGCTCGTCGTCCTGCTCACCGACGTGCTGGTCGCCCAGGACCTTCCTGTCGGCGCGGTGGTGGCCCCGGACGCAGCGGAAGGGGCAGACAAGGTGTACCGCTACACCTTCTTGTTCAACGCCTTCGTGTGGATGCAGATCTTCAACGAGCTCAACTGCCGCTCCGTTCGCTTCTACCGGTCGCCCCTCGCCGGGCTGTTCAAGAGTTTCTCGTTCCTGAGCGTGGCGGCGATCATCATCGTCCTGCAGGTCGTGCTCGTGGAGTTCGGCGGCGACGTGTTCTCCACGGTGGCCCTCAGCGGCGCCGACTGGCTCAAGTGCATCCTGATCGGCGCTTCCGTGCTCGGCGTGTCCGCTGTCGTGCGGGCCGTCGGCCGCACCACCGAGCTCGGGCGGCCTCCGATCGTGGCGGCGGGAATGTCCTCGGGCAAGGCGGCCGACTGACCCACCCGTCCGGCGCTCGCAGGCCCTCACCGGGCCGGCTGCACCCTGCGCCTCTCAGGATGCCGGCGCGGGAGGCGGCTGCGCTACGTACCATGAGGACGTGGGAGTCTTCGGTATCGACCTGGGAACCACGTACTCGTGCGTGGCAACCATCGACGAATACGCACGTCCGCGGATGCTGGCGAACTTCGACGGCGATGTCACGTCACCGTCGGTCATCCAGTTCGCCGGCCCCGACGACTACGTGTTCGGGAAACAGGCCAAGCGTCAGGCGCTGATCGAACCGCACAACGTCTGCTCGCTCGTGAAGCGGCGGATGAGCGACAGCGACTGGCGGTTCGGCGCATTCGGGAAGAAGTGGTCGGCCTCCGGTGTCTCCTCCCTGATCCTCAAAGCCCTCTGCACGGACGCCGCGCTCGGCGCGGGCGAGACCATCAAGGACGTCGTCATCACCGTGCCGGCGTACTTCGGCGACGAGGAGCGCAGGGCGACCCGCCTCGCCGGCGAGCACGCCGGCCTGAACGTCGTCGACATCATCAATGAACCGACGGCGGCCGCTATCACCTACGGACTGATGGATTCCGAGGTCGTCACCGAAGGAGGCGAGCGCCAGACGGTGCTCGTATTCGACCTCGGAGGCGGCACATTCGACATCACGATCATCGAGCTGGGCGACCTGCGGATATCGGTGATGGCGACCGACGGCGACCACGAGCTCGGCGGTGCCGACTGGGACGAGAAGCTTGCCACCGAGATCTCGCGCCGCTTCCTCGAGGTGTGCCCCGACGCCGAGGACCCGCTCGACGACTCGTTCGCTGCGCAGCAGCTCCTCAGCCAGGCGGAGGAGACGAAGCGGGCCCTGTCAGAGCGCAAGTCCGTCGACACGCTCATCGTCCACAACAACCACCGGGCGACGGTCACGATCACGGCCGCAGAGTTCGAGGAGTTGACGGCAACGCTGCTCCAGCGGACGATCGACCTCACGCACTCGGCGCTCTACCACGCGCGCGAGCGGGGCATGTCGTCGATCGACCGCCTGCTCCTCGTCGGCGGATCCTCCAAGATGCCGGCGGTCGCCCGCAGCCTGAAAGCCGAGTTCGGGCTCACACCGGAGCTTGTGGACCCCGACCTCACCGTCGCCAAGGGTGCCGCCCTGTACGGTCGCAAGAAGCAGCTCGAGCTCGATGTGCTCCGAGACCTGGAGGGCAACGGGCGAATCAGGCGGGGTGACGGCCTCGACCGGGCTGCGCCCCGCGACCTCGACGGTGCTATCGGGCGTGTCGCCCAGACCCACGGCCTACCGGCCGGTTCGGTCCGCAAGCTCGTCTCGATCACCGTGAACAACGTCTGCTCGCGCGGCTTCGGCGTGGTGGCCCAGGACGACTCGCAACAGCGGTATGCCCATTTCCTCGTTCGACGCAACGACCGGTTGCCGGCCGTCGTCACCGAGCGCTTCGGTACGATTGTCGACGACCAGGAGCACGTCCGGGTCGTTGTCTTCGAGCAGGCCGGCGGCACGGAATCGCGCCGGCTGGAGGCCAACAACATCATCACGGAGGGGATCATCGACGGGATCCCGCAGGGCTACCCCGCAGGCACCGAGATCGAGGTCTCCCTCTCCATGGGTTACGACGGCATCCTCGAGGTCACGGCCTCGCACGTCGCCCTCGACGAGCCCCTTCGACTGCGCGTGGAGACAGAACGCACCGCCGGCGACTGGGCCGACGCCGAACGAGCGCAGCTGTCCACGTTGCGGCGCCGCCTGGGCTGACGCCGGCAATGGCCGCCTTCGACCCCGACAGGTACCGCAAGGGTGTGCTCGGACCGGTTCGGGCGAACGGCGGGATCCAGAGCTCGAATCCGTTCGAGTTGTTCGGCCTCGATCCCAACGAGGACGACGACGCCGTGATCTACGAGCAGACCGAGCAGGTCGTCGGCTTCTGGCAGAAGGAACGCAACAACCCGAAGTACCGGCCGCTGGTGACTGCACTCCTCGGCGTCCGTGACGACCTGCTCGACCAGCTACGCGATCCCGGCCGCCGTCGCCTGCTCAGGTCGCAGGTCCTTTCTTCGCGTACGGACAGGGAGCGGGCGAGGTTCGCCCTGCTCGACGCCGCAGTCGCCCGACTCGTCGAGCGGAGCGGCGGCCTACCGTCCACCAAGCTCGATCACCTGCGCCTCCTGGGCCGAAGCTGTGGCCTGTCCGACGCCGAATGCGATGCGAGGCTCAGGCCACACAGGATCGTGCAGGTGGCGGGCACAGGCGCCAGGCTGGCGCCTCCGGTCCGGGCCCAGATCCGCGCCGCCCTCGAAGAGCTCGGCGAGCTGACCGGGAACCAGCCGCCAATGTCGCTGTTCGATCTTCTGGGCGTCGACATCGACGCTCCCGACGACGAGATCAGCCGGCAGCACGGCGAACTGGCGGCGAGGAACAGGGAGCGACGCGCCGACCGGCTGCGGGCCGTGATCGATGAACTCCTGACCCACTCGATGAGCCATCTCGTGCGCAACGACCGCCGGCTCTACATCCAGGCGTTGGCGGAGGACGTCGCTGACGGGCTGCGCCAGAACGTACTCCTCGCCGTGCTGGTGGAGGACGAGTTGACCGACGAGGATCAGGCCCATCTCGTGGAGCAGGCCGTTGCGCTCGGCCTCGACTCCGATCGGGCGCGCCAGGTGGTCGACCATCTGGCGTGGGAGGCCGGGGACCGGCGTTGGTGCTCATCCCGGCACTCCGAGCCGGGGAACGACGAGGACGACCGGCAGGATCCTTCTCGTTCGGCGCCAGCCGATCGGCGCCCGCTGCGCCAGGCCATCGCCGACGCACGCGCCGCGCTCGACGCCGGCCGGCCGGCAGAGGCGGCCGGCCACGCCCAGCTGGCCGAGTCGCTCGGCGACGGGCCGGCCGTGTCGTCCCTGCACGCGGACGTGCAGCGTGTGCTCGAAAGCGCCCGGCGGACCTGGGGCGAAGTGGAGGAAGCGATCCGCCTCCTGCGGTTCGTGGCTGCGCAGGCCAAGCTGACCAGCCTGGCCAGGACCGCAGCCGACGTTCCAGGACCGACTTCAGCACGTGGCCGGCTGCCGGCGGCGCGCCTGGCATTCGCGTCGAAGCAGGTGAGTGCTGCGCTCAGGGTGCTCAGCGCGACCGATGCGCTGGCCGATCCGTGCTCCGCCGGCGCCGAGGCCATCGTCCTCGACGCGCTCTCCATGTGTGCCGATCTCCCGGCCGCCATGGAGGCGCTGAGCCGGTTGCCACCATCCCCGCCTGGCAACGTGACAGCGGAGCGCAGGAAGGACTCGGTGATCATCCGGTGGGAGGCGTCACCGTCCCCAGGACCGGTCGAATACAAGGTGACACGGGAGGTGGCGGGCTCCGTCCGCATCGTCGGCACGACGGCCCACTGCTCGCTCGAGGACGGAGGGGCATCGCCGGACAGCCCTGGCGTGTACACCGTGGCGGCACGCCGTTTCGGGTGCAGTTCGCCGTCAACGCCCGCCGACTTTTCCCGCCCCTGATGCTTCCTGGTGTCACAAAGCCTGCCACAGTGAGATCGTCCGGTGAGGACGTGAGAAGCTCCACGGAGGTGATTCCATGAGCACGAAAGCCGCGATCGTCGTCGCCGTCACGCTCGTCCTGGTCGCATTGATCGCCGGTTGGGCAATGACGTACTGGTTCGTGTGATCCCATAGGGCGTCAACGCAGCTCGAGGGTGAAGGCCATGATGGCGAAGTCGGCCGAGAAGACCACGTCCCGCCCCGGCCGGCGTCGGAAGCCGGCCCGCATGTAGATGCGGTGGGCGTCCGTCATGGACGCGGTGGAGTGCAGGACCGCCCTGACCGCGCCCGCCCCCCGTGCCCGGTCGAGGCAGGCGACCAGCAGGGCGGTGCCGACCCCCCGGCCTCTCGCCTCGGGCGCCACGCCCAGCATGCGGATGCCGAACTCCCCTGCCGCCAGGCCCTCGGACCACCGTGAGGACGGGTCCTCCACCAAGGTGACGGTGCCGAGCACCCGGCCGTCCTCGACGGCCACCAGCACGGTGGCGCCGGTGGTGCGGGCGGCCACGTCCCGCAGGTCGGCTGCGTAGCCGTCGCTGAGCACCATCTCGTCGACCGTGGCGTAGGCGGCGACGGTGACCGCCCCCGCCTCCGTCAGCTCGCCGGGGGTGACGGGGCGGATCTCCACCGGTCCATCCTGCCCGAGGTGCGGCGCCGCGCTACAGGATCCACTGCTTGAGGTAGCCCTCGCGCCGCTCGGCCCAGTCCTCGGCGGTGATGGCGTAGCGCACGTGGTCCTCCCACGTGCCGTCGATCTCCAGGTAGCGGACGGCGGTACCCTCGTCGCGCAGGTCGAGCTTCATGGCAACCCGCCGGCTGGCCGTGTTGCGGGGGATGACGGCGATCTGGAGGCGGTGCAGCTCGAGGTCTTCGAAGGCGAAGCGGAACGCCACCACGGCGGCCTCGGGCGTGTAGCCGTGGCCCGCCCGAGCCTGGTCGATCCAGTAGCCGACGTAGGCGTTCTGGAAGGCGCCCCGCTGGACACCGTTCAGGTTGATCTCCCCGGCGAAGCGGCCATCCACGAAGATGCCGAAGCCGTAGCCGCTGCCCATCTGCCGCTCCCGGTCCCGGGCGCTGCAACGGGCCGAGAACGCACGGTGGTCCTCCACCACGTCGGGGTGGCCCGGCGAGGCGCGTGGCTCCCAGCTGGTGAGCCACGTCCGGCAACGCCGGCGGACCTCGCGCCACTGTTCGAAGTCCTGCGGCACCATCGGGCGCAGGGTCACCCGGCGGCCGCAGAGCTCGACAGGTAGCTGGCGGATCACTTGCCCATCATCCCTCTGCGACGGCGGCCCGCGCCGCTCACGAGGCCGCTCCGATGGCGGCCAGGGCGGCGGGGTCCTCGAGGGACGAAAGATCGCCGGGATCCTGGCCCAGCGCCACCGCCCGCACGGCCCGGCGCAGCACCTTGGCATTGCGCGTCTTTGGCAGCGCGGCGGTGAAGCGCACCGACGACGGGCGGAACGGATGGCCCAGCTGCTCCCCCACCAGGTCGGTGAGCTCGGCCCGCAGCGCGTCGGTGCCGTCGGCGCCGGGGACGAGCACCACGAAGCACCACAGGGCTTCGCCCTTCACGTCGTGCGGCACTCCCACCGCAGCAGCCTCCACCACCAGCGGGTGCGACACCAAAGCGGACTCCACCTCAGCCGGCCCGAGGCGCTTTCCGGCCAGCTTGATGGTGTCGTCGCTGCGCCCGTGGAGGAACCATGCGCCGTCCTCGTCGACCGACGCCCAGTCTCCGTGCACCCACACCCCGGGCCACCGGCTCCAGTACGTCTCGAGATAGCGCTCTGGGTCGTTGTAGAGGCCCCTGGTCATGCCCGGCCACGGCTTGGTGCAGACCAGTTCGCCCACCTTGCCCCGCACCGGCTGGCCGTCGTCGCCGTAGACGTCCATGGCCATCCCGAGGCCCGGGCCGCCGAGTGACATCGGCTTGATCGGCTCCACCGGATGGGGGGTGAGGAAGCACGCGCCCACCTCGGTGCCACCCGACACGTTGATGATCGGGCAGCGGCCGCCGCCCACCACGTCGAAGTACCAGTACCACGGGTCGAGGTTCCACGGCTCGCCCGTCGATGCCAGCACCCGCAGGGCGGACAGGTCGTGCGCCCGCACCGGCTCCTCGCCGCCCGGCATGAGGGCGCGGATGAACGTGGGGCTGAGACCGACCATGGTGACGCGGTGGCGCTCGAGGTAGGCCCACAGGCGGTCTGGGCCGGGCCAGTCGGGCGCACCGTCGAACAGGGCGATGGTGGCGCCGTTGGCCAGGGTGGCGACCACCTCCCACGGGCCCATGATCCAGCCCATGTCGGTGAGCCAGAACAGGGTGTCGTCGGGCCGCATGTCGAACTGGAAGGCGGCTTCCTCAGCCACCTTCACGCCGAAGCCGGCGTGGGCGGCCACCGTGCCCTTGGGCCGGCCGGTCGTGCCGGACGTGTAGGCAATGAACAGGGTGTGCTCGCTATCCACCATGCGCGTGGGGAACGGTTCGGCGGCCGGCGCCGGCCAGTCGAGCGACCCCGGCGGCACGATGCCGGCAGCCGCGGCAGCGGCGCCCAGGCGGCGCACCACGACCACCGTCTCCAGCGTGGGCACCGACGCCGCCGCCCGGGCCGCCACCGTGCCCATGTCGACGACCTTGCCCCGGCGGATGGTGCCGTCGGCGGTGATCAACGCCTTGGCGCCGGCGTCGACCAGGCGGTCCACCACTGCGGGCGCGCCGTACCCGCTGAACAACGGCAGGAAGATGGCCCCCACCTTCATGATCCCGAACAGGGCGGCCACCGTCTCGGGCAGCATGGGCAGGAAGATCCCGACGCGGTCGCCTTCGCCCACCCCCCGCTCGGCCAGCAGGGCAGCCAGGCCGTCGGCCTCCGCCCGCAGCTCGGCCCACGTCCACCGGCGCACCTCGCCGTCCTCGCCCTCCCACACCAGGGCCGGACCATCGGGACGGGCGGCGGCGTGGCGGTCGACGCACAGCTCGGCCACGTTCATCCGCCCGCCGTTGAACCAGGTGGCCCATTCGGGCCCCCGGCCGGTGTCGAGCACCGACGTGTACGGCGTGGCGAAGGGCACGTCGAGGAAGCGGACAACGGCGTCCCAGAACCACTCCGGCTCGTCCACCGAACGGGCCCGCAGGGCCGCGAAGTCGGCGATCCCCTCGGCCGCCATGAAGGCGCCCAGGTTGGTGGCGGCCGGGTCACCCGGGAACCACACCGGCTTTCCCTCCACCCTGGCCGTCATGCGCTGCACCTTAACGATGGCGACACCGGCTGACAGGAGGCGGCGTCACGCCTTTCCGGCGATGCGCCCCTCGGGTGGAGTGGCGGCGATCCGCGGCCGGTGCCCCTCGCCGCCCGCCTCCTGCCCGCCCCGCAGGAGGGCCAGCTCCTCGGCCAGGATACGGGTGCGCTCCTCCAGGCGGGAGACCTCCCACGACAGGTGCATGCACACGAGGAGGAGGAACAGAATGGCGCCGAGGAACACCACGCTCGGCCCGTAGGCGACGCCGAGCGACGTGGCTACGCGGTCGATGACCGTACGCCCGAGGCCCACGACGATGCCGCCGATGCCGACCGAGATCCACAGCAGGGCGTACTTCTCCCGCAGCTGGCGGCGGCGGACGAGCTCCAGCATCACGGCCACGTTGAGCAGGGCCACCACCAGGACGAAGACGTCGAGCCGGCGCATCAGCCCACCTCGACCTTCGGCGGGGCGGGTGCGGGAGCGGTGGCCGGGCTGGCGCCAGGGCTGCGTCGCGCCCGGTGAACGGCTACCACGAGGAGCAGGCGCACCACGTGGAAGCTGGCGGTGACCGGGTTGGTGGACGCGGTGCCCGTCTCCCGCCTGCGCATGTGGATAGGGATCTCGGTGACCCGCAGGCCGGCGTCGGCCGCCAGCAGCAGCGCCTCCACCGTGTCGGAGAGGTACTCCGACGGGTACACGCGGGAGAAGTACTCGACGGCGGGGCCGCCAAAGGCGCGGAAGCCGCTGGTGGTGTCTGTGATGCGGGTGCCGAGGCGGCGCGACACGATCGACGAGAGCAGCCGCATCACCGTACGGCGGGCCGGCGCCAGCGCGTAGCCGTGCTCGAAGCGGGAGCCGACCACTACGTCGACGTCGCCCCGCTCGAGCCGGCGCAGTAGCAGGCAGGCCTCGCTCGGATCGTGCTGCCCGTCGCCGTCGAGCTGGAGGACCGTCTCGTACCCGTGCTCGACGGCGTAGCGGAGGCCCGTGCGCACCGCCGCGCCGACACCGAGATTGAACGCATGTCGCAGCACGATGGCGCCAGCCGCCCGGGCGGCGGCGCCGGTGCCGTCGGTGGACCCGTCGTCGACCACGACGACTTGAGCCAACAGGGCCTCACTGGTGGCGGCCACCACGCCTGCGATGGCGCCTTCCTCGTTCAGCGCGGGGACGATGACGAGCAGGTCCGCCACAGCCCAAGCCTATCCCGATGGGTCGTCCGCAAGCCTGACCGGTCCCTTGTGGGCGCCCCGCAGCCGGGCTCGAACCAGCCCGACGACCAGCGCCACCAGGGCGGCCCGGGCCGCCCACGCCCACGCCACCGGCCACGCCCGCAGGCCGGCGTAGCTGATCCACGACGGGTGGTCGGGGGGGAAGCGCTGGGCGAAGCGGAAGGCGGCGGGCGACGCCACTGGGCAGAAGATGCGCGCCACCGGGTCGCCCGGCTCGCCCTGCATGGACAGTCGCGGATCACGGTCGTCGGCCGAGGCGCGCAGCGCCACGCCGGGCAGGATGATCTCGAACGGCGCCGTTGTGGGCGCCGGCAGTGCGTACGTGGTGAGCGGCTCGGGCTGGTCGGTCTGCTCCCCCGTGCGGGGCGCCTGGGCGGCTCCCGCCGCCGTCCGCACCTCGAGGGTCGCAGGCGCCGGCGTGGCCAGCCCGAGGGCGAACGCCTCGGCCCGGCACGGCGGCGCCACCCGCACCAGGGGTGTGTTCACCCTGCCCACGGCCCACGTCTGCTCCACCACCGGCGCCAGCCGGCCGATGAGCCCGTGGACATAGACGAGGTCCACCTGTCGGCGTACCGTGTCCACCTCGAACGTCGTCGTGAAAGCGGCGATGGCGGCGAGGACGACCCAGCCGCCACGGGTCCCTGCCACCACGAAGGCGGACGCCGCCACCACGACGACGGTAGCCACCAGGGCCGGGTACAGGTGCCGCCCGACCACGCTGCTGTCGCCGCCGAACACGGCGAAGATCACCACGAGCATGGTGGCCACAGCCACGAACGCGGCCGAGCCGAGCCAGACCAGGGCGGCCGCCTCCTGCCTGCGCCGGCGGACGAGGGACACGACCACGGCAGCGACGAGGAGGACGGCGCCCGCCAGGGAGACCACCCACATGTAGCGCCCGAGCTGGCGGCCGGCGAGCTGTGAGTCCCAGAAGCCGGCGGTGGCGTCACGCAGGTGGCGGCGCAGCCCGGCGAAGGTGTGGGGGATGTCCGGCTGGAGCGGGCCGGTGATCCGATCGACCTCCTCGTCGGCGCTCAGCGAGCCGTACTGCGCCAGGTTCCACGCCAGCCACGGGCCGGCGGTGGCGATCCCGCCGGCCGCAGCCGCCGCGCACCACCGCAGGAACGACGTCACCGAGGTCCGTCGGGAACGGGCCACGCACAGGGCCCACACGCCCACGAGCGGGAAGAGGGCGATCATGTTCGACTTGGTGGCGAGACCGGCGCCGAGCAGGGCGCCGGTGGCGAGCCCGTTCCAGCCGGTGAAGCCGGTGCGACGGACCCGTGCGGCGGCCAGCAGCGCGCCCGCTGCCAGCGGCACCACCAGGGCGTCGTTGGTGACCGACGCCAGGTTGGCGTTGAAACCCTGGAGCAGGACGAGGAGGGCGGGCGCGGCCAGCCACACCTCGCGCCGGCGGGGGAACAGCTCCCGGGCCAGCAGGTAGGCGAGGGGGACGGCCAACAGCGCGAGCAGCACCGTGGCCACCCGCACGGCGTACAGCGCCGAGAGGGCCCCGAAGGGTTGCGCAGCCCGCCAGGGCAGCGCCATCAGCGCGTAGTACGCCGGTCCCTGCACCCCCTCGTACGACTCGGCCACCGCCTGCCAGCGGTCGTCGGCCGGGTCGGGCGGGAACGGCACCGAACGCCAGTAGGACGTGGCCGTGCTCTTGAGCAGGGTCATGGCCCCGGGCGACAGGCGGTCACGGCCCACCACGGGGGGGCGCCGATGGGTGGCCATCGACTCCACGTACGCGTAGTGCGGCGCCTCGTCGATCGGGTTGAACACCAGGGTCATCGAGACCCAGAACAGGCCGCGGAGCAGCCCGACGGCCACGATGAGGGCCAGCACGACCTTGTGCCGCCTCGGCACCGTGCCGTGATTCCCGCCCCAGTCGACTGCGTCGGCATCGGCCGTCTCGGCCCTGTCCGGGTCAGCGGCAAGCTCCTCGACCATCCGGGCCCCGGGGCTCGTCATCGGCGGGCCGCGAGGCGGCCGGCGGGTGCCCGGCTCCCGAGCGGCGCCGGCGCGGGAGTGGCAACCGGCCGGGCCGCGGTCACTGCGGCGGCGACTCCCGCCGCCACGGCCAGAAGGACCACCGCGACCCAGGTTTCCCAGCCGCCGGGCGGCGACCATTCGCTGGCCCCGAAGAACACCACCGGACCGCGGGAGCCCACCGCGTACCGGCGAGCGTTGGCATACCAGGCGACGCCCTGCACGACGGCCGCCGGCCCGGCCACGGCGGCCAGCGCCCACCGCCGCACGAACCGTCCGAGGGCGCCCCGGTTGGCGGCCAGCACCGAGCCGGCGAACAGGGGCAGGAGGGTGGCGAACGGCAGCACGTGACGGCCCTGCAGCCCGAAGCCGTTCTGGCCCATGATCCCGGCCGACACCAGCACGGCCATGCCGGGGAGCGCCGCCACCAGGGCGACGAGCACGGCCCGCTGCCGGTTGGTGCCGGCGACGAGGGCCGCGCCCACCAGCGCCACCAGGAGGACCGTCCACAGCACGTACACGGACCCCGGCAGGTGGGCGTCGAGATTGCCGAACACCCCGATGGCCTCCCGGCCTGCGCCCCGGAGGGTGCCCACCCCCGGGCCGAGCTGCCGGCGGAACAGCGCCCCGTCGAAGTCCACCCCCGGCTGGTACGCCACCTCCCACGCCACCGTGCCCACCGTCGCCAGGGCCACCGCCGCCGCCGCGCCGGCCGCCCAGCGTCGCGCGGCGCGAGCCTTGTCCCAGACGGGCCGTACGCCGCCAGCGACCAGCACCACCGCCACGCCGGCCAGCACCCACACCGGCCCGAGTGAGCGGCTCGACGCCAGCGCGGCGCCCGACGCGCCGGCCACGGCCCACGTCCAGCGGCCGCCGTCGGGGCCCATGCCGATCCGGAGGACGACGGCGTAGAAGCACACCGCAGCGGCCACCTCCATGCTGCTGCCGGAGAGGGCGGAGCCGACGAACACGACCATGGGCGTGACGGCGACGGCGAAGCCGGCAAGGGCGATGTCCGACCACGACCACAGCACGGCGGCGGCGGCGGTCAGCAGGAGGGCGGCCAGCACGGCGCCGGCGGCCCGGGCCAGCAGCAACCCCGACACCGGCCCCCGGGCCAGCCGGGTGAACAACCCCGGGAGGAGGTACGGGACGGGCTCGACGGTGCCCATGGTCGTCAGCCGGTCGGCGTCGGCGGGGTCGGCGGTGAAGCCCGCCTGGCACCGTGACGTCCTGGTGGGGTCGAACCCCTCGCAGGCGAAGCCGTCGGTCGGCCCCACCCCGCCCGGCACCCGTACCAGGCGGGCGCCCCTCGCCACCCACGACGACCGCAGGGCGTCGGTGCCGGCGGACTTCGGCGGCGGCGTCCTGTCGGGCGGGTCGCCCAGTTCCGGGTTGGGCCGGCCCACCACATCGCCCCGCCCGACGGCCAGCGCCCGGAGGTAGTGGTTGGCCTCGTCGGGCGCGGCACCGGGCGGGTTGGTCACCACCCAGGCGGCAAGAAGGGCGGCGTAGGCAGCGACCAGCAGGACGAGCGGCGCCACCGCACGGGTCCGGCGCCCGGGCCCAGCCGAGTCCGTCACCCGGTGCCTGTCGCCATGTGGCGCCGGCGGCCGAGCAGGTAGACGACCGGCAGGCCGACCAGCGCCAGCCGACCCGCCCATGCCCACGCCTCAGGCCACGCCAGCACCGCGCCGCGCCGGATGAAGGACGGGTGGTCGGGTGTGAACCGCTGGGAGAAGCGGGCCGTCTTCGGGTCCCGCAACGGGCAGAAGGCCCGGAACACCGGGTCGCCGGGCAGGCCCGTGAGCGCAACCGCCGGATCCCGGTCGGTGGCGGATGCGCTGATATCGACGCCCGTCACGTCGACGGTGAACGGCGCGGACACCGGCGCCGCCAGGTCGTAGACGGCCAGGTACTGGGCGGGCGTGCCCTGCTCGCCGCTGCGGGTCGCCTGCACCGGGCCGGCCGGCGTCGCCACCGCCACTGTCGCCGGCGCCGTCCCCACACCGCCGAAGCCGACGGCGAACTTGGCCACCGGGCACGGCGGCGACACCTGCACCGTCGTCGCCTGGACCAGCTGCTCGCCCCAGCTCTGGTCGACGACCGGGCCCAGGTTGGCGATGATCCCCTCGGCGTAGTCGACGTCGAGGCGGGCGGCCACGGTGGGCGGCTCGAAGGTGAGGGCCAGGTTGGCCAGCACCAGCAGCAGGCCCCACCCGACCCAGCGGCCAGCGACGATGAAGGCCGCCGCCGCCACGGCCACGACGACGGCCACGAGCGACGGGTAGAGGTGACGGCCGACCACGCTGCTCTTTCCCCCGAAGACGCCGTAGATGACGACCAGCATCATGGCCATGGTGACGAACAGCGACGACGCGAGCCACGCCAGGGCGACGGCCTCGCCCCGCCGACGGCGTACCGCACTCATGCCGATGGCCACGACGACCAGCGCCAGGGCGGCCAGCGAGAGCACCCACATGTAGCGGCCGAGTTCCCGGGCAACCAGCTGGTAGTCCCAGTACCCGGTGGAGCCGGACGTGAGGTGGCGGCGGAGACCGTCGACGCCGAACGGGTGATCCGGCTGCAGCGGCCCGGTGATCCTGTCGACCTCCTCGGAGGCGCTCAGCGCGCCGTAGCTCGCCAGGTTCCACACCAGCCAGGGCAGCGAGACCACGACGGCCGACGCCCCCGCCACCACCGCCCACCGCAGGAGCCGGACGGCCCGCTCCCGGCGGACCACCGCCACCCCGATGGCCGCCGCCGCGACCAGCGGGAACAGCGCCACCATCTGCGACTTGGTGGAGAAGGCTGCGCCCAGCAATGCCCCGGTGACGAGCGCGTTGACCAGCGTGAGGCCGCGGGTGCGGGCCATGGCGACGGCGAGCAGGATCGCCCCGCCCAAAGGGACCACCAGCGCGTCGTTGGACACCGACGTCAGGTTGCCGTTGAAGCCCTGGAGCACCACCAGCAGCGCCGGCGCAGCGAGCCACGCGTCCGGGCGGCGCGGGAACAGCTCGCGCGCGAGCAGGTAGGCGATGGGCACGGCACCGAGGGCGAGGAGCAGCGACGCGATCCGCACCACGTAGAGGGCCGTCAGCACGCCGAACGGGTGGGCCGCCTTGTAGGCCACCGCCATCAGGGCGTAGTAGGTAGGCCCCTGCACTCCTTCGTAGGAGTCGCGCAGCAGGCCCCAGCGGGCGTCGTCGGGGTCGGCGGTGATCGGGGCCGACCGCCAGTCCGCCGTCCTCGTCCGCTTGGCCAGGTCGAGCGCCTCGGGCGACAGGTGGTCCTTCCCGACCACGGGCGGGCGCAGCGACGTGGCCATCGACTCCACGTAGGCGAAGTGGGCGTGCTCGTCGATGGGGTTGAACACCGGCGAGACGGCGACCCAGAACAGGCCCCGCAGCAGGCCTATGGCCACGATGGCGGCGAGGGCGAGCACGTGGCTGCGCGGCACGCGCCGGCGCGAGGGCGACCGGACCGGTTCTGCCCGCCGGCCCGGGGCGGGCGCCGCACCGACGACTGCGGTGTCGGCGAGCACGGCCATGGCCGCCTCGTCGGCCGCGGTCAACTGGCGACGGCGACAGCCGGCGCGGCGGCGCCTGATGACCGCCGGCCTGCCTCGGCGCGGCCGGGGGCGCCGGATGGCGACGGCGCGCGGCCCGCCTCCGGGCGGTCGGACCTCACCGTCGCCCGGCCAGCCGGTGGCCGATGCGCGACTTCGCCCTGGTCGCCACCAGCTGGAGACCGCCCTCTCGCAGGTAGGCGACGGCGATGGCCACGTCGCCCCGGAACCCGTGCTGGCGGGGGTCGGCGGCTGTGTTGGCGGCGCCCAGGGCGGCCGCCATCTCGGGGTCGACCAGATCGGGCGCCCGCCGGGGGGCCCGGCAGAACTCGACGAGGGGCGCCAGCACCGTCGACCAGGCGAACCGGCCGCGGACGCCGGCCAGGTTCTTCCGGCACATGGCCGAGAACTCGCGGTCGTCGAGCACCCGGAACAGCGCCTCCTCGAGGGCGTCGACGTCGCCGGCCGGCACGGTGACGCCGAGCACCTCGCGGTCGATCAGCTCGGCGAAGGCGTCGCCGGCGGTGGCCACCACCGGCAGGGCGGCCCAGATGTAGTCGAGGATGCGGGTGCGGAACGAGTACGCCGTCTCGAGGTGGTCGAGGTGGGTGCTCACGCCCACGTCGGCCTCGAGCAGGTAGTTGTGGCGGTCGTCGTACGCCACCCACCCCTCGTTGAAGAAGACGTGGGTGCCGGTGAGGCCGAGGCGGTCGGCCAGGTCCCGGGTCTCGACCGCCATGCGCATCTCGAGCACCTCGGGATTGGGGTGGCGCAGGCCGAGGAAGTACAGCCGCACATCGGGCCGGCGCAGACGCAGCCTGTCGACAGCGCGGACGAGGGTGACGGGGTCGAGCCAGTTGTAGATGCCGCCGCCCCACAGGATGACCTCGTCGTCCTCGCCGATGCCCGGGACCACGCCCTTGAGCACGTTGCGGTTGTGCAGCGGGACCTCGTCGCGCATGCCGAAGGGCACGATGCCGATCAGCGTGTCGAGCGTCTCGTTCTCGTCGTAGGTGAGCGGGTTGATCCGGCCCAGGGCCGCCATCTGGCCGAGCCAGAAGTCCCGCTGCTTCGTGCTGGCGCACACGAAGTAGTCGCCCCTGGAGAGCTGGTCGTTGAGGGCGGAAGTGGCCTCCCGGACGGTGCCCCGCCGCACGGCGTCGCTCTCGGCCTTTGCCAGCTCGAGCTGCTCGAGATGGAGGGGGTCGTACAGGTCGACCACCAGGACCTTGGCGGTCGTCCGCAGGAACGGCCGGCCGTGCAGGACCCAGCCCTGCACAACCAGGACCTCGCACCAGTCCAGCACCTCGACGAGCGCCTTGTCGCCGGCCTTCTCGACGCCGAAGTTCGCGGATGTGATCTCGCAGCGGGTCGTGGTCACGAGACGTACGTCGTGCTCGACCGACAGGGCGCCGGCGATCTCCCACGCCCGGATGGCGGGGCCGGCCATCTTCTCGGTGAGCGAGTCGCCGGTCACCACCGCGATCCGGCGCCGGGCCCCGAAACGCTCCGCCAGCCCGAACGCGTCGGCGACAGAGGTCATCGCATCGGCCGGCGTTCCGTCCACCGACAGAGGGTCGCCGAACAGGCGCACGATCTCCTGGTCGGTGCGCCGGCGTCGGGCCTGCAGCCGCGAGCGTTCGGCGGCGAGGTCGGGCAGGGCGTCGACGAAGGCGGCGACCGCACGGGCGGCGGCGGCCTGCGCCTCGTCGCCGCCATCGGCGGCGCGGGCGGCGGCGAGGGCCATGGCCGCCGGGAGGGCGACGGCCAGGTTGCGCTCGTCGTAATGCTTGTAGATCGTGCACAGGGCATTTCGCTCGGTGAGGAAACGTCGCTCGGCGGCCGGCAGCACAGCCGGGCGCACGCCCGACACGTCCACCACCGACGACGGACACCTGGAGATTCGGTGGCCCAGCAGCCACAGCCGCCAGCCGAAGTCGACCTCCTCGCCGCACCGGTCGTAGCGCTCGTCGAAGCCGCCCTCGGCCGCGAACAGCCCGGCACGCACGACGCTGGCCTCAGCCGCCGGGTAGATGACCGGCTCGATGACGGCGGCCTCCGACGCGACCGGGCCACCGGAGCTCGGGTGGCCGGCGAACGACAGGCCGCCGGCCGCAGCGCCCCGCAGCACCGGCGCCACGCAGCCGACCGACTCGTCCTCCCAGAGCACGGCGCAGGCCGCTTCGAGCCAGCCCGCTTCCGGCTGGGCCCCGGTGGCCAGGAAGGCGAGGGTGTCACCGGTGGCGGCTGCCGCCCCGGTGTTGCGGGCAACGGCCCGCCCTCGGCGGTCACCGCGGACGATGCGGACGCCGTCGCCCTCGACGGTCGGCCGGGCGCCGCCGGCAGCCGTCGCCGCATCGACGACGACCAGCTCCGTGCCGCCCGGGACGGACGCTCGCACCGAGGCCAGCCAGCCGGCGTCGACCGGTTCGTCGACGGTGTGCACCACGACCACCGACGCCACGTCGGCGCGTAGACGGCGCGTCATCGGCTCGCAGGTCGGCCGAACGCCCCGCCGACGAGGTCATGGAGGCCTCGCATGCCCGAGACGTTAGACCGGCGACCGCTCGGGAGGACAACCTCACGGGGTCGAAATGGTAGCCCGCTACCATCCCCGACAGACGTGAGGATCCTCGTGGTGTCGGCGCACTACCCGCCAAACTTTGTCAGCGGCGGCACGCTCGTCCCCGAGCGCCAGGCCCGCGGCCTGCGGGCCGCAGGGTTCGACGTGAGCGTCTACGCCGGGTGGCTGGGCGACGGGCGCCGGCCGCTCGACACGTTCGCCACCGTCGACGACACCGGGTTGCCGGTGCGGTGGATCGTCACCACGCCGTGGACGGCGTGGTCCGATGCCGCCAACTACGACAACCCCGATGTGACCGCCGACTTCGATCGCCACGTGACCGAGCTGGCGCCCGACGTGGTCCACTTCCACTCGCTCCAGTCGCTGGGCGCCTGCCTCCTGGCGCCGGCCGCCCGGCGCGGCGCCCGGGTGGTGGTGACCATGCACGACTTCTGGTGGTGGTGCGCCCGCCAGTTCCTGGTGGACCGGTCGTACCGGCCGTGCTCGCTCGTGGTGTCCTGCGGGGACTGCGCCTGCGAAGTCGACCGCCCATGGCTCGACGCCAGGAACCGCTTCCTCGCCTCGCAGCTGCTGCACGCCGACGTCGTGCTGGCGCCCTCGCGCTCGGCGGCCGAGGTCGTGGTGGCCAACGGGGTCCCGGCCGCCAAGGTGCGGGTCGACGAGAACGGGGTGCCGGCCGTTGCGGCGTCGGCGCCTCCGGGCTCCACCGCCGCCGGCAGTGACGGCGCCACCGTGCGGTTCCTGTACGCCGGCGGGCACGACCGGATGAAGGGCGCCCACGTGCTGGTCGACGCCGTCCGCCTGTTGGCCGGCGTGCCCGGCTGGCAGTTGACGGCCTACGGCCTCGGCCCGTTCCTCGACGAAGGCGGGGCCGGTGTCGAGGGCCTGCCGGTCGACGTGCCGGCGCCCTTCGACCCGGCTGCAATCGAGGACGTGTTCGCGGCAGCCGACGTCCTCGTGGTGCCGTCGGTGATGCGGGAGTCGCACTCGATCCTCACCCGTGAGGCCCTCACCCGCGGCCTTCCCGTGGTGTGCGCCGAGGCCATCGGGCCGGAGGAGGTGGTCGACCACGGTCGCAACGGCCTGGTGGTCCCCGCCGCCGACGCCGGCGCCCTGGCCGCCGCACTGCGCCGCCTGACGCTCGATCCGGCGATGCTGGCCCGCCTGCGGGACGGCTGCGCGGCGGTGCCAGTGCGCTCCGTGGAGGCCCAGGTGGGCGGCCTCGGCGCCCTCTACCGCTCACTGACGGCCGGCGGCGCCGAGCCGGCGGCGGCAGTAGACGCGGCGGCCGGTGCCACCGCCGAGCCGGCGGCGGCGGCGGACGCTGCGGCCGGCGGGGCGGCGGCGGCGGCGGCGGGTGGACCGGAGCCGTTCGAGCCGGCGCCCGACGCGGCCCTCCGACGACGCACCGTGCGCAGGGTGGTCTTCCTGGTCGGCATCGAAGGCGCCCCGCTCCGGTACCGGGCCCGGCTGCCCGCCGAGGCACTCGGGCTCCTCGGCGTCGACACCGACGTGCGCCACTACCGCGACCCCGAGCTCGCCGACCTGTGCGCCCGGGCCGACGCCGTGGTGTCCTACCGGGTGCCGGCCACCACCCAGGTGCTCGACCTGCTCGCCGCCTGCCGGCAACGGGGCACGCCCGTGCTGTGCGACCTCGACGACCTCATCTTCGACCCCGACCTGGCGGCCGAGATCCCGGCGCTGACCCTCCTGCCGCCCGACGGGGCGGCGCTGTGGATGGAGGGCGTGCGCCGGTACCGCACGACGATGGAGTCGTGCGACGCCTTCATCGGCAGCACCGAGGGCCTGTGCCGCCACGCCGAGGACGTGACGGGCCTGCCCGCCGAGCGCTTCGCCAACGGGGTCGGCATCGAGCTGGCCCGGGCCGCCGACGCCGCCCTGGCCCAGCCCCGCACGCCGGGCCGGCTCCGGATCGGCTACCTGAGCGGCACCGACACGCACGACCACGACTGGCGCCACGTGGAGCCGGTGGTGATCGAGACCCTCGACGCCTACCCCGACCTGGAACTGTGGCTGGGCGGCAAGGTCACCCCGTCGGCCGCCCTCGACCGCTTCAGGGCGCGGGTCCGCCGCCTCCCGATGCTGCCGTGGCTGGACCTGCCCGGCGTACTACGCGACCTCGACGTGAACCTCGCCCCGCTGGCGCCCGGCAGCCGGTTCAATGAGGCCAAGAGCGCCATCAAGTGGCTGGAGGCGGGGCTCACCGCCACCGTCACCCTGGCCAGTGGAACCCAGCCGTTCCGCGAGGCCATCCGCCACGGCCACAACGGCATGCTGGCCGACGGCGCCGACCAGTGGCGCGACGGCCTGCGACGTCTGCTGGACGACGACCTGCTGCGCGGTGCCCTCGGCCGCCGGGCCCGGCGCGACGCCCTGCTGCGGTGGTCGCCCCACGTCCAGGCCACCCGGTACCTGGCGATCCTCGAGACGGCGCCCCGCCGGTCCCGCACCGTCCGCGCCGCCGGCAGTTGGGCGCCGGTGTCGTCATGGGAGCCCGTCGCCCACGACGAGCCCTTCACCCCCCACGACCTCGAGCCCTACGGGCCCGAGCCCGAGTCGCCCCCACCGCCCGGCGTCGGCGAAACCCCGGTAGCATTAGCCGACGTGGTGGCCCTGCGGGCGAAGCAGGCACGGGTACTGGCAGAACGGGGCGTGCGGTCCCTCGTCGAGGACGGCCCCTCCGTCACCGCCCGCCGCGCCTCGGTCCGGGGCCGCCAGATCGCCCGCTGGGTGGCGAGCCGGATTCGTCCCTGACACCCGCCGCCGGTTTGCGACGGCCTCGGGGTCCGGAATCCGGACCCTGGTGCCGACGCGAATCACGGCCAGACGCCGTCGGAGCGATTGCCCGTCGTCTAGACTAGTCGGCGCCGCCGGCCGGCTCGACCGCGCATCCCACCCGCAGGGCAGCAGCCACCAGTCGCCGGTCGCCCGTCCACAGGGCGGTATCGACGGTGAGTTGCGTCGACGCGAGCAGTTGCGCGTCGACATAGCCGATGCCCAAGCCGTACAGCTGATGACGGTCGACGAGCGTCATCACCTCGTCGTCCGTGGCAACCGTCGCCTGGGGGAGGCCGTTGAGCAGCCCGATGACCTCTTGGCGTTTCGCAAGGTTGCCGAGAGCCAGCTCGCCGATCACCCAGGAGTGACCCAGGACCAGAGAGCCCTCGAGCAATCGCACCAGGACTGGCTGGCCGATCCGGAGGTGGTCGATCCAGACTGACGTGTCAACGAGGATCACGGCACTTCAGCGCGACGCCTCGGGATCTCCCGGAACTCTGGTTCGGTCCCTCCGAGCCTGGCCAGCCGGCGAGCGCTCTCGCGCTGGATGAGGGCTCGTAATGCCTCACGGACGAGAGCGGTCTTCTCGGTGGTCCCCGTGAGGCGCTGGGCCTCCGCCACGAGGTCGGGGTCGAGGGCAAGGGTCGTTCGCACGCCTGCATCCTCCTTCTGAAGCATCATTCTACGCACCCGATGATGCCATGTATCATGCCGCGGCGCCAGCCGCAGGCTCGTCCGGCTGCCCGGTCAGGCCATCCGAGGACCCGTGCAGCTACCGGAGGGCGCCCCGCACTCGACCGGCAGCGCGACGGATGACCTGCGAGGGGCTTGCGTCCTGCAACGCGCTGGCCAGAGCCGGTGTCGTCATGGGAGCCCGTCGCCCACGACGAGCCTTTCACCCCCCACGACCTCGAGCCCTACGGACCCGAGCCCGAGTCGCCTCCACCGCCCGGCGTCGGCGAAACCCCGGTGGCACTGGCCGACGTGGTGGCCCTGCGGACGAAGCAGGCACGGGCACTGGCAGAACGGGGCGTGCGGTCCCTCGTCGAGGACGGCCCCTCCGTCACCGCCCGCCGCGCCTCGGTCCGGGGCCGCCAGATCGCCCGCTGGGTGGCGCGCCGGATTCGTCCCTGACACCCGCCGCCGGTTTGCGACGGCCTCGGGGTCCGGAATCCGGAGCCTGGTGCCGGCGCAAAGTTGCAGCCCAGACGCCACGGCCGGGCCGGCCGGTTTTGCGACAACCTCAGGGTCCGGATTCCGGACCCTGATGCCGGCGCAAGCGCACACTCGCGTCGCCGTCGGCGCCGATTGCCCGTCGTCTAGCGCAGCGCGCCCCGCACCCGTCCGGCGGCCCGGCGGAGGACCTGGGAAGGAACGACGTCCTTCCAGGCCGAGGCCAGGCGGGCGCCTCCGTCGGTGAGGACCGAGCTGGGGCTGCCGGGGGCGTAGTCGCCGGTGAGGTCCGGGGCCCGGCGGGGGTCGCGGCAGAAGGCCAGCAGCGGGGCCAGGGCGTGCTCCCAGGCAAAACCCGGCGCCACCCGGGCGACGTTGAGGCGGCACGACCGGGCGGAGACCTCGTCGCCGAGCACGTGCCACAGGGCCGCCTCCAGGGCGATCTCGTCACCGGGCGGCACGGCGACGCCGAGGCGCTCGGCCGCGATGAGGTCGGCGAAGGCGTCGCCCGCGGTGGCCACGATGGGTAGCCCGGCCCACAGGTAGTCGAGGATCCGGCTGCGGAAGGAGTACGCCGTCTCCACGTGGTCGAGGTGGGTGCTCACGCCCACGTCGGCCTCGAGCAGGAAGTCGGCCCGGGACTCGTACGCCACCCAGCCCTCGTTGAAGAACACGTGGCTGCCCACGAGGCCCAGCTCCTCGGCCAGCCGGCGCAGCTCGGTGGCCATGCGCATGGGCGGCACGTTGGGGTTGGGGTGCTGGAGGCCGAGGAAGAACAGGCGCACCTCGGGGAGCCGTTCCTTCAGCCGGTCGACGGCCCGCACCAGGGTGAGCGGGTCGAACCAGTTGTAGACGCCGCCCGCCCACAGGATGACCTTGTCTTCGGGGCCGATGCCCGGCACCACGCCCCGCATGGCGGGCCCCGTGCGTCGGGGCAGCGTGGACGGCAGCCCGAACGGGCTCACCGCCAGCAGGGAGCGCAGGGTCTCGTCGTCGTCGTACGTGGGCGCGTTGACGCGGCCCAATGCGGCCAGGCTCCCGAGCCAGAAGTCGCGCTGGCGCTCGCTGGCGCACAGGAAGAAGTCGCCCCGCCGGAGCTGCTCGTTGAGGACCTCGGTGAGGTGGCGGATGGTGGCGTCACGCTCGGCCGCCGGCCACCCCTTGGTCTGCTCCAGGTTCTCCAGGTGGAAGGGGTCGTACACGTCCGCCACGAGGATCGTGTCGGACTGGAGCAGGAACGGGTGGTCGTGGAGCAGGCCGCCCTGGAACACCAGCACGTCGCACCACTGCTCCAGGTCGCGCAGCTCGGCGGCCGACACGTGGCGCACCGGAAAGCCGGCGTGGCGGCGGTCGCACGCCTCGGTGGTGACGAGCTCCACGTCGTGCTCCGCCACCAGGACCTCGGCCATGTGCCAGGCACGTATGGCGGGCCCCGCCATACGTGCCGTCAGCGGCTCGCTGGTGGCCACCGCTATGCGGCGGCGCGGTTGCATCAGGCGCTGTAGCCGGGGTCGCCGAACTGCCAGCGACCCCCGAGCGACATCACACCGTACGACTCGCGCGGGTTGCCCGGTTCGACGTGGAAGCGGACGACATGGGTGCGGTGGTCGAATGTGTGGAGGAGGGCGTGGTCGAGCAGCGCCACAGTGATGTCGTAGGTGCCAGGCGTGAGCATGAGGCGGTCGATGCTCAAGTCGAGGTGGCCTCGGCCCTCGAGCCGCTCGATCTCGAACCCGGCGTCGCGGGTGTTCGGGCCCGACACCTGGGTGCCGTCGACGGTGAGGAACTGCACGGCGAACACCGGGTGCTCGATCGGCTCGCTCGTCTCGTAGTGGAGGCGCACGGTGACGGTGTCGCCCGTGCGGGGCTGGACGAGCGGTGTGCCCGACTCTCCCAGCAACTCGACGGCGTGGATCCTGGCCTCGTGCGAACCCCAACGGTTACCCTCGACATCGGCCTTTCTGTCCACCTGCACCGTGCCGGTGTACTCGTCCACCACCTTGCGGGCCGAGTCGAGCATTTTCACCTTGCCGTGGTCGAGCCACGCCACCTTGTCGCACAGGTTGTGGACAGCAACCATGCTGTGCGACACCAGCACGATCGTCTTGCCCTGCTCGCGCAGTTCGGCGAACTTCTCGCCGCACTTGCGCTGGAACGCCTCGTCACCGACGGCCAGCACCTCGTCGACCAGAAGCACGTCGGGGTCGACGTTGATGGCCACCGAGAACCCGAGTCGGACGTACATGCCGGACGAGTAGTTCTTCACCGGCTGGTCGATGAATCCGTCGGGCAGGCCGGCATAGTCAACGATTTCGTCGAAGCGCCGGACCAACTCCCGCTGGCTGATGCCCAGGATCGAGCCGTTCAGGAAGACGTTCTCCCGCCCCGAAAGCTCGGGATGGAACCCGGCGCCCAGCTCCAGCAGGGCCGACACCTTGCCGTGGACCTCGAGCTTGCCCGAGTCCGGCCGCAGAATCTTGGCCATGCACTTCATCATCGTGCTCTTGCCGGACCCATTCTCCCCGATGAGCCCGAACGTGGTGCCCTCCGGGACCTCGAACGACACGTCGTCCAGCGCCCAGAACTCCTCGATGATGGCCCGGCGCTTGCGCATCAGCGCTGCCTTCAACGACTGGTTCCGCTCGTGATAGAGCCGGAACCGCTTCGAGACCGACTCGACGGTGACAGCCGCGGTCACCGACCCACCGCCAGACGTGAGCTCACAATTCTTCGGCCAACCGGCCCTCCAGCCGCCCAAACAGGTACAAGCCGGCGCCGAAGACGGCGACCGACGTGAACGTGAGGTAGGCGAGCATGCCGAGGGGCGGCATACGGAGGTCGTAGAGCAGGTCGCGGAACGATTCCACGAACCCAACCATGGGGTTGATCTCGAGCAGGGCCCGGGCGGGCAGGTTGCGCCCGAAGATCACCGCATGCTGGGGCACGAACGAGATCGGGTACACGATCGGGGTCAGGTAGAACCAGACCTGGAAGAGGATGTTCACCAGGTGCTGGACGTCTCGGAAGTAGACGTTCAGCACGCTGAACGCCAGGCCCAGGCCCAGCGTGAACAGCGTGAGCAGGCCGACCAGGAACAGGGCAACCGGCAGGTACGGCAGCACCACGTTGCCGAACAGGAGCAGGGCCACCGAGAGCAGGCCGATCTCGATGAGGAACGACACCACGCCCGATGCCACCAGCGAGGCCACCAGTAGCTCGCGAGGGAAGTACGTCTTCTTCACCAGGTTGGCGTTCCCGATCAGCGTCCCGATCGACCCCATGACCCCGGCGGTGAAGAAGCTCCAGGCCAGCAGCCCGCACATCAGGTAGAAGGCGAAGTTCTTGAGGCCGCTGGGCCCACCTCGCGGGGGCAGCACCTTCAGGAAGAAGCCGAAGACCAGGGTGTACACCAGCATGGTCGCCAGCGGGTTGAGCAGGGACCACGCCCAGCCCAGCAGCGACCGCTTGTACTTGGACCGCAACTCACGCAGGGTGAGGTTGCCCATGAGTTCCTTGGACGTGACGTACTCGGCGACCGTCGTCATCGCTTCATCGCCCCGGTCATCGGGTGCTCGATGGACCGGCCTGGCCGGTCGTGTCGGGGGCTACGCGCACGTCGTTGCACGATAGGCGTCGCCGCCGCCGACGGTCGAAATGGGTCCGGCGCTGGCTCGAAGGCCGCTCAACCCTGGGCCCGCCGGTAGGTATGGAGCGCCCGGCGCCCGAGCCACCCGAGTCCCCGCAGCGGCGCCGAGGCGCGCCAGCTCGTCGACGAGCGGATCTCCGCCGCCTCCGCCCGCGCCGTCGCGACCTCGGCGTCGAGGGCGGCGCGCTCGTCGGCGAAGCTGCGCTCCAGTGCCGACCGCTCCTGGGCGAAGGTCTGTTCCACGGCCGCCCGCTCCGCCTCCAGGGCCTGCTTGTCCTGCTCGAGCCGGCGGACCTCCGTCTCGAGCTCCGCCCGCCGGTTGTTGTGGGCCGGCATCTCATGGTCGAGGATCAGGGCCTTCTCCCACATGAGGGCGATCTGGCCGGCCGACCCCGGCGGAAGCAGCAGCGGCCCGGCGTCGAGGCGCTGGACAATCAGGCGGTGCGTCGTCTCCCACACCTCCTTCGACACGGCGCCGGCCGAGCCCTCGGCGCCTTCCCAGCGGTGGTAGATGCTTGTCACGTGGCCGGTGTCGTGGACACCGCACACGAGGGCCAGGTTCAGCAGGAAGTTCCAGTCCTCCAGCACCGCCGCCGCCTCGTCGAACACGATGCCGAGGGAGCGCACCGCCTCCAGCGGGACGGCGAACGAGCAGATGGGCGTGCGGTTCCTGGAGAAGTGCTCGAGGGCGTTGAACCGGCAGTCGTGCGTGGTCTCGAGGCCGCCCACCGCCTGGAAGGGAGCCAGGAGCAACTCGTCGTCGTTGCGGACGACCCGCCGGTCGACGGTGACGCTGCGGATGACCTCTCCCGGGGCGGAGTCGACACCGGCGCGGAAGCGCTCGACCCAGTCGGCCGTCACCAGGTCGTCGTCGTCGAGGAAGGCCACGTACCGACTCGTCGCCGCGGCCAGGCCGACGTTCAGCGGCCGCGCCCGGCCACCCTCCTCGACCTGGTGCACGTGGACCCTGCCCGAGAAGTCGGAGGCGAAGTCGGCCACCAAATCCCGCACCTCGGCGACCACGCCGGGCCTGGCGGTGTGGACCAGGAGGTGGATTTCCAGGTCCTGGTCCGTCTGGGCGGCGAGGCAGGTGAGCGCCTCGAGCAGGTTGGGCATCCGCTTGCCCTGTGTGCGCATCAGCACGCTGAGGAAGCGGGCCCCGCTGCCCGGTCCGGGGGCCTGCTCGGGCGGGACGTCAGCCGGGCCGAGGGCGAAGAGCCGGACGAACTGGTTGACCGTCAGGCCGTCGCCGATCCGGCGACGGAGCTGCCACAGCAGCTTCCGCAGCGGCGTGCCGTCGGCCAGGGCCGGGTGGTCGACCGGGAAGTGCTGGTCGCTGTGGTGGAGGACGACGTCGTGGCGGGCGATCTCGTGCCAGCCGCACGCCCGCATGGCCGACAGCAGGCTCCGCTCGGTGAAGAACCGCACGTGGGTGTCGTCGAGGAGGCCCGACGGCGTGGTGTCCCACGCCCCCATCACGAGCTTGGCCCCCACGTCGTAGTGGGCCACGTTGGGAATGCTGAGCCCCAGAAGGGGGCGGTCGAGCTCGAGCAGGCACGAGCGCAGCTGGGCCAGGGAGCCATCGGTGTCCGGGAGGTGCTCCAGCACGTCGAGCATCAGGACCGCCCCCACCGCCCGCTCGTCGGTGATCTTCACCAGCCGCTCGGCCAGCCCGTCGAGGTCGGTGAGATCGATCTGGTGGGTCTCGAAGCCCCGCGTGCGCAGCGAGTCGAGGCCGGCCGGATCTGCGTCGCAGCCGACGTACTCGAAGCCGAGCTCCTGAAGCGGCTCGGCCAGGGGCCCGAAACCGCATCCGAGGTCGAGCACGATGCGTCCGGGCCCGACGTTGGCCTCGATGAGGCGCGTCATCAGCCCGTAGGGACCCGCCCAGGCGAAAGAGAACTCGTAACGGGCGCCCACGCTCAGAACCGGTGGCGGGCGTACTCGCCGCCGACGAACTGGGCGACCGAGGCGGCCCCCACCAACACGGGCGGGAGCGCACCGGCGGCCTGGCGCCGGCGCCACTCGTCGACCGCCGCCCGCTGGTCGGGCGTCCCCCCCACCTCGATGGATGAGATGGTCTCCTCCAGGAGATCCGGGCGGTCGAACTTGTGGGTGAGCATGAGGCGCCCGAGGCTGCCGTAGAAGCCCTCGAGGGGGGTGGCGGTGATCCTGCCTGCGGTGTCGATCCGCTTGTCGTGGAACACCACGGCGCGCGGCTCGTGCACGGTGCGGAAGCCGAGAAGGCGCACCCGCCACGAGAAGTCGACATCGTCGCAGTACAAGAAGAAGTGCTCGCTGTCGAAGCCCGATACGGCCCGGAAGACGTCGCCCCGCACGAGCATGCACGAGCCGCTCAACCAGCTCGAGTCGCCGGTGACCGGGTCGAAGTCCTTTGGGTGCTCGAGGGGGAGCTGATGGGCGTCGACGGCGCCAACGTGGGCGTCGTGGAAGGGCGCCAGCATCCGCGACAACAACGTGGGGGCCGGGTAGGTGTCGGGGTTCAGCACGAGGATGAAGTCGTTGGTGCATCCCTCGGCCAGGCGGTTGCTCCCGCCGCTCGAGCCGAGGTTCTCGTTGAAATGCTCGTAGGTGAGGGCGCCGAGCCCGGCCTTCGAGGCGGCCGCCTGCATGGCCGCCAGATCCTCGTCGCCCAGCACTTGCCGCGGCGAGCAGTCGCCGAACGCCACGGTGACGGCGCCGGCGTACCGCGCGCCGACGGCGTGGCGGGCCGCCGCCGCCGCCGCCGGGACGAGGCGCCACAGGTCGCTCAGCTGCTGGCGGAACAGGACGATCTGGATGCGGACCGAGGGCAGACCCGACTCCATGCACAACCATCCTAGGCCCCGCGCTCGAAGCGGGCGCAGGTGCTCGGTTGCGTCTCGGTGCGTGGGTCCCCCTCCAAGGCATTAGACGTGCCGGCGAGCACGAGGACCGGCACTGCCAGGAGCGCGGCGGGGAGCGCCACCGCTACCGTCGCCCGCAGGCCCGACCGCCACGACGTGGGCGGGCGCGAGACGGCGGCGGCGACTAGGGCCACACCCAGCAGGCTGACGGGGAGGAAGAACCGCGTCTCGACGATCGCGGTCACGGCTGCGGCCGCTGGCGCTAGAACCAGCACGAGCAGCAGAAGACTGTCGCGTCCGCGCACCGAACGGAAGCCCAGGACCGCCCCTACGGAGATTACGAGCACGGCGAGCACGCCGAGCGTCGGGGCCGGGGTGCCGCCCGGTAGGTACGGCGTCGACGCGTCGTTGTACACGCCGTTGGCTACCCGCCGGCCGACGACTCCCAGCGCCTGGAACGGGTGCTCTGCCATGAACCGGACATAGTCCGCTGGACTGCCGAGCGAAGCGTCCGACTGCTGCACCGATGCGAGCAGTCGCGCACCGGCCGGGTCGCAGTAGAACAGGCCCGGATCGCCCCGCTCAGCGTCCAGCGTGGTGGCGTACTTCTGGTACCGCAGCCCTTCAGCGAACTGCAGCCGGGCGATGTCGCCGCTACCCACAGGAATCAGCGCGAGGACGTCGTGCCTAGCCACGTTGACGGCGATCTGGGGGCCGAAGGCGACCGCGCAGCCGAGCACGACGAGGATGGCACCGGCTGCCGCGGATGCGGCCCGGGAGCCATTGGCGAGCCGCGGCAACCGTGTCCGAGCGGCTGCGATTCCGACAGCCACGCCGCATGCCAGCAGGAACGCCGGCCGCATGTTCGCCGCCAGCCCGACCGCCAGACCGGCTGACACGGCGCTCGGCACACTCGGCCGCCACAGGAGCAATCCGGCGCAGATCACGAGCAACGCCGCCGGCACGTCGGTCAGCGGGTAAGACGCATAGCCGCCCCACAGCACACGCACCGCGAAGACGCACAGCACCGGCGTCATCAGAGGGTTCACGGGGCGGGCTAGCAGCCGGGCGGCGAGGGCGGGCAAGCACAGTACGCACAGCACTGCCAGCAGTGCGCTGTTGAGCATCAGTGCTCCGGCCTCCGGCGCCACGCCGACCGCGGTGGCAAGGCGCTGGACGCCATAGAGGACCAGTGGCCATGAGTAGCCCCGGAGACCGTCGCTGAAGTTGGTGATCGAGAAGCCGCCGGAGGAGTCGACGTAGGACCCAGCGATCGTCCAGTAGTGCAGGGAGTCGTACACGAACGGTCGCCGGCCGGCAGTCGCAAACACGGCTACGGCGACGAGCAGCAGCCCTCCCGGTAATGCCCAACTGGGCGTGCGATTGCGACGCAGCCGCACCAGCCAGGACTGAACGCCGCGAGTCCCCTTGGCGGCCGGCGGGAGCACGCGTGTGCTCGTCACGTCCGCGACTCGGCGCCCGACGCGACACCCCGCGCGGTCCAACGCCCGCGACTGCGACCCCTCAGCGCGCCGCCGAGAAGAGCGGTCAGCGAGACGCCGACCGCCAGCAGCGACAACCCGAGGCCGGGCAGCAACCCCGGTGGCACGTAGCGCAGCTCGACCGACGAGCGGCCAGCTGGGACAGGCACCGCCATGCGGGTGTACTCCGCCCGCACCGGCGCGACCAACTCACCATCGACCTCGGCCAGCCATCCCTTGTCGTACGACACCGGCAGCACCAACCAGCCGGCGGTTTTGGTGTCGACAACCACTTCGACGCGGTCGTTGTCGGGCCGACCGGCGGACACGACGCCCGAGTCCAGGGCCGGTAGCGTCTCCACCGCCCTGGACCCGGCCGTCCCGCGTACTGCCGGGTCGCCGGATTCCAGGAGTACCTCCTGCCTCGGGTTGCGATCCGGAGACACCGTCTCCAGGAGTGCGGCGACCTCGTTGTCGGCCAGGCGGTGGCGGGTCACGACGTAAGGGGATGCGCTCGACCCCTTCACCCCGAACACCCGTCCGTCGGGGCCGTCGTACAGCGGCTTCCAACCTTGAGGCAGAGCCGCAGGCGGCTCGGGCCCAGCCGGATCGGCGGGGTCGCCTGGTGCGAGATAGACCAGGTCAACGCCCAGCCGGTGGGCCAAGCCCCAGTCGACCGTGGCCGAGGAGTAGACCGGGTGGGTGATGGTGACCTGCTGTAACAGCGCCGTCTCAGGTTGCTGGCCGCCGAGGACCTGCAGCAGGACGTTGATACGGCGCGGCACCGCGCTGTCGTAGCCGCCAAAGGAGTCTATTCCGAAGATCAGCGGGGTGCCGCCGACCAACGGAGTCAGGGAATCGGTGCCGTCTGCTCGGCGGGCCGCTACCTGCAGGACGCGGACCGGCCACCCGGTGGTGGTCTTCGCCGCCATGAGCGCCTCTATGGCCGGAGTCCGTGGGAATTGTGGGTGGTGGTCCGAGTCGGTGACCGGCGGCGTGATGTGTCGCGCGTACACCGAGGCTGGTACGCAGGTCGCAACGACCGCCGCCGCCGCGAGCGCCGCCGCCGCGCGCTGTCGCCCTACGGGGCCGGGCATCGGGCGGCTCCTGCGACCTGGCACCCCGGCAACAACCGCCCGCAGCACCACGTCGAGGCCGACGGCGGCCATCAGTACCAGTCCGAAGCCGGTCAGCAGCAGCAGCCGGCTGTAGGGCTGCAGCGAGTCAAATCCCGGCACGCCGTGGTAGGCCAGCCAGGTCAGGGGCGTCCCGACGGCGACCGCTGTCGGAACGAAAAGCAGCCCGCGCCCGAGCCAGGCTCCCCGGCCTGCGCCGAAGAACAGTCCCACGACGGCGAGGCCAGCAACCGGAACGCCGTACCAAACCATTTGGTACATCTTCTCGGCGGTCAGCGGCGGGAACGGTGGGACCGGAACGCCCCTCAGGGTCTCCAGCGGCATAAGCAACGCAGCCTGCAGCGTGTCGTAGCTGAAGGGCTGGCGCCCTGCGGAACCGAGTGCGAGATAGGTCGGCACCAGCACGACGGCCGGGCCGAGCGCGGCGACCGTAGTCATCGTGCCGAACCGGACGAGGTGGGGGCGCAACGGCGTGCGTTCGCGCATCCAGCGGTAGCCGCGCTCGGCGAGCAGGGCGGCTGCGTAGACCAAGCAGGCCAGGAAGCCCAGCCACATGTAGAGCAAGTTGCCCGCGACCAGCAGTGCGGCGAGCAGCCACCCCGCAATGACCGACCAAACCAGCGAGTCTCGGACCGCCCTGTCGACGGCGTACAGTCCCAACGGCAGCAGAGCGAAGACTGGCGTCACCATCTCCAGTTGCGCCCACGCCACCGGGAAGCTGCCGAGCATCCAGGCGCCGCCGCCGAGGAGAGCCGCCGCACGACCGGTTCCGACCCGGCGCAGCAGCAGGCTCATCGCCAGCCCCGCCGCAAGCAAGTGACCCAGTACGAACAGGTCGTGAGCCTGGGATGGATCGAACATCGTTCTCAGAAGCACCTGCGGGGGATACAAGACCGCACTCAACCCGTTGCTGAAGAACGGATAACCGCCTCCGAAGCTGTGGGGGTCCCAGAAGGGCACGTCCACGTGACGAAGTGAGCGCCCGACGAAGGATGTCCAGGGGTAGCTGCTCTCCGCCTGGTCGCTCTGCGGCCACTCGAAGCGCAGGTCGCTCGGTAGCCCGGCCCAGGGGTATGTCGCTGTCTGGAACGAAGGCACGACCGACCAGGCCCCGCCGACCAGCGCCCGGCCCCAGGTGCCTAGGAGCAAAGCCGTGATCAGGAGTGGTACCCAGGCCCCAGGTGATCCCGGAACCGACCGCAGCCGGCGGGTCAGCCGCTCCAGTCGCCAACTGGCGCCTACCGCCGCCTGGCAGACCGGCCGGCTGCCGCGGGCGAGTCGACCGGACCGCCGGGCGGCGGTCCGGTCCGCATCAGTCGCCGCCGACGAGCGACGGGTCATGGGGAGAGGCCCGGACGGTCCTGCGGGACGGTCAAGAACTGTTCGTAGTCGCGGATGTAATCGCCGGGGTCGTACTCCTCGGATGCCAAGACGAGGAGAACGGCGTCGGGCGAGTAGTTGTACTGCGTGCCCCAGATCATGGCAGGCATGTACAGGCCTATGTCGGGGCGGTCGAGGCGAAACTCTTGGCGAGCTATGCCGTCGTCGACCATGCACGACACCGCACCACGCACGCATATCAAAAATTGCTCGCAGACCCGGTGGGCGTGCTCGCCGCGAACGTCGCGCGTGGGGACGTCGAAGACGGTGAAGCTGCGCTTGGGCACGAACGGCAGATCGGTCGAGAAGTTGGCCGCCACGAGGCTGCCCCGCAGATCGGTCGCCAATCGCAGCTGCTGTAGCAGCACGCCGCCGATTCGGCTTTCCGGAAGCACCCCGTTGGCCGGCGGCGCCACGACCGGCGGCGCGGCGCCGACGCTCGGTGACCCCTCGACGTAGCCGACGATGCGCGCCGGGTTGCCGACGACGATCGCGTTGGGCGGCACGTCCCGGGTCACGACGGCACCCGCCCCGACCATGGCGCGCCGGCCGACGCGTACGCCCGGCAGCAGCACTGCCCCACCGCCGATGCTTGCGGCCTCGGCGACGACCGTGCGCGCGAACGTCTCGGGGTACTGCTTGCTGCGCGGGAAGGGGTCGTTGGTGAAGGTCACGTTGGGCCCGACGAAGACGTCGTCGGCCAGCGACGTGCCGTCCCACAGCTGCACGCCGCACTTGATCGTCACGCGGTCGCCGATGACCACGTCGTTCTCGATGAAGACGTGGTCGCAAATATTGCAGTCAGCGCCGAGCCGGGCCCCCGGCAGCACATGGGCGAAAGCCCAAATGCGCGTACCCGGCCCCACGTCGGGGGACTCGCAGAGCCCCTGCGGGTGGACCTGCACCGTCATCGCATGTCCTCCTGCGGCAACTGGTGTGGAATGGAGGACAGTAACAGCCGCCCCCCGGCGAAGCTCAGCGGGGCCGTTATAAGGAGCGGCAATGCGGCGAGCAGTGCTGGCGGGCCGACTCCGGTGACGACCGCCAGGTGGATGGTCATAAGGCCGGCGGCATAGACCCCCAGCAGCCAGCCAACGTATAGCACAACCCGCGATCGACCGGGACGGGACGAAAACACGACCGGGCCGGTGAGGACGGCGTTGAAGACGACGCCGGCCAGGAAGGCCAGGGTATAGGCCGACCGCTCATCGACGACGGTCGCCAGCGCCAGGAGAAGCAGGTAGGTCAACAACGTGTTCGTGCCGCCCAACAGAATGAACCTGCCGAGCTGGCCGGGCAGCAACGAGGATCGCTCAGCCACCGCGCATCCCCGGGAAGGTCTCCTGGGTCATTGCGACTGACGGAGGTCGGCCTTTGCTGTTCTCGTAGGTGCGCCAGACGTAGCTGCCGACGATGCCCAGGCCAAAAAGCAGCGTGAAAGTCGACAGCAACATCACCAGCATGAGTGGGGTGTAACCCGACTGCTGGACGACGCCGGTGAGCCGCGCAACGAGGACCAATACGCTGGCCAGGAGCGTGAGGATGCCACCCACCAAGCCTATGAGGGTTAACAGCATCACCGGCAGGTCTGTGAAGGAGAAGACGCTGTCGAGGAAGTAGCGGAGTTTGCGCGAAAGCGACCAACCGCTTTTTCCCTCGAGCCGCGGCGCACGCGCGTAGTCCACCTCGACGCGACGAAACCCGAGCCAGTAAAGCAACCCCACGAGCGAGGAGTGCGACTCGTCGAGAGCGACCAGCCGATCGGCCACGGTTCGAGTACAAGCGAAGATGTCGACACCGCCGGGCGGGATGTCCCTGTGGACCCACCGTCGGTACAGCGACCAGAAAGCTTTGGAAAGCAGCAGGCTGCTACGTGGGTCCCCACGGCTGGTACGGCGTCCGACGGCGACGTCGTGATCACCGGTGGACAAGAGACGGAAGAACTCCTCGACGAGCTCCGGGGGCTCCTGCAGATCCGCCGCCATCGCCGCCACCACCTCACCACGGGCGGCGGCCATGCCGGTACGGATGGCTGCGAAGCTACCGAAGTTACGAGAGTGCGCAACGAGTTGACTCTGGAAGGCTGCTAATGGCAGCAGCCTGCGCAGCACGAGCAGCGAGCCGTCGGGGGAGCCGTCGACGACGAATACCACCTCGAGCTCGCCGTCGACCCGGCGGGCCATTTCCTCCAAACGAGATACGGCCTTTGGGAGCGTCGCCTCGTTGCCGTAAACCGGCACGACGACAGAAAAGCGCGGTGCGGGCAGAGCAGCCGCCACCCGGGGAACCGAGGTCGACTCCGATGGCCCGTTGACGTCAGAGGTCACGGAGGGCGCCGCACACTTGTTCGACCTCGGCGTCCGTGAGCTGTGGGAAGCACGGCAGGCTGAGGATCCGCTGCGCACTCTGCTCGGTTACCGGTAACGGGCGGGCGTCGTGCTGGTCCCGAAGCGCCGGCTGCAAGTGATCCGGCACTGGATAGTGGACATCGGTCTGCACGCCTCGGGCGGACAGAGCCTCCCGTACCGCGTCGCGGTCCTCGCACTCTGCCACCGCGAGGTGCCCGACGTGGTGCTCGCCATCCGCAGGCAGGACCGCCAGCCGGGAGCCAGCCGCTGCGGCGACGTAGCAACGGATGATCTCCCGCCGACGGGCGTTCCAGCCGTCGACCTGCGGCAGCCGCAGTCTCAGCACCGCTGCCTGCAGTTCATCGAGACGGCTGTTGCAGCCGCCCGGGATGTCGACGCGGTACTTCGCGCCCCACCCGTACTGCCTCAGAGCACGTAGGCGGTCTGCCAGCGCGTCGTCTGCGGTAACGACGGCGCCACCGTCGCCGAGGGCACCGAGGTTCTTAGTCGGATAAAAACTGAACGTTGCGACGTCGCCCGTCGAGCCGGCCCGGCGACCGTCGCGTCGGGCGCCAACAGCCTGGGCGCAGTCCTCTACGAACGGCACGTCGGCCCGGTCGCAGACGTCTCGCAAGCCACCGACGTCGGCCATCCGACCATAAAGGTGCGTGACCACGACGGCCGCGACTCGGTCGTCGATCAGGGCGGCCACATCCTCAGGCCCGACGCAGAGCGTGTCGGGCTGCACGTCTGCGAACCGCAGCCCTAGCCCGCTGCGTCGCGCCGCCACAGAGGTGTAGCCACCGGCGTTGGCGGCGGTCACCACGACGTCGCGCCCCGGGGTGGCCAGAGCGGTGAGCGCCAGCTCTAGGGCGTCGGTGCCGCTCGCGACCCCAAGGCAGTGCGGCACGCCCACGTAAGCGGCAAACTCGGCCTCGAACGCCCGGTGCTGCGGCCCGTGGATGTACCACCCACCGTCGACAACTCGTAGGAGGGCGTCAGGCAGAGCCGCCCCGTCAGCCTGAGCGCAGCGGCGCAGATCGTTGAGGGGGACGATGCTCAATGTGCCTCCAAGACCTGCGTGGCCCGGACCGGTTAGGCCTGCAGCCTGTACGACTATGAGCGGCGCTGGGCGCTGCTGCGCAACCCTAGTACCTCCCGACAGAATCACAAACACGTAATTATGACCACGTAGTTCTGGACTCCGGTTACGTATGGTCTCCCTCAAGGAGGGGAGCCATGGCCAGGAAAAGCCCTTGCGTGCTGAGCCTGACAAGCCGATCAGCGCCGACAGTTGAAGGCCCGGAGCCGTCGCAATACGTTGCCCGAAAGCGCTTCTACGAGGACTGGCCTCGCTGGCTTGGAGGAGCGTTCTCGGGGCGGTCGACCCTCGGTTTTTTCTCGTTATGCTACCGTGTGCTACATGACCACCGTGGGGGTCCGCGAGCTCCGACAGAACGCCAGCGAGCTGCTGGCCCGGATCGCTGCGACAGGCGAGAGCATCGCGATCACCAACCACGGGCGGCTGGTGGCCCGGCTCGTGCCGGCCGATGCCCCGAGCCGCATGACCCGCGAGCAGCTGTTGGCCGCCGGCACGCTTCGCGCCGGCCGGGGCGACCCGCTGGAGGTCCAGGCCGTGACCGCTCCACCCGGCACCCCGACGACGGGCGAGCTTCTCGCCGTCGACCGCGACGACCGTTGAGCGCCTACCTCGACACCTCTGCGCTCGCCAAGCTCATCGTCGCCGAGACCGAGACAGCCGCGCTGCGTGAGTGGCTCAGCGACCACCGCGACCTCCCCCTGGTGACGAGCAGCATCGGCGCCGTCGAGCTGCAGCGGCTCGCCGCCCGCGTCAGCCAGCCGGCCAGCTCGGCCGCCGTCCGGCTGCTCGCCCGCCTCGACGTGGTCAGCCTTACCCCCGGCGCCCTGGCGACGCCCGCCCAGCTGCCGCCGCCCGAGGTGAGAACCCTCGACGCCCTGCACCTCGCCTCCGCAGCTGAGCTGAGCGACCTGCAGGCGCTCGTGACCTACGACCACCGCATGGCCGCCGCCGGCCTGGCCTACGGTCTGCCGGTCGTCACCCCCGGGCGCTGAGACTCGCCCACGACGGGCGATCCGCGGGGAGTTCGTGCTCGGCAGCATCCTCAACGTCGACCTGGCGACGACGTGATGGCCCGAACCGACGTGGCCTAGACACATGTCACCATGTCTCGTCGACACCCGACCAGCGGTCCCACACCTCGGCGAAACGCTGCAATCGCCTTGCAGTGGAACCGGTCCGCCCGGCGACGGCCGTTGGCAGCCGGTAGGCCACGGCACGGCGGAAGCCGGCGGGGGGCGCTCCCGCCAGCGCCCGGCGCACCTGAGCAACCGCCACGCCCATCGGCGCGTTACGCACCAGACACAGGAGGCGGTTGCGGGCGGCGAGGTCGCGGACCGATACGGCAAGCGGGCCGCCGCTGGTGACGCCACCGACGTGGCGCACCACGCCGGTCGGCTCGTAGAGGACGCGCAGCCCGGCCAGCCTGGCCCGCCAGCACCAGTCCACGTCCTCGTAGTACGCGAAAAAGGAGCCGGCGAACGGGCCGACGCGGGCGAGGGTTGCGGCTGTAGTGACCATGGCGCCGCCGCAGGCGCCGAAGCGCTCGGCCGGCTGGTCGAAGCGGCCGTCGTCGGGGCTGAGATAGCCGAAGTCGCCACCCCAGCCTTCGGAGCTCAGGTAGGAGCCGGCGTTGTTGATGAGCGTCGTCCGCCCGATCACCGGCGCGGGCTCGCCGTCGACGACGACGTCCCCTGCGTCGTCGGGGCCGAGTGGCGCGTAGATCGGCGCCCGGCCGGCCGTCCATCGCCATGGGCCCGGCTGGCCGTTTAACTCGCCGTGCTCGAGGGCGTGAACACCCGGGCCCACCAACCGCTCCAGCACGTCGACGCCGGCCACCGTCGCTGTGCGGATGGCCCGGCCCAGCAGCCGGTCGTCGGCCCCGATCCGGCGAGGCTCGTCGTCGAAGCGGAGCTCTGCGAAGGGGAGGGCGAAGACCAGCTTCGGTGCCACGGCCGCAACGTCAGGCCGCCCGAGAAGAGCCGCAGCCGATGCCAGCCAGCCAGGCTCGGCCATTGCGTCGTCGTTCAGCAGGGCCACCACGTCACCGGAGGCGGCGGCCACACCGGCGTTGACGCCGGCGGGGAAGCCCCGGTTGGACGGGAGGCAGACCACCCGCGCCCCGGCCTTGCGAGCCGTGGCACCGACCTCGCCGCCCGCCGACCCGTTATCCACCACCACGATCTCGTCGCACTGGCCGGCCACCGAGGCGAGGCATGCGGGCAGCCAGCGGTGAAGTCGGTGCGAGACCACGACCACCGATGTCGACACGCCGGGATCGTATCGAGACGAATGTAGGTAACTTCTGTTCATGGCCCACCCCGCTCGTCTGCGTGGCGTCCTCGTCGCCCTCCTCGCCTGTTCCGTCGCGAGCCTGGCCGCGCCGCTGCCGGCACAGGCCGCCCCGTTCCTAGGATCGACCGGCGGCCTCCGGCTCGCGTCGCCGGTCGTGGGCGTGGCGTCGACGCCGTCAGGCACCGGCTACTGGATGGTGGCGTCGGACGGCGGGATCTTCTCCTTCGGGGACGCCCGCTTCCTGGGGTCCACCGGCGGGACCCGGCTGGCCCGTCCGGTGGTCGGCATGGCGGCCATGCCCTCGGGCCAGGGGTACCGCCTGGTGGCGTCGGACGGGGGGATCTTCGCCTTCGGTGACGCCCGGTTCCTGGGCTCCACCGGCGCCATCCGGCTGGCCGCCCCGATCGTGGGCATGGCGTCGACCCCATCGGGCAACGGCTACTGGCTGGTGGCGTCGGACGGGGGCATCTTCGCCTTCGGTGACGCCCGGTTCCTCGGGTCCACCGGCGCAATGCGGTTGGCCGCCCCGATCGTGGGCATGGCGTCCACACCGAGCGGCCAGGGGTACTGGCTGGTCGCCTCCGACGGGGGGATCTTCGCCTTCGGCGATGCCCGGTTCCTCGGGTCCACCGGCGCAATGCGCCTGGCCCGGCCAGTGGTGGGCATGGCGGCCGGTCCCAGCGGCCAGGGGTACTGGCTGGTGGCGTCGGACGGAGGGATCTTCGCCTTCGGGGACGCCGCCTTCGCCGGCTCCACCGGCGCCGTGCGCCTGGCCCAGCCGGTGGTGGGCATGGCGGCCGGCGCCGCAGGAGCCGGCGGCGGCTACTGGCTGGTGGCGTCGGACGGCGGCATCTTCGCCTTCTCCGGTTCACCGACGACGCCGACCGCACCACCGCCGGTGGGGGACCCGACGCTCTCCGTGTCCACCGTGGTGAGCGGGCTGGACCTCCCCTGGGACGTGGGGTTCACCCCCGAGGGCGCCATGCTGTTCACCGAGAAGGCGGGCCGCATCAGCGTCACCAGGGACGGCGCCACCCGCCGCCTGGCCACCATGAACGACGTGTTCAACGTCGGCGAGGCCGGCCTCATGGGGCTCGCCGTCGACCCGGACTTCGCCTCCAACCGGCGCTTCTACACCTGCCACGCATGGACGGACACCACGAACCGCGACGTGCGGGTGGTCGCGTGGACCGTCGACGCCGGCTACACGACCGCCACCCGGGTGGCCGACCCGCTGTTCTCCGGGATCCAGGTCACCACCGGGCGCCACGCCGGCTGCCGGCCGCGCTTCGGCGCCGACGGCTTCTTGTGGGTCGGAACCGGCGACGCGGCCGTCGGCACCAACCCCCAGAACCTGTCGTCGCTGAACGGCAAGGTGCTGCGGGTCGACAAGATGACCGGGGCGGCGGCGCCCGGGAACCCCTTCGCCGGCTCCCGGATCTACACCTACGGCCACCGCAACGTCCAGGGCCTGGCCCTGCGGGCGGACGGCCAGATGTACTCGGTCGAGCACGGCCCGGACCGCGACGACGAGGTCAACCGGCTCCGCTCCGGCGGCAACGGCGGCTGGGACCCGGTGCCCGGCTACAACGAGTCGACGCCGATGACCGACCTGGCCAAGTTCCCCGCCGCCATGCGCCCGGCGTGGGCCTCGGGCAGCCCCACCCTGGCCCCTTCGGGCGCCACCTTCGTCGGCGGCACGGCGTGGCGGTCGCTGGCCGGCTCCCTCCTCGTAGCCTGCCTGAAGGGGGCGCAGCTGCGGGCGCTCACCCTCGACGCAGCGGGCGGGCTCGTGTCGGAGAAGGTGCTGCTCAGCAACCAGGGCCGGCTGCGAACGGCCGTGCAGGGCCCCGACGGCAGCGTCTACCTGGCCACCTCAAACGGCGGCGGCGCCGACAAGATCCTCCGGGTGACGCCGGGCTGAGGCCGCCGACCCGTTCTCGTAAGTGAATCGGCGCGAATTTTGCAACGTTTCACCGACGAGAACCGCTCGGGCGACCCGCCGCGTAGTGTCGGGCGGTGCCCGACGTCGATGCGGAGTTCCTCGCTCTTCCCTTCCGGCGCCTGGCCGACGCTGCCCTCACCAGGGCCCGCGACCTCGGCGCCACCTACGCCGATTTCCGGTTCGAGCGGCGGCGCAGCCAAAACATCAAGGTGCGTGACCGCAGCCTCGAGCGCGTCGGTGACGGCGAGACGGTGGGCTACGCCGTGCGGGTCGTGCACGGTGGCGCGTGGGGCTTCGCCTCCGCCGTCGACCTCACGCCCGACGCGGCTGCCGCCACCGCCGCCGCCGCCGTGGAAGTGGCCACAACGCTGGCCCCGCTCAACTCCGAGCCGGTGGAGCTGGCGCCGGAGCCGGCGTACCAGGGCACCTGGGTGTCGTCCTACGACATCGACCCGTTCTCGGTGCCCGACACCGACAAGGTGGCGTTCCTCACCTCGGTGAACGAGCTGCTCCTCCACTCGGGACGGGTCGCCCATGTGGACTTCAGCGTCCGCCAGATGCTCGAGGGCAAATACTTCGCCGACCTCAACGGATCCGACCTCGTGCAGCAACGGGTGCGGGTGGACGGCGACTTCACCGCCACTCGGGTCGACGACGCCACCGGCGCCTTCGACACCATGCGGTCGTGCGCCATGCCGTCGGGGCGCGGCTGGGAGCACATCGCCACCGCCCTTAGCTACGCGGCCGAGGCCGAGCAGATGCCCGAGCTGCTCGAGCAGAAGATGGCGTCGCCCTCGGTGGAACCCGGCCGGTACGACCTGGTGATCCACCCGACCAACCTGTGGCTCACGATCCACGAGTCCATCGGCCACGCCACCGAGCTCGACCGGGTCCTGGGCTACGAGGCCAACTACGCGGGCACGTCGTTCGCCACCCTCGACAACCTCAACACCCTCCGGTATGGCTCGCCCGTCATGCACGTCACCGGCGACCGCACGGTGGAGCACGGCCTGTCCACGGTCGGTTGGGACGACGAGGGTGTGGCCGCCCAGCAGTGGGACCTCATCCGCGACGGCGTGCTGGTGGGCTACCAGCTGAACCGCCAGATGGCCCACAAACAGGGCTTCGGACGGTCGAACGGCTGCGCCTACGCCGACTCCCCTGCCACCGTGCCGATCCAGCGCATGCCCAACGTGTCCCTGCAGCCGGCGGCCACCGACATCACCATCGAGGACCTGATCGGCGGCGTCGACCGCGGCATCTACGTGGTGGGCGACAGGAGCTGGAGCATCGACATGCAGCGATACAACTTCCAGTTCACGGCCCAGCGCTTCTACGAGATCCGGGGCGGCAGGCTGGCGGGCCAGCTCAAGGACGTGGCCTACCAGGGCACCACCACCGAGTTCTGGAACTCCATGGAAGCGGTGGGCGGGCCGTCCACTTGGCTGCTCGGCGGGTCGTTCAACTGCGGCAAGGGCCAGCCCGGCCAGGTCGCACCGGTGAGCCACGGGGCGCCCGCCGCCCTGTTCCGCCAGGTCAACGTGATCAACACGGCGGCCGAGGCCACACCGTGAGCAGCCTCGGCATGCACGAGCTCGTCGAGCGGGCCCCCGCCCTGTCCGAGGCGGACGACTGCATCGTGATCGGCTCGGAGTCGACGACGGCCAACGTGCGGTGGGCCAACAACACGTCGACGACGAACGGCCTCAGCACCGGCACGGGACTGCAGGTGGTGTCGGTGCTGGGCGGCCGGGTCGGGTCGGTGGGGGTCTCGAACCCGACAGCCGAGAACCTCGAATCGATCGTCCGCCGCTCCGAGGCGGCGTGCGAGGGCCGCCCCGAGGCGGAGGACGCCATGGCCCTGCCGGCGGGCGAGGGCACACCGCCCGGGTGGGCGGCCCCGATGGTGGCGCCGGGCATCGCCGCCTTCTCCAAGCTGGCGCCCGCCCTGGGCGAGGCCTTCCGGCGGGCCGCCGTCGACGAAGTCCTGCTGTTCGGCTACGCCGAGCACGACACGTCGACCACGTGGCTGGCCACGTCGGCCGGCATGCGCCGGCGGCACACCCACGTCGACGGCCGCATCGAGGTCAACGCCAAGTCGCCCGACTTCAGCCGGTCCACCTGGACCGGCCGGACGAGCGGCTCGTTCGACGACATCGACGTGCCGGCCCTCTACGACCACCTGGTCGAGCGGCTCGGCTGGGCCGCCACCACCGTCGAGATGCCGGCCGGCCACTACGACGTGCTGCTCGAGCCGTCGGCCGTGGCCGACATGCTGTACTACCTCTACGTGTCGACGGCGGCCCGGGAGGCCGACGAGGGCCGCACCGTGTTCAGCCGGCCAGGCGGCGGCAACCGCATCGGCGAGCAGCTCTACGCACCCTCGGTCAACCTGTACTCCGACCCGGCCGAACCCGGCAT
>JBKJNA010000083.1:0-3460 GCA_046596195.1 Acidimicrobiales bacterium | reverse complement strand
CATGAGGTTGAAGTGGGACGGTCACCGCATGAGCAGGGACTGGACCGAGCTCGGTCCAGTCCCTGCTCATGCGGTGACCGTCCCACTTCAACCTCATGCGTTGACTACCCGAGCCAGGGTGCGGAGGTCGTTGCCGCCGGACCCGAAGCAGCGGAAGCCGGGTCCGGGGTCTTCGCCCTGGCCGGTCCATGTGGCGACCCAGACGGTGCGGGTAGTGCCTTCGGTGTTGCCGGGGGCGCCGTGCAGGATGCTGGTAGCGGCGAAGGCGTAACCGCATTCGATGTAGGTGTCGCCCTCGACGAGGTCGGTGGCCTTGATTTGCTCGGTAGTTGCTGTGTTCGTCATGTCGTCATTGTATACCCAACGTACTCGCCACGTCAATACCCAACGTATACACCCGACCCGACAGGAGCACCATGAACCGAGCACTACGCCGAGGTATCCGCACGCTGCTGCAGCTGGTCGCCGCCGGCGGCCTGACCGCCATCATCGCAGCCCTTGCCGACCTGGCGCCGAACGCCAAGGCGCTGATCCTCGCCGGCGGGACGCTGCTCGTGGCCGTGGCCCAGAACCTGCTCGAAGCGTCGGGGACGGTGCCCGAGGTGCTGCCCGACCGGGGGCCGGCGACGTGAAGCGCTCCGCTCGCACATACATCGCTCGGATCAACCGAGAGGAGCCGGTCGCCGGGATCGTCAAGGTCACTCTCACCCTGCTCCGAGACGAGGACGCGGTCGAGCTGGCCGAGGGCGACGAGTTCGTCACGGTGTCGATGGTCGTGGATCCGTGGGCAAAGGGGCCGGCGTGATCCCGTACGCCGGCGGGCCCATGCACGAGGCGTCGCCGTCAGCCTGGGCGACGCTGCACTGCGACGGCAACCCCGTCGCCGTCGACGACCGCTGCGTCAACGAGGGCGCCAAGCGCGACGACGGGACGTTCTGCAAGGAGCGGGCCGAGGCGTCGGGTTGGTGCCGGGCGTGTAGCGCCGAGCTGTTCCCCGAGGGCTGGGAGACGCAGCGGTCGTGACTCCGGGGCCGGCGGCGGACGACTCCATCAGGCGCTGCGTGGGCTGTGACGCCGGCGTGGGCATGGGCCACGTCGTCTCGTTCGGCGTCGGGGACGAGTGCCGGAGCTGCCGGTGGGCCAGGGTGCGCCCGCTGCTCGACCACCTGGAGGGCAGGACGGCCGGCGAGCAGGAGGCGTTCGTCCGCGGCATCCTGTGGGCGAAGTGCAAGGAGGGCGACCTCGACGCCATCCGGGAGCTGGGCGGGGTGCTCGACGAGTTGCGCTCAGAGCGGGCCCGATAGCGGGGCGGGTGACGTCGCGTCATCGTCCAGCCGGGCGCCGAGGATCGTGGCGGCGTCGGCGTCGCGCTGGGGCGACCATTGCGCGTAGATCTTGAGCGTGGTGGAGGCGTTGGCGTGACCGAGGCGACCAGCGACCGTCCGCACGTCGACCCCGGCGGTCAGGAGGTCGGTGGCAACGGCGTGGCGTAGGTCGTGAAGGCGAACGCCCTCGACACCGCACCGGGCCCGGACGCGCCCCCACGCCCGCGTCGCCCTGTCGGGCTTCCAGCTGGCCGCGCCCTCCAGGTCGTCGGACCAGATGTAGGGGTTCGGCACGAGTTCCACCTCGGCGCGCTGGGCCCGGGCCCGCTGGCGGTCGAGCTGGGCGACCACGACGGCGAGCGTCGCCGGGTCGAGGGCTATGCGCCGGCCCTGGTGGGTCTTCGTGTCCTTGACGTGGGTGGCCTTGCCTACCTGGCCGATGCTGCGGCTGATCGTCACCCCGCCGGCGTCGAAGTCGTCGAAGCGCAGAGCGCACACCTCGCCCCGGCGCGCCCCGCTGGCGGCTCCGAATCGGACGAAGGCGGCGAACTCGGGCTCCCGCTCGAGGAGGTCGGTGATGACGCGGCGGACCTGGGCCGGCGTGGGCGGGACCAGCTGGTGATTCACGAGGGGCGGCGGCGACGCCCGAGCGGCGGCGCTGGCGCCGATCCAGCCCCAGCGCAGGCCCTGGTGCAGCGCTCGGCGGATGACGGCGTGGTACTGGTTGATCGTGGCCGCCGCCAGGCCCTCGGCCTCCCACCGCCGGTACAGCCGGTCGAGGTCGAGGGCCTCCAGCCGGTCGAGCCGCTTACCGCCGAGCGTCGGCAGCCACCGCCGGTCGAGGATGGCCCGGACTTCGGCCGCCCACTTGAGTCCCCACCGCGGCGACGCCTGGGCGAACCACTCCTCCAGCAGGAAGCCGACCGTGCCCGCCGTGGCTGCGTGCTTGCCCTGGTCCACCTCGACCCGCAGCACCCGCTCCGCCTTCCTCGCCTCGCGCTCGGATCCGTGAACCGTCCGGCTCACCCACCGCTTCTTGCGGGTGACCGGGTCGAGGCCGGCGTACACCCGAAGCTCCCACCGGCCCGGTCCTCTGGATCGGATCGTCATGCGCCGATTCTAGGCGAGGGATGGGATTTGGGATGGGATGCCGGGCCGCTGGTTTCTGGCGAGGGGCGCCGCACCCCGTCTGACCTGCGGTTATCCTGGTGCGCCCCCAGGGACTCGAACCCTGAACCCACAGATTAAGAGGCGGTTCAGGGGCGGGCGGGGGGGTACAGCCGTGGGCGTCGGAGGGCGAGATATCTCTAGTGCCGCAACGGTTTGCGGGATCCTGTCGGTCGGTCGTGCCTGGCCGCCCGTGACGGATAGGGGCGCAAGGGATGGGACGCGCGGATGGGACGGTCGCCTGTCGCACCGGGCGGTTTCATGGTGCAAACGCAGGGTGCACGAGCGCTTGGAGGACCACGGCGGCATCGACGCCGAGAAGTTGGGCGAAGCGCCCTAGATCGGCATGCTCCTGGCGCGTGATCACCCCGTCGGCTACCGCCGCACGGGCCAACGCCTCCATGTATGAGCGATGGATCGACGCCAGGTCCTCTACGGCGAGACCCCACCCTACGGCGAGCTCGCAGAGCGAGAGCGCCTCGTCCTCTGTGATGACTCGGTCCTCGAGGACTCGGTCGAGCATCTCCATGTAGGCCAGGGTCGCATCGCGCTGTCCCGGCTCCGGGAGGGCCACTGACGTGCTGTCCACGTGCCGTAGAGGTGGACCACTCACATTGGGACTCCGGGCGGGCCGCTCGACGCGTCGCCCGGAGGGCGGAACCATCGCTGAGTCGTCCACGCACCGGGGAAGATCGACTTCCTCGCCACGCTCGTAGGCCGCAGCGAACAGGAAACTCATCAACCGAGCGGTCGCATGGGCATCGATCAGCGCAGAATGGCCGTCATCGTGGGGGACGCCCAGGTTGGCGCACGATGCCCTCAGTGACAGGGTGGCGCTGAAGCGCAGCTGTGCGACGAGGTTCAGCGTGCACAGCCACTCCCATGGCTCAACCACGTGGCCGGCCCTGGCCAGTTCGGCGATCAGGAAGGCAGAGTCGAAACGGGCGTTGTGCGCCACAGCGACGCGG
>JBKJNA010000030.1:0-3617 GCA_046596195.1 Acidimicrobiales bacterium | reverse complement strand
CTGGGCGGCGACGACGACCCGAGCGTGTGGCAGAGCATCCTCGACGGGCTCGTGGCCCTGGACCGCGTCATTCCCGAGGCCGACCGGGCCGACCTCCAGGCGTTCGTCCGCCGGCTGGCAGGCCCCGCCCTCGATCGTCTCGGCTGGACGCCGGACGGCGACGGCGACGACGGGCGCAGGGCCCGGCTGCGGGCCGCCCTCATCCGTGCTCTCGGCATCATGGGAGCCGATCCCGGCGTCCGGGCAAAGGCATCCGAGATCCACGCCGCCGCCGTCGCCGATCCGTCCTCCGTCGACACCGACGTGGCCGGCGCCGCCCTGGCGGTGGTGGCGGCCCGGGGCGGCGAAGCCGAGTACGAGCAGTTCCTGGCCGGCCGCCGGGCGGCGGCGACGCCCCAGGAGGAGCTGCGCTACCTCTACGCCCTCACCGGTTTCGAAGATCCGGAGCTCGTCCAGCGCACGTTGGCCCTCGCGCTCGACGACGTGCGCCCCCAGAACGCCCCGTTCGTCATCACCCTCCTGCTGGCCAACCGGGCCGGCGGGCCCATGGTGTGGGAGCGGATCAAGGCGGAGTGGGACAACCTGGCCGCCAAGCTGCCCCAGAACCTGCACGAGCGGGCGCTGGGCGGCGTGCTGGCACTGTCCACGCCGGAGCTGGCGGTGGACATCCGGGCGTTCCTCGAGGCCCACCCGCTGGCCGGCCGCGCCCGCACGGTCTCGCAGCTCCTGGAGCGGCTCGATGTGGCGGTGGCGCTCCGCCTCCGCGAGGGCTCCGCGCTGGGCGAGGCGTTCCGCGCCGCCGGTCGGAGGGCGTGACAGTCGGCGCTCTTCGGAAGTACGGGACATTTCGGTCGGTTCGATCCTCCTGGGGGATGGGTACTCTGGAGTAAGCGGCCGGTCACGGCCGTGATTGTCGCGTCGACGATCGGCGAGGCACCACACGAATGCGATCGGGAGGTCGAACGGATGGGGAGTATGTACGTGCATCGAAGGAGGAGCCTCGGCGCTACAGCGCTGGCGGCGACCGTCGCGTTGGTGCTCGGGGTCCTGGCCCCGTTGGTCGGGGCAGGACCTGCCGGCGCAGCCACCGGTATCGACGAGGTGATCGGGCTCACCCGCACCAACGCCCTCGTCCGGTTCACCGTCGCCGACCCCGGCACCATCCTGTCCACCACGCCGGTTACCGGCCTGCAGGCAGGCGAGAACCTTCTCGGCATCGACTTCCGTCCGGCCACCGGGCAACTGGTCGCACTCGGGAGCACGAGCCGGCTCTACAGCGTGTCGACGGTGAACGGCGCAGCCACGGCCATCGGCACCGCCCCGTTCGTCCCCGCCCTGTCCGGCACGGCCTTCGGTTTCGACGTCAACCCGACGGTCGACCGGGTGCGCGTGACCAGCAACACGGGGCAGAACCTGCGCCTCAACCCCAACACCGGCACCGTGGCCTTTACCGACACGGCGCTCAACCCGGGGACCCCGAACGTGAACGCAGCTGCGTACACCAACAACGTGAGCGGGGCCACCACCACCGCGCTCTTCGTCATCGACAGCACCACCGACAAGCTGCAGGTCCAGAACCCGCCGAACGCCGGCACGCTCACCGACGTGGGCTCCCTCGGCGTCGACACCGGCGACGAGGTGTCCTTCGACATTTCCGCCAAGGACGGCGCCGCCTATGCAGCCATCACCCCCACCAGCGGTGCGTCCACCCAGTTCCGAACGGTGAACCTCACCACCGGGGCCACGACCAACGTGGGTGCTGTGGGCGGCGGCCAGGCACTCAAGGGCCTCGCCGTGTTCACCGGCGCCGTGCGCCTGCTCACGGCCGTCGATGCCACGAACAACCTGCTCCTGTTCTCGGCCGACACGCCGCAGGACATCATGCGCTCGACGGCGATCACCGGGCTGCAGCCCGCTGAGACGATCTTCGGCATCGACTACCGGCCCGTGAACGGCGTGCTCTACGCCCTGGGCAGCACCGGGCGCATCTACACGGTCAACACCACCACGGGGGCAACCACCGCCCTCGGTGCCCCGCTCACGCTCTCGGGGACCTCGTTCGGCTTCGACTTCAACCCCGTCGTCGACCGCATCCGGATCGTGAGCGACACCGAGCAGAGCCTGCGGGTCAATCCCAACGACGGCACCCTCGCCGCCACGGACACCAACCTGACCCCGGCCGGCAACGTGGTCGCCGCCGCGTACGACCGTTCCACGCCGGCGACGCCTGCCGCCTCGACCCTGTTCGGCATCGATTCCGCGTCGGCCAGCCTCGTGCGCATCGGTGGCGTCGACGGCAGCCCGTCGCCGAACGCCGGCGCCGTCACGACGGTCGGCGCCCTCGGGGTGTCGCCCATCGTGGCCGACGCCAACTTCGACATCACGGCCACCGGGGTGGCGTACGCATCCCTGAACGCCGCCGCCGCCACCAAGCTGTACACGGTGAACCTCGGCACGGGAGCGGCCACCGCGGTCAACAACATCGGCACCGGCGCCGGCACGATTCGCGGCCTGGCCTCGGTCCCCACCGGTGGCGTCACCTTCGCCAGTGCGGCCATCTCCACCACCGAGAAGGCAGGGACCGTCAACGTCACGGTCAACCGTGTCGCCGGCTCGGCCGGCCCGGTGCGGGTGGACGTGACCACCGGCGACGGCACGGCCAAGGCCGGCAGTGACTACACGGGCGTCAACGTGACCGTGACCCTCGGTGACGGCGAGACGAGCCGCACCGTGGCCATTCCCATCATCGACGACAACGTCTCGGATCCCGCGGAGAACTTCAGCGTCGCCCTGTCGAACCCGGTCGGGACCGTCCTGGTGAACCCGATCGCCGCCACCGTCACCATCAGCTCGGAGGCCGATCAGGGCTACTTCCTGGTGGCCTCCGACGGCGGCATCTTCGCCTTCGGCGACGCCGTCTTCAAGGGCTCCACGGGCGCCATCAGGCTGAACCAGCCCATCGTCGGCATGGCCACCACACCGTCGGGCAACGGCTACTTCCTCGTCGCCGCCGACGGCGGCATCTTCGCCTTCGGCGACGCCGTCTTCAAGGGCTCGACCGGCGCCATCAGGCTGAACAAGCCGGTGGTCGGCATGGCTGCGACGCCCAGCGGCAACGGGTACTTCCTGGTGGCCACCGACGGCGGCATCTTCGCCTTCGGCGACGCCGTCTTCAAGGGCTCGACCGGCGCCATCAGGCTGAACCTGCCCGTGGTCGGCATGGCGGCGACCGCCAGCGGCGCCGGCTACTGGCTGGTGGCTGCGGACGGCGGCATCTTCGCCTTCGGCGACGCCGTCTTCCAGGGCTCGACCGGCGCAATCAAGCTCAACAAGCCGGTCGTCGGCATGGCTGCGACCCCGTAACCCGCCAGCAGTCCGCAGCAACGAGAACGTCCCCGGCTCGAAGGTGGAGCCGGGGACGTTCCGCGCCGAGCTGGCGTGAGAGGCCGGGTCTGCCTGGGCGACCGCCGGCGCCGCCCACGGCTGGAGGGTGCGCCAGGGCCGGCCGGCGGCCGCCGACGCCGCCGAAGGCGGCCACAACGGCTGCCGGCCAAAGGAGCACGATCAAGTTCGCCCCGGAACCTCCGGTTCCGGAGCGAGACCGAACCGAAGGTGAG
>JBKJNA010000066.1:0-57747 GCA_046596195.1 Acidimicrobiales bacterium | reverse complement strand
TGGACCTGGGGCGGCGGCTGGCTGGCCAAGCTGGGCAACAGCATGGACCTCGGCTTCGGCTACGTGGACTTCGCCGGCTCCGGCGTGGTGCACGCCATGGGCGGCGCGGCGGCACTGGCCGGCGCCTTGGTGCTCGGGCCCCGCATCGGCAAGTACGGCGCCGACGGAAAGGCGCGGACGCTCCCGGCCCACCACCTCCCGATGGCCATGCTCGGCACGTTCATCCTGCTGTTCGGCTGGTTCGGCTTCAACGCCGCCTCGACGTTTGCGGCCACCGATCTGCGATTCACCGTGGTGGCGGCCAATACGGCCATCGCCGGTGCTTTTGGTGCCACGGCGGCCATGTTCTGGGCCATGAAGCGGCTCGGCAAGCCCGACCCGGGGATGATGGCCAACGGCATGCTGGCCGGGTTGGTGGCCATCACCGCCCCGTGCGCCTTCGTGACCCCCGCTGCATCGGCTCTCATCGGCCTCATCGCCGGCGTCCTGGTCATCGAGTCGATCCTGTTCTTCGAGAACAAGGCCAAGATCGATGATCCCGTGGGCGCCATCTCGGTGCACGGGATCTGCGGCAGCTTCGGCGTCCTGTGCGTCGGTCTGTTCGCCGACGGCAAGTACGGCGCCTCGTGGAACGGCACCGCCGGGTCGCTCACCGACGGCAAGGGAATCACGGGCATCACGACCGACATCGGGCTCGGTCTGCGCCAGCTGGCCTCCCAGGCCATCGGCGTCGTGGTCATCTGGACCGTGATGTTCGCCATCGTCTACATGTTCTTCAAGCTCCAGGGCAAGAGCATCCGCTCGAAGCGGGAGGACGAGATCGGGGGCCTCGACATGCCGGAGATGGGCATGCTCGCCTATCCCGAGTTCGCCAGGGCCGACGTCGAGGAGCTCGTCGCCTACAAGGGCGACATGGAGCGGCCCAAGACGGCGAGGACAAATGGCAGCGAGCCCGAGAAGGTCAAGGTGAGCGAGCTCCAGCTGTAACGAGCCGCACGCAGTTCAGGCGGTGTCCTCCGCCGCTCCCGCCCCGGTCGCCGTCACGGCGGCCGGGGCGGGATCGCGTCCAGTGACCTTGCAGCAGACTCACAGCATCCTCCCAGGGTCGGGTGGGAACATCGAGGCATGGAGGCGACCCGATGACACCTACGACTGCCGACCGCAAAAGCCGGGTCCTCGTCGTCGATGACGAGGAGAACATCACCTTCCTGCTCGACTCGGCGCTGCGCCACTTCGGCTTCGAGGTCAAGGTGACCGGCAACGGGCGAGACGCGCTCCGCGAGGTCGAACAGTTCAACCCCGACGTGATGCTGCTCGACGTCATGCTGCCGGACCTCGACGGGTTCGAGATCGTGCGCCGCCTGCGCAACGACGCCCAGTTGGTGCCGGTGCTGTTCCTCACTGCGCGCGACACCATCGACGACAAGGTGCGGGGGCTCACCCTGGGCGGCGACGACTACGTCACCAAGCCGTTCAGCCTGGAGGAGGTCGTGGCCCGGCTGCAGGTCATCCTGCGCCGCCAGGGCGTCGGCAAGAGCTCGTCGAAGCTGGTGCTGGCCGACCTGGAGATGGACGACGACGCCCACCTGGTGCGCCGCGCCGGTCAGGCGATCGACCTGTCGCCCACCGAGTACAACCTGCTGCGCTTCCTGCTGCTCAACGCCGGCCGGGTCCTGTCCCGCAACCAGATCCTCGACCACGTCTGGCAGTACGACTTCGGCGGGCACGCCACCGTCGTGGAGACCTACGTGAGCTACCTGCGAAAGAAGATCGACACCCTGGGGCCACCTCTCCTCCACACCGTCCGTGGGGTCGGCTACACCGCCCGGGTCTCCTGATGTCGCTGCGCCGGCGCCTGCTCGCCGGACTCATCGGCGTCGCCGCCGTGCTCATCGTCACCAACGTGGTGCTGTCCAGCACCATCCAGCGGTTCCTGCTCGACCGCCTCAACCGCCAGCTGGTCGAGGTGGCCGAGCGCCCGTTCTTCCGGGGCGACGACCATGGCCGCGGGGGCGCTCGGGGGTTCCCGTCCAACGAGACGCAGACCCTCTCCGAGTATTTCATCGCTGTCGGCAGCGACCTCGACTCGTTGGAGAACTACGGCTCCGCCTTCCGGGACGTGACCGAGGCGCCACTGCTCCGACGGGCCCAGGTGCTGGCGCACCTCGCCGACCCCGACGTCGCCGATCCCCAGCCCTTCACGGCGCCGGCCGTCCAGGGTGACAGCCGCTGGCGGCTCGTCGCCGTGGAGTCCGACGCCGGGGCCACCATCGTGGGCATCAGCCTCGACGAGGTGGACCAGACCATCGAGCGCATCCGGCTCGTCCAGGTGTTCGGCACCCTCGCCGTGCTGGCGTCGCTCGGCCTGGTGTCGTGGTGGATGTTGCGCCTCGGCGTGCACCCCATCGAGGACATGGCCCGAACCGCCGACGCCATCGCTGCCGGCGACCTCTCGCAGCGGGTCGAGCACCCCGGCCAGCGCACGGAGGCGGGCCGGCTCGGCGTCGCCCTCAACTCCATGCTGGGTCGCATCGAGGAGGCGTTCCACGCCCGGGAGGCTTCGGAGGAACGCGTCCGGCGGTTCGCAGCCGACGCCTCGCACGAGCTGCGCACCCCGCTCACGTCGATCCAGGGCTACGCCGAACTGTGGCGGGCCGGCGGCCTGCGCGACCCCGGCGAGCTGAGCGAAGCGATGCGGCGCATGGAGCAGGAGGCCCGCCGCATGGGCACTCTCGTCGAGGACCTGCTCCTGCTGGCCCGGCTCGACCAGCGCCGACCTCTCGAGCTCGGCGAGGTCCGCCTGCACGAGATCGCGGCTGACGCCGTCAAGGACGCCCGGGCGGTGGAGCCGGACCGCCCGATCGAGCTGAGCGCCTCGCCGGTCACCGTGCGGGGCGACGAGATGCGCCTGCGCCAGGTGCTCGGGAACCTGCTGGCCAACGCCCGGGCGCATACGCCCGCCGGCACGCCGGTGCAGGTGTCGTTGCGGGACGATGGCGGTCGGGCCCGCCTCGAGGTGACCGATCATGGTCAGGGCATGGAGCCCGAGGTGGCGGCCAAGGTGTTCGAACGCTTCTACCGGGCCGACAAGTCCCGGGCCCGGGCACAGGGCGGCACCGGGCTCGGGTTGTCGATCGTGGCCGCCATCGCCGAAGCGCATGGCGGCGTGGCCGAGGTGACCTCGGCGGTTGGAAAGGGCAGCACGTTCTCGGTGGTGCTGCCCATGTCGGCCAGGGGGCCGCTCGACGCCCCGCCCTTGGCCGTCGCCGAGCAGGCATCGGCGAACATCCCGATGTGACGAGTGCGGTCCCCTCGGGGAACACTGACAGGGTGAGAACCGCACGTCGGGTGTTGTGGGACAGGACCATCGATTCGCTCGACGAGTACGTATCCCGCAGGGGCGGCGCCGGCCTGGAGGTCGCCCGCACCAAGAGCGCAGAGGAATTGATCGTCGAGCTCGAGGCCTCCGGGCTGCGGGGGAGGGGCGGCGCCGGCTTCCCCACCGGCCGCAAGTGGCGCACGATGGTGGAGAACAGGTCCACCACCGAGGCCACCACCGTCATCGTGAACGGGGCGGAGGGCGAGCCGGGCACGTTCAAGGACCGCTCCATCATCCGCCGTTGCCCGTACCACGTGATCGAGGGCGCCCTCATCGCGGCACTGGCCGTCGGCGCCGACCACATCGTGTTCGGGCTGAAGCACTCGTTCCAGCGCGAGGTCGTCAGGATGCGGGCTGCCATCGATGAAATCACGGCGGCCGGGTGGGCCGAGGGAATCAGCATGGAGGTGTTCGAGGGTCCTGACGAGTACCTCTACGGCGAGGAGACGGCCCTGCTCTAGGCTATCGACGGCCGGTACCCGTTCCCCCGGCTGGCCCCGCCCTTCCGGCGGGGGGTGGAGCGCCATGGCAGCAGGGCCATCGGCAATGCGGCCGGCTCGGGCGTTTCGTCCCGCGTGGAACTGGCCGGTCCCCAGGAGGAACTGATCGCCCCACCCGCGCTGGTCGACAATGTCGAGACGCTGGCCAACGTGCCCCGCATCATGGCCAGGGGCTCCGGATGGTTCCGCACGCTCGGTACAGAGAAGTCGCCCGGCACCATCACCGTCACCGTCACCGGTGCCTCCCGGCGCCACGGGGTGGCCGAGGTGATGATGGGCACCACCCTCCGCAAGGTGATCCAGATGGTTGGAGGCGGCGCCCGCCGGGGGCACCGCATCAAGGGCGTGCTGCCCGGCGTGGCCAACGGCATCGTGCCGGCTGAGCTGCTCGACACCCCGGTCACCTATGAGGACATGCAGGCCATCGGCAGCGGCGTGGGGTCGGGCGGGTTCATCGTGCTCGACGAGACGGTCGACATGGCGGCGCTGGCCGCCGGGGTCTCCCGGTTCCTCGGCGTGGAGAGCTGCGGTCAGTGCACCCCGTGCAAGCTCGGCGGCCTCGAGCTGGCCGACGCCCTCCGCACGGTGAGCCTGTCGGAGGCGGCGGAGCAGCACATGCAGGAGGTCGTCACCCGGTCGAGCACGGTGTCCGACCGGGCCCGGTGCTACCTGGCCCACCAGCACCAGGTGGTGATGCAGAGCATCCTCGGTCGCTACGGCCACGAGTTCGAAGCGCACGTGGCCGGCACCATCGGTCCGGTGGAGCCGTACCTGATCGCCGAGCTCATCGACATCGAGGACGGCGTGGCCCAGCTGGACGAGCGCTTCCTGGAGAAGCAGCCGGACTGGTCGTTCGACGAGTTGTCGACGGGCAAGAACCCGGCCGACCGCCTGGGTCAGAACCGCTTCGGGGAGTGGTCCTTCCGCCCGTAGGGCGATCTCCGTTCACCCAGGGCAGCGCGCAGCACTAGCGTTTCTCGCGTGCCGGCCGAGTCGATCACGATCACCGACAACCGCACCGGGGACTCCTTCGAGATCCCAATCGTGAACGGAGGCGTGGCGTCAGACCAGTGGCGCAAGGCGCTGCCGGATGTCATGTTCCACGACCCGGGCTTCATGGCCACCAGTGCGTGCGAGAGCTCGATCACCTATCTGGACGGCGATGCCGGCATCCTGCGCTACCGCGGGTACCCCATCGAGCAGCTGGCCGAGAGGTCGACCTACCTCGAGGTGGCCTATCTCCTCCTGCACGGTGAGCTACCCACGCCCGACCAGTACGCCGAGTGGGTCAAGGACATCACGTACCACACGTTCATCCACGAGAACGTGCGCAAGCGGTTCCTCGAGGGCTTCCACTACGACGCCCACCCCATGGGCATGATGGTGTCGGCAGTGGCCGCACTGTCGACCTTCTACGCCGATGCCAAGGCGATCCACGAGCCGGCCAGCCGGAACAAGCAGATCGTCCGGCTGATCGCCAAGATGCCCACGCTGGCCGCCGCCGCCCACCGCTTCTCGGTGGGCATGCCGTTCGTGTACCCCGACAACTCCCTCGGATTCACGGCCAACTTCCTGTCGATGATGTGGAAAGTGGCGGAGCCCCGTTTCGACGCCAATCCAGCCCTCGCCCATGCGCTCGACGTGCTTTTCATCCTCCACGCCGACCACGAACAGAACTGCTCCACGACAGCCATGCGCACCGTCGGCTCGGCCCATGCCGACCCCTACTCCGCCACCGCTGCTGCCACCGCCGCCCTGTACGGCCCGCGCCACGGTGGCGCCAACGAGGCGGTCATCAACATGCTCACCGAGATCGGCTCGCTCGACAACGTGCCCGCCTTCCTCGAGAGAGTGAAGTCGGGCAGCGGAGCGATGCTCCAGGGGTTCGGCCACCGGATCTACAAGAGCTACGACCCCCGGGCGCGGATCATCAAGCAGGTCGCCGACGAGGTCTTCGAGGTCACGGGACGGAACCCGCTCCTCGACATCGCCCTGAAGCTGGAGGAGGCAGCGCTCTCCGACGACTACTTCATCTCCCGGCGCCTCTATCCGAACGTCGACTTCTACTCCGGGCTGATCTACCAGGCAATGGGGTTTCCCGTCGAGATGTTCCCGGTCCTGTTCGCCATCCCCCGAACGGCGGGTTGGCTGTCCCACTGGGTCGAGCTGCTGGAGGACGACGCCAAGATCGCCCGGCCCCGCCAGCTCTACGTCGGCGCGGCCGAACGGGACTACGTGCCGATCGTCGACCGGTAGTTCTTCATGGCATCGGCGGCCGAGTCATACGAGAAGCTCGCTCCGGCGGTGCTCGGGTACCTGCGGGCGCAGCGGGCGCCCGACCCGGAGGACATCCTGGGCGAGGTGTTCCTCCAGGTGGCCCGCGACCTGCCCCGGTTCAAGGGCGATGACGACGCGCTCCGGCGGTGGGTGTTCTCCATCGCCCACAACCGCCTGCTCGACGCCCGGCGGCGCGAGGCCCGCCGGCCCCGACTGGTGGACCGGGCCGTTCCCGAGGTCGCCGCGCCGCCACCCCCCGAACCCATCGACCCGGACCTGGTCGCCGCCCTCGCCGAGCTGACCCCCGATCAGCGTGAGGTGGTGGTGCTGCGCTTCGTCGCCGACCTCCCCCTGGCCGACGTGGCCAAGATCACGTCGCGTCGCACCGGTGCGGTGAAGGCGTTGCAGCATCGGGCGCTGGATTCGCTCGGACGAGCGCTCTCCCCGTTGCCGGAAGCGCGGCGCGCGGCCGGCGAAAAGCCGGTCCTGGCGCCGGCCGACGAGAAGGCAGCACCCCCACCCGTATCCTGAAGCGCTCCGCCGGCGCTCACCCCGGTAATGGAGACACACGATCAGGACAATGTCGTTCGCCGGCTCCGCTCGTTGGGCAATCAGCCCGTCGAGCCGCACGTGGCGGACCAGCACGCTTCCTACCTCCGGGCGGCCACGCCGGTCGCCGGCCGCGGCCGCATGCGGCCGCTGATGGCTGGGGCCCTGCTTGCGGGCGCCGTTCTCGGCGGCACAGGCCTGGCCGCCGCGCTGCCCGGATCCCTACCCCAACAGGCCGGGTCGGTGGCCAAGAGCGCGCTGGCGGCGGTGAAGCTGGTCGACGACGACTCGGCCGCCGACAAGGCGGCGAAGGCGGCAGCGAAGGCGGCCAAGGCGGCCGAGAAGAGCGCGGCCAAGGCAGCCGGCGACGCCGATGGTCCCGGCAAGGTCGGGCGCTTCCTCGCCGGCTGCACCGCAGGCACACCACCCGTCGCCTTCGTGGGCAACCACGGCCAGTACGTCAAAGCTCATCCCGACAACCCGGCCACAGCCGACGTGAACGAGCGCCAGGTCGCAGCCGAGTCGAACTGCGGCAAGCCGATCGGCGCCCTGGCCGAGGACGACGCCGCGACCGACGAGGAGAAGGCGGCCAAGGCCACCAAGGCCAAGGACGCGGCCGACAAGGCCGAGGATGCCGAGACCGGCAAGCCCGCCGACGCCGGCCGTCCCGAGAGCCCTGGCAAGTCGGAGGAGGAGCATCCGCCCGCCACTGCTGTCAAGGAGCAAGGCTCCGAGAACCGCAGCACCGAGAACGGTAAGTCGGGCGAAGCCGGCAAGTCCGCCGACCACCGCCCCGACGGCGTGGGACCCACGACCACCACCGCCGGCTGACGCGAGCGCTCGGCGCGCACCACACCACCACCCGGTAGGCCATGGCCACCGGGTGGTGGCGCGCATGGCCGCCCGACCATGACGGCGAGCAAGCGTGCCCGGGGCTGCGGCCGGACTGGTGCCAGGATGGCGGCCATGGCCGCCGTGGACGACCTGATAGCGCTCCTCGACCTCGAGGCCATCGAGGTGAACGTCTTCCGCGGCCGCAGCCCGGACGATCAGCGCCAGCGGGTGTTCGGCGGCCAGGTCGCCGGGCAGGCGCTGGTGGCAGCCGGGCGCACCGTCGACCCTGACCGCTCCGTCCACTCGCTCCACGCGTACTTCCTGCGTCCGGGCGACCCGTCGGTGCCGATCCTCTACGAGGTCGACCGGATCCGTGACGGTCGTTCCTTCACCACCCGGCGGGTGGTGGCCATCCAGCACGGCAGGGCGATCTTCAACCTGGCCGCCTCCTTCCACCTCTCCGAGGAGGGCTTCGACCACCAGCTGCCCATGCCGTCGGCGCCACCCCCCGAGTCGCTTCCGACCTTTGCCGACCGCATGGCGCCGTACCGGACGCAGCTGGGTGAGTGGTACACCCGCCCCCGGCCCATCGACATCCGCCACGTCGGGGAACCACCCCATGTCGCAGGTGGTGTCGACGCCCGTCCGCCGTGCCAGCAGGTGTGGTTCCGGGCCGACGGCGCCCTGCCCGACGACGCCCTCCTGCACGCCTGCGTAGTGACCTACGCGTCCGACATGACCCTGCTCGACTCCATTCTCCTGGCCCACGGCACCAGCTGGCTCGACCCCGAGCTCGTGGGCGCCAGCCTTGACCATGCCATGTGGTTCCACCGCCCCTTCCGGGCTGACGAGTGGCTGCTCTACGACCAGGAGAGCCCGTCGGCCCACGGCGCCCGGGGTCTCGGCCAGGGCTGGATCTACACCGAGGGCGGGACCCATGTCGTCTCGGTGGTACAGGAGGGGCTGTTCCGCCGGCGCCAGCCGAGGGCCTGACCGTCCACGTGCGTGTCTAGCCTGCCCTGATGATGCGCCGCCCCGCCGCCCTCCTCGTCCTTTTCGCTCTGACCGCCGGATGCTCGGGCGACGACGAGCCAACGGTGACCGCCGGCACGGGGAGCTCGACGACGACCACGACCGCTGCGGTCACGACCACGACCGCAGCGCCCGCAGCGCCGTCGACGGCGGTAGCCGCTGCGCCGGTCACCCGCCCGGCGACGACGGCGGCGACCAGCGCGGCGCCCGCCGGCGTCTCCACGCTGGCCGAGGGTGACCCGGCGTCGGTGGCGGTGGCCCTCGCCGCCAGCGAGGCGGCGATCCGCGACCCGGGGACACCGCTGTCGGGCCTCGAGCGCCACGGCCAGGCCCAGCAGGTCGCCTACCGCCAGCTGGCCGCCCGACCGGAATGGCTGGCGGAGGTGCTCGACAAGATCCCGGCGTCGCTGCACGCGACGGTGCGGGCCAATGTGAACGCCGGCACAGAGCTGCGGGCGCTCACCAAGCCCCAGCCCGCCCTTCCGCCGTGGCGCATCGTTCCCCCGGCACCGGCCGGCGAACTGCTCGGGTACTACAAGGCGGCCGAGGCCAGCCTGTCGGTGCCGTGGAACTACCTGGCCGCCATCCACCTGGTGGAGACCCGCATGGGCCGCATCCGGGGCACGTCCACTGCGGGCGCCCAGGGCCCCATGCAGTTCCTGCCGGCCACCTGGGGCCAGTACGGCGAGGGCGGTGACATCAACTCGAACAAGGACGCCATCCTCGCCGCCGCCCGCTACCTCGCCCGCAACGGTGCGCCGGCAGACCTCGGCAAGGCGCTGTTCGCCTACAACCACAGCCAGCGCTACGTCAACGCCGTCACCGCCTACGCCGAGCAGATGGGCGCCGACGAGCGGGCGTTCCACGGCTACTACCACTGGCAGGTGTACTACCGGCTGGCCGACGGCGACCGCCTGCTGCCGGTCGGCTACGTGGGGTTGTCCAGATAGGCGAACCGCCGGTTTCGTCCACAGCCTCGGGACAACCCTGTTTGTGTTGGTTCGTCGTTCACCGGCAGTTCGCAGGAGCCGGCAGTGCCTGCGGGACTGCGCCGGCCTTCCCGCGTGGCGAAGACGATCGTCGTCCGGGGTCGGCGAGGTGGGCATCCAGGGCAAGGTGACGACCGCCGGCGGTCCTGCCAGCTGCGATCCGTGGCCGACCTGCAGTCCTGATCCATCACGCCGGAGTCACTCACCAGCGGGCGACGTGCTCCTACGCGTCTGCGCGTGCATCCCCGTTGGCCACAAAGGTGATCCGCCGAGCGATCTCCACCGCGTGGTCGCCTAGCCGCTCGTAGAAGCGCCCCAGCAGGGCGAGGTCGATGGCGGGCGCCGTCTCGAGCGGCCCGGTGAGCAACTTGGCGAACAGCTCGCGGTGGAGCAGGTCGAGGTCCTCATCCGACGCCACCACCCTGCGGCCCGCTTTGGCGTCCTCGGCCTCGAAGGCCGACAGGGCGGACCCGAACTGGCTGGCCGCCACCGTGGCCATCTCCACGACGAGCGTACGCAGCGCGGGGCTGAAGGCGTTCGGCTCCCGCTCGAAGCAAGCGGAGCGGGCGATGTGGGCGACCAGATCACCCGATCGGGACACTGCCTCGGTTACCCGCACGAGGGCGACCAGATGGCGAAGGTCGATCGCCATGGGTTGCTGTGTTGCAATCAACTCGTACACGGCCAGTTCGACGTCGCGGGCCCGGGCCGACCAGCCGGCGGTGCGGGCGTCGACCCGCATCCCGGCATCGCAGTCCCGGCGCAGCCACGCCTCGGTGGCGTCGGCGATGGAGCGGGCCACTTCGTGCCCGATGGCCACGACTGTTCGCTGGAGGGAGTCGATGCGCTGGTGGAAGTGCTGGCGTCCCGGCCTGCCCGCGATCATCCCCTGCTCGCTCACAGCTCACCCGTCACCAGGTAGCGGACCCGCTCGCCCATGAGCACGGCGTGGTCGGCGACCCGCTCGAGGTACCTTCCCACGAGGACCAGTTCGATGGTGGTGGCGAGCGGGGGCGGAGTAGTGAACAGCTCGGCCAGCAGACGCCGGTGCAGGTCGTCGAGGCGGTCGTCCCACACGTCCAACGCCTCTGCCTGCTGGACGTCGCGCGTCACGTACGCCTCGATGGCGCCCTGGAACAGCCGGTGGGCCTCCTGTGCCATTTGACCAAGGATGGCACTGACCTTGGGCGGTAACGGGGTATGGGGGCGGGCGGCGAAGCCGGCGACGTGCTTCACCAGTTTGGCGGACCGTTCCAGTTCGTGGGTGAGGCGGACGATGGTGACGAGCAGGCGCAGATCCCCGGCGGCAGGCTGCTGGCGGGCCAGCACCTCGAAGGCGTGGGCCTCGCACTGGCGGGTCCCGGCATCGATGGCGGCGTGGCCGGCGAGCACAGAAGCGGCGGCATCGTGGTCGAAGCCGGTGAGCGCTACGGCCGTGGCGCCGAGGGACTCGCACACTTGCGCGGCGAGCCAGACGACTTTGGTGTCGAGCTCGGTCAGCTCTCTGTCGAACGCTGTCCTGGTGGGCTCACCCATGGGGTAGCTGCACCCTATTTCGGCTGCGCGGGCACGGAGCGGTTCCCAGGCGACCGACGGGTGAACGAGAGGTGAACAGTGTGCCGGAGCCACCGCGCAGCTTGCCTCCGCCCTCGGTGGCCCGCCTAAGGTCGGCATGTGCAGCTCGTGTTCGGCTGTGTCACCGCGCTTGCGTGCGGGGCGCTCGGCTGGCTGGCCCTCCGGCAGGCCCGGGGCCAACGTCTCCTCCGGGAAGAGCTGCTCGCCATCGCCGCCCGCCTCGAGCCTGCGGACGACGAGCCGCCACCGGCTTCCGCCGTGGCCTACCTGTCCCGAGCGGCCACGAGCGCGGTCGACCGTTCACTCGAGGCGCTCCATCTCGCCCGGTCCCTCGGCGGCGCACTCGAGGCGTTGCCCCTCGGTGTCGTGGTCACGGCGGACGACGGGCGGGTACTGTTCCGCAACGAGGCGGCCGACCAGCTGCTCGGCACCCGCGCGTCAGACGCCCTGGCCTGGCGGGCACTGTCGGACCTCCTGGCCGAAGCGGCCGCCGGCAAGATCGAGTCCCGTCCGCTCGACCTCTACGGGCCCCCGCGGCGGACGCTGACGCTCACGGCAGTGCCGCTGGAGAACGGGGCGGCGGCTGTGACCGTGGAGGATGTGTCCGATCGCAAGCGGCTCGACGCCGTGCGCCGCGACTTCGTGGCCAACGTGAGCCACGAGCTCAAGACGCCGGTGGCGGCTCTCGGGCTCCTGGCCGAGACGCTCGTGGGCGAGGACGACCACTCCGTCGTCCAGAGGCTGGCCGAGCGGATGGAGGACGAGGCGTTCCGGGTTGCCCGCATCATCGACGACCTCCTCGACCTGAGCCGCCTCGAGGCGGAGGAGACCACGCGCCAGGAGACGGTGCGGGTGCACGAGGTCGTCGCCCAGGCCATCGAGCAGGTCCTGCCCTCGGCCGGGCTGCGGTCCGTGCGTCTTGGCGTCGATCCGGTTCCGCACACGTGGACGGTCCGCGGCGACCGCCGCCAGCTCGTGTCGGCCATGGCCAACCTGCTGGAAAACGCGGTGAAGTACTCCGACGACGGCTCCACCGTCCAGGTCCTCCCGGTCACCGACGGGAGCAGCATCGAGTTGCTCGTGAGGGACCACGGCATCGGCATCCCGTCCCGGGACCTCGACCGGATCTTCGAGCGCTTCTACCGCGTCGACCGCGGTCGCGGGCGCGACACCGGCGGTACCGGGTTGGGCCTGTCCATTGTCCGCCATATCGCCTCGAACCACGGCGGGGATGTCCTGGTCGAATCGGTGGAGGGTGAGGGGTCGACCTTCACCCTCCGTCTCCCCGCAGAGCCCGGGCCGGTTGCCCTGGTGGCCGACGCAAGCTGACGACTGGAGCGACATGGCAGACACCCAACAGTCCGTGCTGATCGTGGAGGACGAGGAGTCGTTCGTGGAGGCCCTCATGCTCGGGCTGAAGCGCGAGGGGTTCCTGGTCCACGTGGCCCGGGACGGCATCACCGCACTGGCCGTGTTCGATGCGGTGCGGCCGGACCTGGTGCTGCTCGACGTCATGCTGCCGAGCCTGTCGGGCGTGGACGTGTGTCGGGAGATACGCAGCCGCTCGCGCACGCCGATCATCATGGTGACGGCCAAGGGGTCAGAGATCGACACGGTTGTCGGCCTCGAGGTGGGAGCGGACGACTACGTCACCAAGCCCTACCGCCTGCGGGAGCTGGTGGCCCGGATGCGGGCCGTGCTTCGCCGGGCGCCGCGCCAGGACACCGACAGCGGCAGCGACTCCGTGGTGGAGGTCGGCGACGTGCGCCTCGACCCCGAGCGTCACGAGGTGACGATCCGCGGCGACCAGGTCGCCCTCCCGCTCAAGGAGTTCGACCTGCTCGAGATCCTTCTCGACAACGCCGGCCGGGTCCTCACCCGCGACCTGCTCATCGACCGCGTGTGGGGGTCGAACTACGTGGGGGACACCAAGACCCTCGACGTCCACATCAAGCGGCTCCGGTCCAAGCTGGAGCAGGACCCTTCCAATCCCCAGCGCATCATCACGATCCGAGGGCTCGGGTACCGCTACGAGAAGGCACCGACCGGGTAGTCACGGTCGCTCGTCGGCGTCTGCGAGACTTGGCGGATGACGGTCGACACACGACGGCGGTACCACGACCAGCTGGAAGCGATGAAGGCCGACACCGTGCGGCTGGCGGCCATGGCCATCGAGGCGATCGGGGCCGGCACCTCCGCACTGCTCGAAGCCGACCTCAAAGCGGCCGAGCGGCTGGTCGCCGCCGACCAGGAGATGGACGAGCTCACGTACGCCATCGAGGAGGAGGCGTATGTCCTTCTGGCCCGCCAGAACCCGATGGCCCGTGACCTGCGGGCCATCGTGGCGATCCTGCGGGTCATCCACGAGGTGGAGCGGTGCGGCGACCTCATGGTGAATGTGGCCAAGGCCACCCGACGGCTGTACCCCTACGGGCTCGACCCCAAGGTCCGGGGCCTGATCGAGCGCATGGGGGCGCAGGCGGCCGAGCAGATGCGCCTGGCCATCACCGCCTTCGAGGACGGCGACCTCGCCCAGGCGGCCGCTATCGAGGACATGGACGACGTGATGGACGACCTCCAGAAGTCGTTGTTCCGGTCCATCTTCACCGGCGGCGCCATGGACGAGTCGGCCCTCCAGCGGGCCGTCCAGGTGGCGCTGGTCGGGCGCTACTTCGAGCGCATCGCCGACCACGCCGTCAACGTGAGTGCACGGGTGCGCTTCATGGTCACCGGGGTGTGGCGCGAGGACGGGACCGACGCCGACGAGGGCACTGCCGAGGCGCTGCCGACCATCGGCTCCGCGTAGCCGCAACGCCCGGCGGGCTAGCCGAAACGACCGGTGATGTAGTCCTCGGTGCGCCGGTCGGACGGCGCGGTGAAGATCTTCTCCGTGCGGTCGAACTCGACGAGCACGCCGGTGCGATCCCCGCCTTCTTCGCTCACCTCAGCGGTGAAGAAGGCGGTGCGGTCCGACACCCGGGCCGCCTGCTGCATGTTGTGGGTGACGATCACGATCGTGTAGTCGCGTTTGAGCTCGATCATGAGCTCCTCGATGCGGTTCGTGGCCAGTGGATCGAGTGCCGAGCAGGGCTCGTCCATGAGGATCACGTCGGGCTTCACGGCTATGCAGCGGGCGATACACAGCCGCTGTTGCTGGCCGCCGGACAACGAGAAGGCGCTCTTCTTCACCTTGTCCTTGACTTCGTCCCACAGGGCCGCCTTGCGCAGGGACTCCTCGACCAGGTCGTCCATGCTGGCCACCTTGTGGCCATTGACCTTGGGCCCGAAGGCCACGTTGTCGTAGATCGACTTCGGGAACGGGTTGGGCTTCTGGAACACCATGCCGATCCGCCGTCGCACCTCGATGGCGTCGACGTCGGGCCCGTAGAGATCCTGGCCGTGGTACTCGATCAATCCATCGACCCGGGTGCCCGGGATGAGGTCGTTCATCCGGTTCAGACAGCGGATGAACGTGCTCTTGCCGCAGCCCGAGGGCCCGATCATGGCCGTGATCTGGTTGCCGGCCACGTCCATATGCACGTCGCGGATGGCCCGGTAGGAGCCGTAGAAGAAGTCCAGGTCCCGGATGCGGAAGATCGTTTCCGTGGGGAGCTCGGCCCCGGTGGCGACGTGCGGGGGAGGTACCTCGGGCCGACGGGTCGGTCCGGCGTCGAGGTCTCTCTCGCTCACGGCCGGGTTCGCCGCCGCCTGGGGCTCGGGCATGGATTCACCACCTGGTCGTGTAGCGGTTACGGAGGAAGATGGCGACGGCGTTCATCGCCAGCAGCATGGCCAGCAGGACGATACTGGCCGCTGCTGCCGCCTCGGCGAACGCCGGTTGGGGGCGCCCTGTCCAGTTGAAGATCAGCACGGGCAGTGCGCTGAAGGGGTCGCGCACGTCGTCGGGCGTCTTGAAGATGGCCACCGCGGCGCCGATGACCAGGAGGGGAGCGGTTTCGCCCACAGCCCGGGAGAGCGAGAGAATCGCGCCCGTGAGGGTGCCGGGCATGGCGGCGGGGAGCACGTGGTGGCGCACCGCCTGCCACTTGGTGGCGCCGAGCGCATAGGCGGCCAGGCGGATGGACTCCGGGACGGCGCGCAGGGACTCTCGGCAGGTGATGATGATCACAGGCAGGCTCATCACGGCCAGGGTGAGGCCGCCGGCCAGCAGGCTCGGTCCCATGCCCATGAGGCGCACGAAGATCCCGAGGCCGAGGATCCCGAAGACGACCGACGGCACCCCGGCCAGGTTGGAGATGTTGGCCTCGACGAAGTTGGTCAGCCTGTTCTTCGGCGCGAACTCCTCCAGGTAGATGGCGGCGCCCACGCCCACCGGGAAGCTGAAGGCGGCGGTGAGGCCCATCAGCCACAGCGACCCGTACAGGGCGGCCTTGATCCCGGCGCGGGCGGGGAAGCGGGAGACGAAGTTGCCGAGGAAGGCGCCCGGGTCGGCGGCCAGGCGGTCCCAGCCCCGGTCGTAGATCGTCCACAGCAGGAGCCCGAGGGCCAGGACGCCGAGGAACGTGCCGAGGAAAAGAACGCCGCTGTAGACGGCGTCGAGAAGGAGGCCGAGCGCCGAGCGGCTCGAGCCCTTGCGCAGGGCGGCAGGGACCGTGCCCGCAGTCGCGGCCGTCAACGGACCGGGCCGGTCACTGGTAGGTCTGCCGGAAGCGGCGGACGAGCCGGATGCTCACCAGGTTCATGGCCAGCGTGATGGCGAAGAGCGTGATGCCGACGGCGAAGAGCGACTGGTACCGCACGGTGCCGGCCGCCGCCTCCCCGCTCACCGTCTGGGCGATGTAGGCCGTAAGCGTCTGCACCGAGGCGAAGAAGTTGGTGGTGAGCCGTGGCGTGTTGCCGGCAGCGATGGACACGGCCATGGTCTCGCCCACGGCCCGCGAGAGGCCGACGATGACCGATGCGGCGATGCCGGACAGCGCGGCGGGCACAACCACCCGGAGGGAGACGACCCGCTTGCTCGCCCCCATCCCGAAGGCGGCCTCCCGCAGCGACTGGGGGACGGCCCGCATGGCGTCCTCGCTGATCGAGGCGATGAGCGGGATCACCATGAGTCCGACGGCGACGGCGCCGGCGGCGGCGTTGAAGATGAACACCCGCTCCTCACCGAACAGGGGCCGGAGCAGGGTCGGCGTGATGAAGTTGAGGGCGAAGAAGCCCACGACCACCGTGGGGATGCCCGCCAGCACCTCGAGCGTGGGCTTCACCACGGCCCGGACCCGGGGCCGGGCGTACTCCGACAGGTAGATGGCCGTGGCCAGGCCGAGCGGTAGCCCGACCAGCAGCGCGCCGGTGGCGATCATCAGGGAGCCGCTGAGGAGCGGGAGCACCCCATACTCGCCGGCGCCGCCACTCCCGCCGCCCGGCGCCCAGGTGGTGCCGGTGAGGAAGCCCCAGATCGGCACCGCGGCGAAGAAGCGGACGGCCTCCTCGATGAGCACGGCCAGGATGCCGACCGTGACCAGGACCGAAAGGAGGGCACAGACGCCCAGGAGCCCCACGATCACCCGCTCGCCAGGACGCGACCGCCGAATGGTGATGCTCAGGTGAGGGGGCGCAGGAGAAGTCGCCATGGCTCGGGACAGCGGGGATCGTAGCCGGGTCGGTCCATCGCCGCCCCGGCAGCTCCTCGTCGGGCTGTCAGGACCCCGACTTCAGCTTGGCCAGGCCGTCCTCGTAGTCGGACGCGGGCGCCGGGGTGTAGCCGACGTCCTTGATGAGCTCGGGCGTCGTCTCGAGATAGAAGCGCACGAACTCCTTCACCTCCGGCTTGGCCAGGGAGGTGTTCTTGACGTAGATGAACAGCGGCCGGCTCAGCGCGTAGTCGCCCGACTCCACCGTCTCGTCGCTGGGTGCCACGCAGGTGCCGTCGTCGCCGGAGACCTTGATGTCCTTGAGGACGGACTCGTTCTCACTGAAGTAGGCGAAGCCGAAGTAGCCCCAGGAGTTCTTCTCGCCCTTGATGCCCTGCACCAGGGTGTTGTCGTCCTCGGATGCGGTGTAGTCGGCCCGGGGCTTGAGGCTCTCGGGCTTCTTGGGATCACCCAGGACCTCCTCCACGAAGAAGTCGTAGGTGCCCGAGTCGGTGCCCGGGGCGAAGATGGCGATCGCCTCCCTGGGGAACTTGGGGTCGACCTGGTCCCAGGTCTTGGCCCCGCCCTCCTTGAAGATCTCGGCCATCTGCTTCTCGCTGAGGCACTCGAGGAAGGTGTTGTCGGCCGATGTCACGATGGCCAGGCCGTCGAGGCCCACGCGGAACTCGGTGTACTCGACGCCGCCTGCCGTGCAGGCCTGCTTCTCCTCGTCCTTGATGGGCCGGGACGCATCGGAGATGTCGGTCTCACCGGCGCAGAACTTCTTGAAGCCGCCGCCGGTGCCTGCCGTGCCCACCGAGACCTCCACGCCGCTCTGCTCGGTGCGGAACTCCTCGGCGATGGCCTCGCTGATGGGCGCCACGGTGGACGAGCCGTCGATCACGATGGAGCCCGACAGGTCCGCCGCCTGCTCGCCGGCCTCCGTGGAATCGGTCGTAGTGGTCTCGGTGTCGTCGTCGCCTCCGCAGGCGGCGAGCACCAGCAGCAGCACCACGGCTGACGCCAGGAGCCGCGCGCTTCGAGATCCAGATCGCTTCATGGGGAGAACGGCCTCCTGTGGTGATTCGGTCGTTGCGCGCACCCTAGGAGCGACGCCTGACGGGCGGATCGCCGGGAGATGGACAGGAGATGAACGAAAGCCGAACATCAGGTCCAGGGAGGGCGATATTTCTTGGTGCCGCGCCCCATGGTGTCGACCCTGCTTCGACCGCATCTACGCTGCCCGGGGTGCGCATCGCCGCCTTGGACCTGGGCAGCAACTCGTTCCATCTCTTGGTCGCCGACGCCCACCCCGACGGGTCGTTCGACCGGCTGTTCCGGGAGAAGGAGATGCTGCGCCTGGGGGACGTGGTCGCCCGCCACGGCCGGCTCACGGACGAGGCGTGCGACGGCGCCGTCGACGCCGTGCGGCGCTTCCTGTCCCTCGCCGACGGGGCGGCCGCCGACGAGTTCGTGGCCTGCGCCACGAGCGCCATCCGGGAGGCCGAAAACGGCGCCGAGCTGGTTGACCGCCTGGCGGCGGAGACCGGGGTGCGCGTGCGGGTGATCAGCGGGACCGAGGAGGCCGCCCTCATCTTCCGGGCTGTGCAGGCCAGTGTCCTCATCGATCCCGGGCCCGCCGTGTGCCTGGATCTCGGCGGCGGCAGCCTGGAGGTGATGGTGGGCGACTCCACCGAGCTGGCTTGGGCCACCAGCCTGAAGCTGGGGGTGGCCAGGCTCACAGCCGAACTCGTGCGCTCGGACCCGGCCGACCCGCTGCGCTCGGGCGACCTGCGCCGCCTGCGCAAGCGGGTCGAGTCCGTCCTCGGCCCGGTGGCCGATGTCGTCGCCCGGTTCGATCCGAAGCTCCTGGTGGGTACCAGCGGCACGCTGTGCGACCTGGCCCGGGTGGCCGTCGCGGCAGAGACGGGCGCCGTGCCCATCTCCATCAACCAGCACCATGTGAGCCGGGAGGCGATTGAACAGGTGCACGAGCAGTTGTCGTCACTCCCGCTGGCGGCCCGCCGCCGCATCCCCGGGCTCGACGCCCGGCGGGCCGAGCTGGCTCCCGCCGGCTCCCTGCTCGCCGTGGTGGCGCTGGAGCTGTTCGGCGCCGACGAGATGGTGGTGGGCACCTGGGCCCTGCGCGAGGGCATGGTCCTGGCGGAGATGCGCCGGCAGGAGGGCGGGGAGCTGTCCGGCGACCCCCGCCTCATGCGTGCCGCGTCCGTGCTCGACCTGTGCCAGCGCTGCGGATGGCGGGAGGTCCACTCCCGGCAGGTGGCGAAGGTGGTGCTGTCCCTGTTCGACCAGACCGCATCGCTGCACGGCCTCGGGGCGTACCACCGTGACCTGCTCGAGCACGCCGCCCTGCTGCACGACATCGGCGAGCACGTGTCGGGCGAGTCCCACCACAAGCACACCGCCTACCTCATCCAGCACGGGCAGCTCCGGGGGTTCAAGCCCGAGGAGGTGGCGGTGCTGGCCACCATCGGCCGCTACCACCGCCAAGGCGAACCAAAGACGTCGTTCGAACCGTTCGCGGCGATGGACGACGAGGCGAGGAACCGTGTCCGCACGCTCACCGCCCTGCTCCAGGTTGCCGACGGGCTTGACCGGGGCCACGCCGGCACGGTCGACGGCGTCGACGTTGTGGTGGAGGACGACCGGATCGAACTGCGCCTGCGGACGACCGGCGACGTGGAGCTGGACCTGTGGGGGGCCCGCCGGAAGCGGTCACTGTTCGAGCAGGTCTTCGGCCGCCGGCTCGAGTTGTCCGACGGTGCGCCCCCCCTCCTGGTCGACGAGTGGCACCAGGTGCGGGGGGCCTAGCCGTCGTCACATCCCCGTGGACCACAGGCTCACCGTGCCGGAGGTCTCGTTGGGAACGGCGATGAGCGGCCGCCCCGTCGGGCTCTGGCCGGCCGGCACGAAGTCGATCACCTCGGGCCCGCTGTCGGGCTTCTTCGGCGGGTCCGTCGTGGGCGCCGCACCGACGCTGGCCGGCGGTCGTCGGTGGTGGTCACGATCGGCTCCGATCCGGTGGGGGGCGTGCGTTCTTCGACCGTACGGATCCGAGTTGTCGCCCTTCGTCATCGAGGTGGCGGGAATGTGAACCGTCAGGAAAGACCGCCCGAGTTCGAGGGCACGATGCGGATGGCCGGGCGCGCCCGGCTGTCGTACCTTCGCCCTATGGGTCAGGACGAGCAGTGGGCGGCGGTCGAGGCGCACGACGGGGGAGCGGACGGCGCCTTCGTCTACGCGGTGCGCTCGACAGGCATCTACTGCCGGCCGTCGTGCCCGTCACGGCGGCCGCTGCGCCGCAACGTGGAGTTCTTCGACGGGTCGGCCGACGCCGAGGCCGGGGGCTACCGCCCGTGCCTGCGGTGCCGGCCGGAGGCGGCCGGGCCGGCGGCGCCGGGCCGCGCCGCGCAGGCTGTGGTGGCTGCGTGCGGGATGCTCGAACAGGCCGGTGAGGCGCTGTCCGTCGAGGAGTTGGCCGGAGCGGTCGGCCTGAGTCCCTCCTACCTGCAACGCTCGTTCAAGCGCCTGGTGGGCAGCACGCCCAGGCAGTACGCGGCGGCCGCCAGGCTGGAGCGGGCCAAGGCGGGGATGCGCAGCGGCTCCGACGTGACGGAGTCGCTGTTCGACGCCGGCTATGGGTCGACCCGGGCGTTCTACGAGGATGCCACCGGGGCGCTCGGCATGCCGCCGGCCACCTACCGCCGGGGCGGGGCTGCGCAGGAAATCTTCTACACCACCGTCCCGAGCCCGCTCGGCACCGTGCTGGTCGCCGCCACCGCCGTCGGTGTGTGCGCTGTGCGTTTCGTCGACCCAGGCCACGACGACCGGACCGAGGTGGAGGCGGCCCTGCGGGCCGAGTTCCCTGCCGCCACGCTCACGCCCGACGACGACGGCCTGAAAGCGGCCGCAGCGGCCGTCGTGGAGGCGGCGGCGGGCGGCGGCCACAGCCTTGACCTGCCCCTCGACGTGCGCTCCACCGCCTTCCAGCTGCGGGTCTGGCGGGCACTGCGGGAGATCCCCCGGGGGGAGACCCGCTCGTACACCCAGGTCGCCCGGGCCATCGGTCAGCCCCGGGCCGTCCGGGCGGTCGCCTCGGCGTGCGCAGCCAATCCTGTGGCACTGGTCGTCCCGTGCCACCGGGTGGTGGCGGCCGGCGGGGGCCTCGCCGGGTACCGGTGGGGCGTCGACCGAAAGCGAGCCCTCCTCGACGCCGAGCGGACGGCGACCGCCCCGACGCCTTGAGCCCGGCCTTCCGGCAGAGCGCCGAGTCGTAGGACGGCGGCGGTCACCGCCACTCGGGAGGGGTAGTTCTTCGTGCCCGAGGGGAACAAGGCAAGGAAGGACCATGGAGAGGAGCGACAGCGTGGAGATCAAGCTGGGCCTGTCACTCCCGCGTGACGCCCGCACGATCGCCGTGGCCCGCCACATCTGCCGGGGGACGCTGAAGGAGCTGGGCGTGGAGGGCGCATGTGTGAGCGACATCGAGGTCGCCCTCACGGAAGCGTGCACGAACGTGCTCGACCACTCGGGACCGGGTGAGGAGTTCGACGTGGAGCTCACACTCTCGGAGCAGGATTGCGTCATCCGGGTGATTGACCGCGGGTCAGGCTTCGACGCTGATGCGACCCCGGCGATGTTGGACGAAGGTGCCGAGAGCGGGCGGGGCATCGCCATCATGCGCGCGTTCGTCGACCGGGTGCGGCTCGAGTCCCGCCCGGAGGAGGGCACCATCGTCCACCTGGAGAAGACGCTGGCGTACACCGAGGGAGCGCCCGCAGTGGCCATCAGGCACGGAGGCAAGGTCGCCGACGCAGGCGGCTGATGATCCGCCCGGACGTCGGGCAGTCCCCGAACCGGCCTCCTAGGCTGCGCCGATGGAGCGGGCCGAGGTCATCAGCGACCTGCTGAAGCGCGCCACCCTCACTCCACCCGATCTCCTGGCCGCCGATGTCGCCGCTTCGCTGGCCGACGCCGGCGGCAACCACCTGATGATCTACGTCGTCGACTACGAGCAGGTCACCCTCCAGCCGGTCGCCCTCGCCACCGAACTGCTCGACGTGCGGCCCGAGGGCGTCACCATCGCCGGCACCATGGCGGGCCGGGCGTTTCAGCGCCAGGAAGTCGTGTCGGCCGAGACGCCGTACGGCTGGCGGGTGTGGGCGCCGCTGGTGGAGCGGGCCGAGCGGGTCGGCGTCCTGGAACTCGGCTTCGCGGCCGTCGACGACGAGATCCTCTGCCTGTGTGAGGACCTGGGCCGCCTGGTCGGTCACCTCCTGCACACGGCCGCCCGCTACACCGACCTTGTGGAGCTGCGCCGGCGCCGCCGTGACATGAGCCTGGCCGCTGAGATGCAGTGGGACATGCTGCTCCCGGCCCTTGCTTTCCAGGCGCCCGAGGTGGGCATCGCCGGGCTCCTGGAGCCCGCCTATGAGGTGGCCGGCGACGGCTTCGACTACTCGCTCGACGGCGAGACGCTGAGCTTCCTCATGCTCGACGCCATGGGCCACGGCCTCCGGGCCACGATGGCCAGCACCTTGGCCGTCGCCGCCTTCCGGCACGCCCGCAGAAAGGGCCTGGGCCTGGCCGAGATCGCACATCGCATGGACGAGGCGCTGGCCTCCGAGTTCGACGGCGACACCTTCGTCACCGGCCACATCGGGTCGCTCGACACGGCCACCGGCAGCTTCCGGTGGGTGAACGCCGGGCACCCGGCGCCCCTGCTGGCCCGCGGTTCCAAGGTGGTGGCGGAGATCACCTGTGCGCCCTGCTACCCGCTCGGGCTGGGCATCCTGGAGCCGGAGATCGGCGAGTGCCAGCTGCAGCCCGGCGACTCGCTGCTGTTCTACTCGGACGGGGTCACCGAGGCCCGCCCGGCCGGCGACCGGCGTGACCAGTTCGGCGTGGATCGGCTCAAGGACCTGCTGGAACGCAACCTGGGCATGGGACTGGTGGCATCCGAGGTGCTGCGCCGCACCGCGGGTGCTGTGGTTGAGCACCGGGCCGGGCACCTGGAGGACGACGCCACGCTGGTGATGCTCGAGTGGCGCCCCGGGTCCTGATCCCCGGCACAGTCCGTACCGCGAAGGACGTGGCGGCATGGCCACTCGCCCCGCCGGGGCCTACGGCCAGAGGCGGGCGGCTACCTCGGTCCACAGGTCGCGGAACGCCCGGGCGGCTGGCGAGGTCGGAGCGAACAAGGCGACGGGTGCTCGCTCCACGCCCATGCGCTCGACCGCGCTTGCGCTGGGCACCACCGCCTGGAGGAACGCCGGCCAGGCGGCGGCCAGGGCCGCCAGCTGCTCGAGGTGCAGCTTCTTGCGCCGGTCGACCATGGTGAAGTGGGGGAGCAGGGCGGGTGCGCCGTTGAGCCCCTCCAGGAAGCCGGCCAGCTGGGTCAGCGTGCGGGCCGAGAGCGTGGTGGGGATCACCGGCACCAGCAGGGCGCCGGAGGCGCCGAACACGCTCTCGCTGGCCAGCGAGATGCTTGGCGGGCAGTCGAGGATGGCGATGTCGTAGCTGTCGTCGAGGGGGGCGAGCAGGGCGGCCAGCCGCTCCGTCGGGCGCTTGGTGGCGTCGAGGTGCAGGTCGAGGTGGCGCAGCGAGAAGTCGGCGGGCACCACGTGCAGGGCCGGCAGGTCTGTGGCCCGAACGTGGGCGGACAGCTCGCCGCGTGCGCCGACCAGCCGGCTCGTCCCGCCCTTCACCTTGGGCCGGATCCGGAAGTAGAAGCTGGCTGCGCCCTGGGGGTCGAGGTCCCACAGCAGGACCCGGGCGCCGGCCAGCGAAGCCTCGTAGGCAAGGTTCACCGCCGAGGTGGTCTTCCCCACGCCGCCCTTGATGCTGTAGGTGGCGAGAACCCTCATCGCCGCCCGCCCGCTGCCGTCACGTCTGCCCCGCCGAGCGCAGCAGGGTGTCGAGCGAGCGGGCCGTCGACTTGGTGTCGTAGGCGGCGAAGCGCTCGGCGAACTCCTCCCGCGCCGCCCGGCGTCGGCCCTCCAGGTGCTCGGTCAGGCGGCCCATGGCGACGAGGGCATCGGGGCCGACCGACGCGTGGAGCTTGCGCGACATGTCGCGCAACTGGGCCACGTGGACCTCGGTGTCCTGGTGCTCACCCAGGTTGTCCTGGAGGGCCTTCAGGCGTTGCACGAACGTCTTGCGGGGCGCCGGCGCATAGAGGCCTCCGAGGCACTCGAGGAGATAGCGCAGCGTCTTGGCGTCCTTGCGCAGCTCGTGCAGCACCTCCGCCTCGGTTTCCGGGCCGATCGTGCGGCCCCGGTCGAGGACCTGGGCCTGGGCCCGGGCGATGTGTGCGGTGGCGACGGTGGCGATGCTCCGGGAGGCATCCTTGGCCGAGCGGTCCACCTGCTCCTTGTCCAGCCAGCGGTGCCAGTCCGTGAGCAGCTTGCGATACTGGGCCGACTGCAACGTCTTCGCCAGGGTCGCGTGCTCGGCCGCCCGGCGGGCGACGATGTCGTCGAGGACGGGGGAGAGGGCAGCCGATCCCTCCGGGCCGAGGGGCGCCACGTAGTCGCCCCACTCGATGACGTACACGTCGAGGTCGCGAGCCGGACCGGTGGCACGGCCCAGCCAGCCGAACCCGGCGCGGAACTTCTTGCGCACGCCGGCCGGCAGCACGCCCTTGCTCTCGGTGAGGACCGAGCGGGTGCGGCGCACCGCCACCCGGAGGTCATGGAGGAACTCCGGGTCGATGGCGTCGATGGTGCCGGGCCGGTTGGCGTCGACGGCGGCGGCCAGGTTGGCCAGCACCTTCCGGAAGCCGTCGAGCGCCTCCGTGCCGGGCGCCAGCGGCACCGTGGGCGACCCCTTGAAGCCCGACAGGTCGATGCCCAGCCCGTCGACCACGTCGCCGTCGCCGCCGGCCAGACCGATGGAGGACAGGAGCTCGCGAGCCCGTTGGGCATCCTTCGGGTAGCCCGCCAGCGCCTCGACGTCGGCCGCCCACGTGGCCGCCAAAGGGTCTGCTCCTTCCACGGCCAGTCGCTCGGTCACCACGACCGAGACGCGGCCCTTGCCGGTTCGGTCCCGCAGCACGGCGGTACGGGCCCGGGCGCGTACCGTGGCTACCGGCAGCAGGGCCCGCACGTCGAGCACCAGCGCCAGCCTTGCCCGTAACGGACCGGCGGGCAGGTCGGCGGCGACCCGCGGCGCGCTATCCACGGGGAGATGGGCGTCGGCCACACCGGCGCCGCGCAGTACCAACTGGGTGGTGGCGGCAGTGCGCAGTTCGAGGCGCAGGCCGGCGGCGTGCAGCCGCCCGTCGAACGTATCTAGCAGTGTGCGGACGACCGCCTTCGCCGCGCCGATCTCGAATCCTGCCGAGCGCAGGGCGTCGATGGCGGCGGCGGCGCCGAGGTCGGTGGAGGTGAAGGAGGTGGTGTCCATGAGAGGCGCGGTGTGCGGACGACCCGCAGATCACCGATGCTGATCCCGTGACGACCGAGATCGAGCGGAAGTTCCTGGTGGCCGAGATTCCCGGCGCAGATGTGCTGGGCCCGGGAATCAGGCTGCGGCAAGGCTATCTCGCCGAGGACGGCGCAGTGCAGGTGCGGGTGCGGATCTCCGAGGGTTCCGCCGTGCTCACGGTCAAGGCCGGAGCCGGGCTCGTGCGCACCGAGGTCGAGGCGGGAATCTCCATGGACGACGCCGAGGCGCTGTGGCCCCATACCGGGGGACGGCGTATCGAAAAGGTGCGCCACCGCGTCGACGCCGGCGGTCGCGTCGGCGACGTCGACCTGTACGAGGGTGTGCTCGAGGGCCTCTGCACCGCCGAGGTCGAGTTCGCGTCGGAATCCGAGGCGGCCGGCTTCGACCCGCCCCCGTGGTTCGGCCGGGACCTGACCGGCGAGGACGGCTGGGACAACGCGTCGCTCGCCCGCCGTGGGCGGCCGGCTTGATGCCCTCCACCACCCCAGGCGCCCGGACTGGCAAGGTTGTGCACGGATGACGCTCGTTCCCGCCCTGGGTCGCTCCCGCAGTCCCGGGGCCGGCCCGAACTCGTCAGGAGCCGCCCAGTGCTGTCACCGTCGATCCTCGTACCTGTGACCGAAGCCGTCCCGCTCATCAAGACCGTCGTCCTCGACACGTCAGTGCTCGTGGCCGAGCCGGGGGCGCTCAACGAGTTCGCCGGCTGCGCCCTCAAGGTGCCGCTCACCGTCATCGAGGAGCTCGACAGCCTCAAGACGCGCGCCGACGGCGTGGGCCGGACCGCCCGCGATGCCCTGCGTCGCATCGAGGCGCTACGCGTCGCTGCCGGCGGATCCCTGGTCGAGCCGGTGGCGCTCGACCACGGCGGCACCCTCGCCATCGTGCTGAACGGCGTGAACAACACGATGCTGGGCGAGCACTACCTCGATCCGGCCGTCCCTGACAACCGCATCATCGGCGCCGCCCTGTCGCTGCGACTCGACGGCCGACACGTGGAAGTGGTGTCGAACGACGCTGCCCTGCGCATCAAGGCCGCCCACCTGGGCCTGGCGGCCAAGGAGTACGTGCCACTGCCCGCCTACGGGCGGGGCTTCGACTCGGCCGGCTGGCGCACCATCGCCGATCTCGACGGCGCCCTCGTCGACCGCCTCTTCACCGAGCGCAGGCTCGACGTCACCGATGTGCCCGGCGCGGCGGCCGTGTCCGAGAACGAGTTCGCCGTGCTGCGGGCGGGCCAGCAGTCAGCCCTGGCCCGGCGCAAGGGCGACCAGCTGTGCCTGCTCCGCCAGAGCCAGGAAGCGTTCGACCTCAAGCCCCGCAACATCGAGCAGCGCCTCGCCCTCGACCTGCTGCTCGACCCCGAGGTGTCCGTGGTCGCTCTCGACGGGCCCGCCGGCACCGGTAAGACGCTGCTGGCCATCGCCGCCGGCCTCGAGCAGACCTGGAACCATCCGTCGACGCGGCGCTACGAGCACATGTCGATCTTCCGGCCGGTGGTGGCGGTGGGCCGCCAGGACATGGGCTACCTGCCCGGCACCCTCGACGAGAAGCTCGATCCGTGGATGGGCGCCATCCACGACGCCGTGGTCGCCATGAGCGACGGCCGGCGCAAGAGCACGGCCGACGAGACCCTTGCCCAGATCACGGCCGAGGGGCGGCTCACCATGGAGTCGGTCACGTACCTGCGGGGCCGGTCACTGCACGGCACGTGGGTGCTGCTCGACGAGGCCCAGAACCTCGAGCCCAGCCTGGCCAAGACCGTGCTCACGCGCGCCGCCGAGGGCACCAAGGTCGTCTTCACCGGCGACACCAGCCAGATCGACGCCCCCTTCCTGTCGGCCGACAACAACGCCATGGCCGTCCTCACCGCTGCCCTCGGTGGCGGGCGGGGCGGCGGCCTGTTCGGTCACATCCGCCTCACCCAGGGCGAGCGCAGCCCCCTCGCCACGATGGCCGCCGACCTGCTCTGACGGAGGCGTCCTCCTGGGAAGCAACGGGCCAGGGCGGATGAAGCGGATAGTCCACCTCGTCGCCGGTGTCGGCGGTCGACCAGGCACGGCCGGCGTCACCCATCGGTGGGGTGTTCGACGCGGAGGTCGTGCATGGGGAAATCGTTGAGGTTGTGGGTGAGCAGAACTGCGCCATGCGCTCGTGCCGTACCTGCGACAAGAGCATCGGGCGTGTGAATCGTCCGACCCCGTTTGGCCCACTCGGCCTGGTACTGGCCGGCGCGACGGGCCGCCTCCCGATCGGTGACCAAGAACCGAAGCCGGTCGAGGAAGGCCGCCGCTCGGCGCCGCTCCCGTGGCCGCAGTCCCCGCTCCACCTCGGCCAGGTTCACGCACGTCGTGGCCAGCGTGTGTCCGTCGCTCAGGCGTCGGCGAAGACTCGACGCGACCGACGGTGTGTCCCGCAGGTAGCCGATGAGAACGGTCGAGTCGAGGACGTAGACGGTCAGGACGCTTCTTCGGTCCGACGCTGGGCGCGTACCCACTCGTTGATCGAATTCTGGTCCTCGAACTCCGGGTAGTCCTTGCCCTTGAGGATGCCGGCCGTGGATGCCAGCGCCTCCTCGAGCTCGAGGCGTTCCAGCTTTTCCCGGGCGGCATCCTCGAGGAACCGGCTCCGCCCTCGTTCACCGACGCGCGTGTCGATCGCGCCGATGACCTCGTCTGCAAGCACCACATGTGTTCGCGCCACGCCAACCTCCCAACTTGTCCTCGAACCTTGACCTCGAACTTGTCCCACTGATAGTCCCACTCTAGCGCCTGAAGCCGATATCCGGACGTAGGACTCCGCAGCATCGGTTGGGATGCCTGTCACGCCCGTCGACGAGACTGGCGCCATGGCGTTCGGACAGCAGGGCGGCCCGCCGGCCACGACCAAGCAGGTGCAGGAGCTGCTCGAGCTCCTGCACGGCGCCGGCCACACCGACTTCCGGGACGCCCGCGGGCCGATGGGGTTCTCCCAGCGCCAAGCCGGTGGCAAGTTCACGCGCGACGAGGCCGAGGTGTTCATCGCGCAGTTGCAGGCCGAGCTCGACGACGGACCGCCTGCGGGTGCCCCGGCGCCGGCCGGCGAGCGACCAGCAGCGGACCGTGCGCCCGCCCCCTCCGATCGGCCGGCGCCGCTGCCCGCCGACGACCGGATGCTGCGCCGCCTGGCGGACGAGCACCTGGCCGCCGAGCTGGAGCGCCGCGGCTGGATCGTCATCCCGCCTTAGCGCCTCGCCGTTCGTACCGGATCGTCGCCGGCCGGGGTCAGTCGTGCGGGTCAAGAGCGCGCACCACGGGGCGGTCGCGCTCGTAGGTGAGAAAGCGGGTGGCGTCGTCGATCGGGAGCCAGCGCACCTCATCGACCTCGGCGTTGGGCCGGAAGGCGCCGGCCACGGGGCGCATGGCCCAGTACCGGGCCACCTTGGCCCGGCCGAGGCGGTCGATGTAGGAGACGTCGGCCAGGTGGTCGCCGAGCACGCAGCGCAGGCCCGTCTCCTCCCTCACCTCGCGCAGGGCGCAGTCCTCGTCGGCCTCGCCGGGGTCAGCCTTGCCCTTGGGCAGTGTCCAGTCGTCGTACTTGGGGCGGTGCACGAGGAGGATCTCCGTCTCGGCCTCGTCACCCTCCGGCGCAGCACGCCAGACCACTCCGCCCGCCGCCCGGACGCGCTCGGTGCCGCCGCGCCGCGTCACTGGTGCACCATCCCTTCGTGATGTCGCACCAGCGAGTTGCTTATGGACCGGCCTCCCGGGCCGGTCACTGGTGCACCATCCCTTCGTGATGTCGCACCAGCGAGTTGCTTATGGACCGGCCTCCCGGACGGGTCACGCCGGCGGCGGCAGGTAGCGGGCCGAGACGCTCCCGGCGTCGCAGTGGAGCACCCATGTCGAGCCCTTCTTGCACCGCTGGTCCGGGCCGAGGTCTGCGCCCTCCTGCGCCAGCGCTTCGAGGATCTCGGGGATGACGTCACCGTGCGAACAGAGCACCACCGCCGGGCCGTCGGCGCCGGCGGACCCCGCTGCGAGCAGGGAGCGCACGAGGGCGAGGGCGCCATGGCCGTTGCCCTCGAACAGGTCGTCCTCCGCCTCGACCTCCAGGCCTCGAGCCTCGGCCAGCGGCTCCACGGTGGCCACGCAACGGATGGCCCGGCTGGCCAGCACGCGCACCACCTCAGATGCCGCCAGCAGCGTCACGAGCGACCTCGCCTGCTTGTGGCCGCGGTCGTCGAGGGGGCGGTCGGCATCCGTGCCGGCCCAGGAGCGGCGGGGGAGGGCGACGGCGTGCCGGACGAGGAGTACGGACATTTCGGAAGTCTGCTCGCGGGGAGCCTTCGCCCCCAAACCGAGCGGGCTGAACTAGAGCTCGCTCACCAGGGACTGGGCGTCCTTGTGCTGCCGCTCGAGGGCCAGCTCCTGGAGGCGGTGCTGCGACGCGATGCCCTTTTTGGTGGGGACCTTCGACCAGCGCCCGTCGCCGTGGAGCTCCCATGCCAGCGTGTCGTCGGCCAGGTTGACCTCGAGTATCTCCCGGAGCCGGGCCTGGAGGTCCGGCGCCTCGACGGGCACCACGACCTCGATGCGCTTGTCGAGGTTGCGCTGCATCATGTCGGCCGACCCGATGAGGTACCTGGTGGGCTCGCCGTTCTCGCCGCCGCCGAAGGCGAAGATCCGCGAGTGCTCGAGGTAGCGGCCCACGATCGACCGCACCCGGATGGTGTCCGACAGGCCGGGGACGCCCGGGCGCAGCGCGCACATGCTGCGTACGATGAGGTCGATCGACGTGCCTGCGCCAGACGCCCGGTAGAGGGCATCGATCACGGGCCGGTCGACCAGGCTGTTCATCTTCATCACGATCCGGCCAGGGTCGGGGCCCGCCGCCTCCCGGTCGATGAGCTCGATGATGCGGGCCCGGAGCTGGGTGGGGGCGAGGAGCAGCTTGCGGTACTGGTGCTGGCGGCTGTAGCCGGTGAGGAAATTGAACAGGTCGGTGAGGTCGGCGCCGAGGTCGGGGTCGGCCGACAGCAGGCCGACGTCCTCGTACATGCGGGCCGTCTTGGGGTTGTAGTTCCCGGTGCCCACGTGGCAGTACCGCCGGATCCCGTCGTCCTCCTGGCGCACCACGAGGGCGGTCTTGCTGTGGGTCTTGAAGCCGACCAGGCCGTACACCACGTGGACGCCGGCCTCTTCCAGCGCCCTGGCCCAGGCGATGTTGGCCTGCTCGTCGAAGCGGGCCTTGAGCTCCACCAGAGCCGACACCTGCTTACCCCGCTCGGCCGCCCGTATGAGCGCCTTGACGATCGGGCTGTCGCCCGACGTGCGGTACAGCGTCTGCTTGATGGCGAGGACCTTGGGGTCCCGGGCGGCCTGGCGGACGAACGCCTCGACGGTCGTGCGGAACGACTCGTATGGGTGGTGCACGAGGATGTCGCGCTCGCGCAAGGCGGCGAACACGTCGACGTGGTCGTCCGAGTCCACCGTGAGCCCCGGCGGGGTCACCGGCTGCCACGGTTCGTCCTTCAGGTCGCCACGGTCGAGGTCGTGCAGCGCCCACAGGTCGCCGAGGCCGAGCGGGCCGCATACCGCGTAGACGTCGCCGGGCTCGACCTCCAACTCGCGCTCCAGCAGGTCGCGGGCCTCGTCGCTCATGGACATGTCGATCTCGAGGCGGACGGCCTGCCCGAACCGGCGCTGGCGCAACTCCATCTCCACCGCCGCCAGGAGGTCGTCGGCCTCCTCGCCGTCCTCCTGCACCGTGAGGTCGGTGTTCCTGGTGACCCGGAATGGGTAATGGCACTCGATCTCCATGCCCGGGAACAGCCGGCTGAGGTGGGCGGCGATCACCTGCTCCAGGGCCACGAAGCGCCCGCCGTCGGGCAGGGCCACGAAGCGGGGCAGCAGGGGCGGCACCTTCACCCGGGCGAAGCGGCGCTCTGCCGTCACCGGGTCGCGCACGATGACGGCCAGGTTGAGCGACAGGTTGGAGATGTAGGGGAAGGGATGCCCGGGGTCGACGGCAAGAGGCGTGAGCACGGGGAAGATGTCCTCGAACACCGCCTCCATGTGCTTCTTGTCGCCCACATCGAGCGACTCCCAATCGCAGATGTGGATGCCCGCCTCGGCCAGCGCCGGCACGACACCTTCGACGAAGACGCGGGCCTGGCGGGTGGTCAGGACACCGAGGCGTTCCCGGATGGCGGCCAGCGTTCCCACCGGCGTCATCCCGTCGGTGCCCACCGTGCCCACGCCCGCCGCCACCTGGTCCTTCAGGCCGGCGACGCGTACCTGGAAGAACTCGTCGATGTTGCTTGAGAAGATGGCGAGGAACTTGGCCCGCTCCAGCAACGGCAGGGCGGTGTCCTCGGCCAGCGCCAAGACCCGCTCCTGGAAGTCCAGCAGCGACAGTTCACGGTTGAGGTACGGAGACTGGTCGCCGGAGTCCGGAGGCGGGGCGGCGGCCGGTGTCTCGATGAGTTCGTCGAGCTGCCTGGCCATCGCTTCCACCGTACGCCAGTGTCCCCGGCGGTCCGGCCTGGGACCGGCCCCGCGGTGAACGAACGGTAAACGACAATTGAATTCTTGTGCCGGAAGGCCTCAGGCGGAGAATGCCGCTGTCGCCCGGCTGCGGGCGAACTGCTCGAGCTCGGCCGCCGGGAGGGGCCGGGAGAAGAAGTAGCCCTGGCCGAGCTCGCACCCGATGCTCAAGAGGGCCTGCAGCTGGTCGGCCTCCTCGATGCCCTCGGCGACCATCTTCAGGTTCAGCCCCTCGCCCATGCGGACGATGCCCGCCGCCAGGCTTCGCTCCGGTGTCTCCAGCGAGAGGCGCTCGACGAACGAGCGGTCGATCTTCAAGACGTCGAACGGGAAGCGGTGGAGGTAGCTGAGCGACGAATAGCCGGTGCCGAAGTCGTCGATGGCGAGGCGCACGCCGAGGTCCTTGAGCAGGCGCAGCGTGGCCACCGTCTCGTCGTTGTGCTCGAGCAGCACGCTCTCGGTCATCTCCAGCACGAGCTGCGACGGCTCCACACCGGAAAGCTGGAGGGCGACGGCCACGTCTGTTGCCAGGCCCGGGTGCAACAGCTGGCGGCCGGAGAGATTCACCGACACCGACGGCGAGGCGTCTCCCCACAGGTCGGACCACTGGCGGATCTGGGCGCACGCCTCCTGGAGCACCCATCGGCCGATGTCGACGATCAGCACCGACCATTCGGCCAGCGGGATGAACTCGCTCGGGGCGACCCTGCCGCGCGTGGGGTGGTCCCAACGGGCCAGTGCCTCGACGCCGACCATGCAGCCCGTCTGCAGGTGGACGATGGGCTGGTACTCGAGCGACAGCTCGTTGCGGGCGAGGGCGTGGTGCAGGTCACTCTCCAGGCCGGTGCGGTCGACGGAGGCGGTGCGCATGGTGCGCTCGAAGCGCTTGTAGCCGCCGAGGCCCTCGGACTTGGCCCTGTACATGGCGAGGTCGGCGTTGCGCAGCAGGCTGTCGATCGTCTCGGTCTCGGGGTCGGCGAGGGCGATGCCGATGCTGAAACTGACGAACAACTCCCGTCCGTCGATGACGATCGGCGCCCGGAGCGCCTCGCCGAGCCGCTCGGCCACCACGTTGGCCTCGGCCTCGAACATGACGTCCTCGAGCAGCACGGCGAACTCGTCGCCCCCCAGGCGGGCCACGGTGTCGCCAGGGCGCACCACGCCCGCAAGACGTTCGCCCACCGCCTTGAGCAACAGGTCGCCGGACGCGTGACCGAGGCTGTCGTTGACCCGCTTGAAGCCGTCGAGGTCGCAGAACAGGACGGCTACCGCCCGCCGGCGCAGGTGGCGCTGCGCCAGTGCGTGACCGACGCGGTCGCGGAACAGCGAGGCGTTGGCCAGGCCGGTGAGCGGGTCGTGGAACGCCTGGTGCATCAGCTGCTCCTCGAGGAGCTTGCGCTCGCTGATGTCACGGGTGTTCAGCACCACGCCACGCACACTTGGCTCGTCGAGCAGGTTGGTGATGGCCGTCTCGGAGCGGCACCAGTGCCCGTCGCGGTGCAGGAGCCCGAGCTCCACCAGCGCCGTCCCGCCGGGCCGGCGCTCGGCCTGGCCGACGGAGTCGATGAAGACGCCCATGTCGTCGGGGTGCACCAGGTCGGCGAAGGCGGTGCCGGTGAGCAGGTCGGGTTCGTAGCCGAAGACCCGCTCCGCCGAGGCGCTCTGGTACCGAACGAGGCCGTCGGGCTCGAGGATCGTCACCACGTCCGACGAGTGCTGCACCAGGGAGTGGAACCGCTCCTCGTTCTTGCGCACCTCGTCGGTCCGTACCCGCACGCGCTCTTCCAGCGTGCGGGCCAGACTGTGGTTCTCGAGGATCGACAGGTACTGGCGGGCGACCAGGAGCAACATGGTGACGACCAGGTCCCAGACGACGAACGCCTCGATGCTGCCGCCGAAGATCTGCAGCGCCCCGGCCGCCCCGATGGCGCCGAGCACGGCGATGTACGGCGTGGCCGCGGCGGCTCGGCGGGGGATCTCGTCCGGCGACGAGCGGGGGTGGAAGTGGCCCTGGCTGCGGGAAGCGAGGAACAGCAGGGAGAAGCCGACGAACCAGCCGGCGTCGATCAGGTTCCCTGACTGGTAGTGGCCCTTGGTGGTGAGGTAGGTGAAGCCACTGTCCGCTACGGCGAGAGACATCAGTGCGCCGCTGATGAGGACCAGGTTTCCCAGTGGCGCGCCGTCCGCCCTCCGGCACCGGGACAGGTAGGCCAGGGCCATCGTCACCATTACCACGTCGCCCACGGGGTAAGCGAGGCTGATCACCAGCCGCAGGAGGCCCTGTCCGTCGGCGTGCACCAGCGGGCCGAGCACCACTGCCCAGCTCACGACCATGAGCGAGCTGGCCGTCACCAGGCCGTCGATCACCATGCGAACCCGGCTGGCCGAGCTGCGGGCCGTGCTCGGCATGGACAGGAGAGCGGCGACAGCGAGCGGCACGGCGCCGAGGTAGCCGATGTCGGCGAGGGACGGGAAGGGAACGGTGCGGCCGAGGACAGTCTCGTACAAGGTCCACGTGGTCTGCCCGAGCCCCCACGAAGCGCCGGAGGCGGCGAACAGGAACCACGCCCGTCTCGACCCGTCATCGCTGCGGCGCCCGGTGGCTGCGCACGAGGCGGCGGCGATGAATGCGGCGGTGATCAGGCCGAGGTTGGAGGCGAGCCGGGCGGCGACGGAGCCCTGGTGGAACGCCAGGTAGACGACCCAGACAATGGTCGCGCCGACGGTCGTCGCGACATGGGCGCCGAAAGGGACCCTCGCTCGGAGGCGGGCTTGCACCTCGCACTGATCGGCATCGTGCGGCGATGACTGGACCGGTGTTTCCCCCGATTCCGGCAGTCTGGCGGAAGTTCATGCTCCCGACACAATCCCCGACACGGAGTATTCCCGGATTTCCCTCAAGGAGCCGGTGGGATGGACCGAGGCTTCCAACGGCGGCGGTCGTACGCAGCGACGAGACGCCATGGGGAGACGACGCCGATGTCCACGCAGATCATTCATGCCGTTCCGCCGGCGCCGCTGGGCGCCCACTGGCCGATGGCGCTCACGCCCGAATCGCTGGGGCCGTTCGGTCATCCGACCCCGGTGCTGCTCTGCGACACCTCGGTCATCGCCGCCCGCTACGCGGCCATGCGGGCGTGCCTTCCCGACACGGCGATCTCCTACGCGGTGAAGTGCAACCCGGCGCCGACCGTGCTGCGCTCGCTCGTGGCACTGGGCGCCGGCTTCGAGATCGCCTCGCTGTTCGAGCTCGAGATGGTGCGGTCCGCTGGGGGCGACGCCGAGACGGCGCTCTACAGCAACACGGTCAAGCCGGCCGGCCACATCCGTGACGCCTACCGCAGCGGCGTCCGCCTGTTCGGTTTCGACGGCGAAGGCGAACTGCACAAGCTCGCCGCCCACGCTCCCGGTAGCAAGGTCTACGTGCGCCTGCGGGTCAACGACAACCACAGCCTCTTCCCGCTGTCGGAGAAGTTCGGGACGTCGGTCGATGAGGCCTGCCGCCTCCTCCTCCTGGCCCGGGATCTCGGCCTGGACGTCTACGGCGTGACATTCCACGTGGGGTCGCAGTGCGCCGACGCCACCGCGTGGCCGCGTGCCATCGCCCAGTGCGGCGTGCTCTTGCGCCTGCTGAAGCGGCACGGGATCGGGCTCGAGATGCTGGACATCGGCGGCGGGTTTCCGGCCCGCTACTGCGACCCGGTTCCCGAGTTCGAGGAGATCGCCGCCGGCATCCGAGCGGCCCTCGACCGCCTGCCCCACCGTCCGCCCGTGGTTGTCGCCGAGCCCGGGCGGTTCCTGGTGGCAGAAAGCGGCGTCCTGGTGGCGACCGTCATCGGCGTGGACGACCGACGTGACGGCCCGTGGTGCTACCTCGACGTGGGTGGCTACAACGGGATGATGGAGGCGGTGCAGACCGGTGGCCGGTGGCGGTTCCCCCTGCGGACCGACGGCCCCGACTCGTCGCCCCTGGTGCCGTTCACGGTGACCGGGCCGTCGTGCGACAGCAGCGACACCATGTTCTATGGCGCACTGCTGCCCGCTGATCTGGCCGAAGGCCAGCACGTGTACATCGGCTCGGCCGGCGCCTACACGACCAGCTACGCCTCGCACTTCAACGGTTTTCCCCCGCCCCGCTCGATGTTCACCGACGGGCGCTCCGACCTCACGGAGTGGTGACCGCCCCGTTCACGGGCCCTGGTCGGGCGGCGGTGGAGCCGTCCACCGGCGCCGTTCCGGCATGCTGACTGCCCCGTTCGCCGGCGCCTTGGTGGCGGCGGTCTGCTTCGGGGTGGCGTCGGTGCTCCAGCACGCGTCGGCCGCCCGCGCGGACGTCGGCCGCGCCCTCGACATCCGCCTTCTCGGCCGTCTCGGGCGCCAGGGGCCGTATCTGCTCGGGCTGGCACTCGACGGGGTGGGCTTCGCCTTGACGGCGTGGTCGGTGCGGCTCCTTCCCTTGTTCGTCGTGCAGGCGGCGCTTGCGTCCGCTCTCGCGGTGACCGCAGTCGTCGCCGCCGTGGTGGCACGAGAGGCGCTGCGGCCGGCCGAGCGCCTGGCGGTCGCCGGCATCGTGGCCGGCCTCGTGCTGCTTGGTCTGTCAGCGGCGCCCGGGCGGACAGACCCCGGTCGCGGCATGGCCTCGGGGCTGCTGGTGGCCGGCATCCCCGTCCTCGTCCTGTTGGCGGCGTGGGTGGAACGGCGCCCCGCCGGCTCCCGCCCGGGCATGGCCCTCGGTGCACTCGGCGGCCTCGCCTTCGCCGGTTTCGGCATGACCGGTAGCGTCATGGCCGCCCCGCCCCATCCGGCGCTGGTCGTCGACCCCCTTGCATGGACCCTGGTTGCCTATGTCGGCCTCGGCCTTCTGCTGTTCGCAGCGGCCCTCCAGCGGGGCCGGGTGACGACCATCACCGCCGCCTGTGTCGTGACCGAGACGCTCGTTCCGGCCGCCGTCGGTGTGCTCGCCCTGGGCGACGGCGCCCGCCCCGGCCTCGCTGTCGTCGCCGCCACCGGATTCGCCCTCACCACGGCCGCCGCCCTGTGGCTGGCGCGAGCGGAGACCGGCGCCGGCGCTGTTGCGCCGGCGCCCGTTGTCGAGCCGGCTTTCGTCGTCCTGCCCGGCGACTGATGTTCCGATGCGATCTGGATCCGGAGACCGGCGTCGGATCGCTCCGGATGCAGCTCTACGAGAGCCGCACTACCGGCCACCCGGCCGAGGCGGCCGCGTCGCGGAGCCGGCGGTCCGAATTCACGGCGACATCCGCGTGAACCGTCAGCCACCAAGCGCGGCCGGCGGCGTCGCGGCTACGAAACGGCCGGTGCGAAGGTGAAGAAGATGCGGGCGTCGCACACGACGACGCCGCCCACCGTGGCCCGGGCGTCGCCCCAGCCGCCCCGGCTGCTGAGGCGCTCGATGACGATGTGCAGCGTCATCTCGTCCCCCGGCCGCACGATGCGGCGGAAGCGGGCCTTCTCGACGCCCCCGAACAAGGGGAGCCGGTCGGCGAAGTCGGGATGGGCCCGCAGCGCCACCGCCCCCACCTGGGCCAGCGCCTCCAGTTGGATGACGCCGGGCACGACCGGGTTACCGGGGAAGTGGCCGGCGAGGAACGGCTCGTTGCCCGTGACCAGGTAACGGCCGTCGCACGACCTGCCCGGCTCGCAGCCGTCGACCACGTCGACGAACAGGAAGGGCGGGCGGTGGGGGAGGAGGGCGACGAAGTCGTTTTCGCCGCCGGCGCCGCCGGCACCATCCCGAAGCTCCCCCATGGGCGCAACCTAATATGACGTTCGCGAATCTTCCGACTGATTGTGTAACGAACGGTGAACAGCCGGGGTCGGAACCTGAAAGGTAGTCCCCCGCCCCCCAGCAAGAGGTCCTCCGTGCCCGTAGGTGTCATGTTCCCTGGTCAAGGCGCGCAGCGCCCCGGCCTGGGCGAGGAGTGGCGGGACGACGAGGTCTGGTCGGTGGTGGAGCGGGCGGAGCGAGTGCTCGGCCGCGACCTGTCGCCGCTCCTTCTCGATCCTGACGCCAAGCTGGACCGCACCGAGGACGCCCAGCTGGCCGTGCTCCTGTCGTCGTTGATGGCGTGGGAGAAGGTCGGGCGGTCCATCGGCGAGCCGGTGGCGTTCGCAGGCCACTCCCTGGGGCAGATCACCGCCCTGATGGCGGCCGGCACGCTGCCGTTCGACGAGGGGATCCGCCTCGCCGCCCGCCGCGCCGGTCACACACAGCGGGCGGCCGACCGCACACAGGGGCAGATGGTGGCCCTACTGGGCGCCACCCCCGAGCAGGCCGACGCCGTGTGTGCGACAGCCCCCGGCGCCTGCTGGGTCGCCAACGACAACGCCCCCGGGCAGGTCGTGGTGGCCGGTACCCCCGAAGGGGTCGATTGTGCCGTGGGCGCGGCGCCGGCCGCCGGGGTGCGCCGCACCACCCGCCTGCAGGTCGGCGGCGCCTTCCATACCCCGCTGATGGAGGAGGCCCGGGTGGCCTTCGCCGACGACCTGGAGGATGCCGAGCTGCTGGCCACCGCCACACCCGTCGTCTCCAACGGCGACGGCCAAGCCTACGGGGACGGCGCCGGCTGGCGCCGGCGACTGGCCGATCATCTGGTGCACCCCGTGCGGTGGCGCCAGTCCGTGGAGACCCTCGTGCGCATGGGCGCCACCGAGCTGGTGGAGGTCGGTCCTGGCACGACGCTGGCAGGTCTGGCCCGCCGCATCGCGCCGGGCATCAACGTTCGCAGCACCGACGATCTCGAAAGGGCCCAATCGTGAGTCCGGTTTTGACGCAGGGTGAGCAGTTGGGTGTGCCCGAGCGTGTGATCCTGGCGCCGGCCGTCGGCGTGTTCCACCCGGTCGACGACGAGAGCGCCGCCGAGGGCGGCGTCGTCGAGGAGGGCCAGGTCGTCGGCATGGTGGAGGTCGGCGGGCGCAAGCTGCCCGTGAGGAGTGCCTTCGCCGGACGGCTCGTGGGGATGATGGCGCAGGCCGGTGAGCGGGTACGCGAGGGCCAGCCGGTGGCCTGGCTCCGGGTCAGCTAGTTGAACGCAGCAGTTCTCGGCCTGGGCATGGCGGTGCCTGACGGCCGGCTCACGAACACCGATCTCGAGCGCATGCTCGACACGAGCGACACCTGGATCGTCGAGCGCACGGGCATCCGTGAGCGCCGGGTGGCGTCGCCGTCGGACACGGCTGTCACCCTCGGCGCGGCCGCCGGCGCCGCCGCCATCAAGGACGCCGGCCTCACGCCGGGCGATATCGGGCTGATCTTGGTGGCCACGTGCACGGCACCCCAGGTGCTGCCGTCGGCCGCCTCGCTGGTGCAGGAGCTGCTCGGACTGCGCTGCGGCGCCCTCGACGTCGGCGCCGCCTGCGCCGGCTTCGTGTACGGCCTGGTGGCAGCGGCGGGCATGGCCGGTGATCAGCCGGTCCTGCTCATCGGCGCCGAGACCCTCACCCGCATCACCGACCCCGACGACCGCAGCACCCGGATCCTGTTCGGCGACGGCGCCGGTGCCGCCGTCCTCGGCCGCCCGCTCGACCCCACCGCCGGCCTGCTGGCGTGGGACCTCGGCTGCGACGGTTCGGCCGCCCCCCTGCTCGAGGTGCCGGTGGGCGACCGGTACATGCGCATGGAGGGCGGCGAGGTCTTCCGCCGGGCCGTGCGCATCGTGGTGGAGTCGGCCGTCATCGCCCTCGAGCGGGCCGGGCTCACCCCGGCCGACGTCGATGTGTTCGTGCCTCACCAGGCCAACCTCCGGATCATCGAGGCGGCCTGCAGCCGGCTCAGGGTCCCCATGGAACGCGCCGTGGTCAACCTCGACCGCTACGGCAACACCTCGGCCGCGTCCGTCCCGATCGCCATGACCGAGGCGTCCGAGCAGGGTCGCCTGCACAAGGGAGACATCGTCCTCCTCTCCGGCTTCGGGGCCGGGATGACGTGGGCCAGCGCCGTGCTGCGCTGGGACGGGGAGCCGGCATGACCGGTCCATCAGTGACCGGCCCGGGAGGACGGGCCGTGGGCAACGCACCGGTGACAAAATCCGCGAGCAAAGCGACGCCGGCGGGCGATGCCGGCCGGGTGGCCCTCGTCACCGGGGGCTCGGGCGGCATCGGGCAGGCCGTGGCCGAAGCCCTGGCCGCCAGCGGCCACCGGGTGGCGGTGGGCTACGGCGCCAATCGGGAGGCGGCAGAGAAGACTGCGGCCGGCGTGGGAGGCCTGGCCGTGCACATCGACGTCACCGATCCGGCCACCGTCGACGCCGCCTATACCGAGATCGAGCAGGGACTCGGGCCGGTGGAGGTGCTGGTGAACAACGCCGGCATCACCGCCGACGGTCTCTTCATGCGCATGAGCGCCGAGCAGTGGGGCAAGGTCGTGGCCACCAACCTGGACGGCGCCTTCCACGTGACCCGCCGGGCCGTGCCGGGCATGGTGCGCCGGCGGTGGGGCCGCATCGTGAACATGGGTTCGGTCGTCGGGTCGGTCGGCGCCGGCGGGCAGGCCAACTATGCCGCCACCAAGGCCGGCCTCATCGGCCTCACCCGGTCGCTGGCCCGGGAGCTCGGCTCCCGCAGCATCACCGTGAACCTGGTCGCGCCGGGCCCCATCGAGACCGCCATGATCGAGGCGATCACCGACGAGCGCCGGGCGGAAATGACGGCAGCCGTCCCACTTGGGAGAATGGGCACGCCCGCGGAGGTGGGAGCGGTGGTGGCCTTCCTGTGCTCTCCCGCTGCGGCCTACGTCACAGGAGCCGTTGTGCCTGTCGACGGCGGCTTGGGTATGGGTCATTGACCCTGCTGGAATGCACACGAGATCGAGATCGAGACGGCGGCCGTCGATCGGCTGCACGACCTGAAGGAGCAGAACATGGAGCGAACTGAGGTCCTGACAGCGGTGAAGGAGGCCGCAGTCGAGGTGCTGGGCGTCGATGCCGACCTCGTGGCCGAGGAGGCCCGGTTCAAGGACGACCTGGAGGCAGACAGCCTCGATCTGGTCGAGCTGGTGATGGCGCTCGAGGAGCGCTTCGACGTCACCATCCCCGAAGAGGAGCTGGGCGAGATCACCACCGTGGGCCAGGCGGTCGACGTGGTGCTGGGCAAGCTCCCCGTCGGGACCTAGTGGCAGGAGGACACCGATGAGTGCTACAGACCACCGCGGCCGGCCCCGGGTGGCGGTCACCGGCATGGGCGTGAAGACGCCGGCCGGCTCCGACCTGGCGACCTTCTGGGCCAACCTGCTCGAGGGCAGGCCAACTGCCGCGCCCATCACCCGGTACGACGCCACCGAGCAGCCGGTCGGCTTCGCCTGCGAGGTCCCCGATTTCGACCCCGGCTCCTATTTCGGCCACAAGGAGGCCCGGCGCGCCGACCGGGTCACCCAGCTCGGCTACGCCGCCGCCGCCGATGCCCTGGCCGACGCCGGTGACATCGGGGTCGACCCCAACCGCTGCGGCGTGGTGGCGGGCACCGGCGTGGGCGGCCTGTGGACGCAGGAGGTGGAGGAGAAGGTCCTCTTCGAGCGTGGCCCCATGCGGGTCAGCCCGTTCCTCGTCCCCATGATGATGGCCAACGCCACCGCCGGCACCATCGCCATGCGCCACGGATGGAAGGGGCCAAACATCTGCATCGCCACCGCGTGCGCGGCGGGTACGCACGCGGTCGGGGAGGCCGTCCGGTTCATCCGGGACGGTTCGGCCGACGTTGTGGTGGCCGGCGGGGCGGAGGCCGCCATCACGCCCGTGGCCATGGCCGCCTTTGCCCGGATGGGGGCGCTCAGCGGCCGCTCCGACGATCCGGCCCGGGCGTCGCGCCCGTTCGACGTCGACCGGGACGGCTTCGTCATGGGCGAGGGCGCCGCCTTCCTCGTGCTCGAGCGCTGGGACCTGGCCGAGGCCCGCGGCGCCCGCATCTACGGCGAGATCATGGGCTACGGGCGCAACTCCGACGCCCACCACATCACCGCACCGTCGCCCGACGGCAGCGGCGCGGTGGCGTGCATGGAGCTGGCCCTGGAGGACGCCGGGGTGGGGGTGGCCGACATCGGCCACGTCAACGCCCACGGTACGTCCACCCCCCTCAACGACGCGGCCGAGGCGGAGGCGCTGGTGAAGGTGTTCGCCGGGAGCCCGCCGCCCGTCACGTCCACCAAGGGCGTCACCGGCCACCTCATCGGCGCCGCCGGCGCCGTGGAGGCGGTGGCCTCCATCCTCTCGGCGCGCAACGGCCTCGTGCCGCCCACCGCCAACCACGAGCGCACCGACGCGGCCGTCACCATCGATATCGTCCGCGGTGAGCCGCGCGCCGCGTCCGGCCCCGTCCTGTCGAACTCGTTCGGGTTCGGCGGCCACAACGCCACCCTGGTGGTACGGGCCGAGCAGGGGTGACGCAGGCCCGGGAGGCCGGCGCCGGTTCCGGGGCGGGCGCAGCGGGGGACGAGCTGTCGGGCCCCGACGGCCATCCTGCTCCGGGGCCGTTGCCCGGCGGATCGCACGAGCACGGGCGGGAGGTGCCGCTGGCCCGCAAGCGCTCGGCTGCAGCCCTGGCCGAGCTCACCGAGCTCGACGGGCGGCCCATGGGCCTGTTCCGTCTCGGCGGGGGCGAGCACAGGGGCGCCATCGGTCCGGCCGAGGGCGAGACGGTGGCCCGCCTCGTGCGCGCCGCCACCGACCTCGGTGCGCCCATCATCGGCCTGCTGGCCACGTCGGGGGCCGACGTGAGCCACGGCATCGCCTCGCTGCACGCATGGGGCCAGGTGGCCCGGGCGCTCACCGCCGCGTCGGGCGTGGTGCCGGTGGCCATGGTGGTGAGCGGTCCGTGCCTGGCCGGCCCTGCGCTGCTGCTGGGCCTGGCCGACGTGGTCGTCGTCACCAGGGATTCGTACGCCTATGTGAGTGGGCCGGCGGTGGTACGGGGGTTCACCGGTCAAAAGGTCACCCACGACGAGCTGGGCGGCCCCGCTGTCCACATGGTGAAGACGGGCGTGGCGTGGGCCGAGGCGGCCGACGAGGACGAGGCGCTTGGCGTCGTGCTCGACTATCTGGCCTTCCTGCCGGCCAACAACAACGAGGAACCGCCCGCCCGATACGTCACTGATCCCGTCGACCGGGAGACCGAGGTCGCTGCAGCGTCGGTGCCCGACCGGGCCACCGCTTCCTACGACGTGCGGGTCGTGGTGGAGGACGTGGTCGACGAGCACTCGTTCCTCGAGGTCCGTGCCCTGCACGCGCCGAGCATGGTCACCGGCCTGGCCACCGTGGCCGGCCTGCCCGTCGGGGTGGTGGCCAACCAGCCGTCGGTCATGGCGGGCACCATCGACATCGACGCGTCCCGCAAGGCGGCCCGCTTTGTGCAGCTGTGCGACTCGTTCAACGTGCCGCTGCTCACCTTCGTCGACACGCCGGGCTTCCAGCCGGGTAGGGACGTGGAGTGGCGGGGGATGATCCGCCACGGCGCCGAGCTCGTGCACGCCTACGCGGCGGCGACTGTGCCGCGCGTGTCGGTGGTACTACGCAAGGCGTACGGCGGGGCCTACATCGTGATGGACTCGCGCGGCCTGGGCGGCGACATCAGCCTCGCCTGGCCGGCGGCCGAGATCGCCGTCATGGGGCCGGCCGGCGCGGTGAGCGTGCTCCACCGGACACGGCTGGCCGCCATCGACGACGAGGCCGAGCGGGAGCGGGAGCGGGACCTGCTGGAGGCCGACTACGCGGCGAACTACTGCTCGTCGCTGGTGGCGGCCGAGCGGGGCTTCGTGGACGACGTCATCGAGCCCGGAGAGACCCGCCGGGCAGTGGCCGCCGCACTCGCTGCCTTCCGCACCAAGCGCGAGAGCCTGGTCACGCGCCGGCACGCCAACACGCCGTTATGAGTTTCGGTTCGCAACCGGAGGTTGCTCACCGAGCTGACGGCGCTCCAGCAGGCCGCCGGAGGCGGCCTGCCTCCGCCCGTTCTTCTTTGCCGCCAGCCGTCGGGGCCGCCTTCGGCGGCGGGGGCGGCCGGCGGCGTTCCAACCAAACCTGAGGAGTCCTTCATGCTGCTTTCGGGCAAGCGATTGCTGGTGACCGGTGTGCTCACGGAGGCTTCGATCGCCTTCAGCGTGGCGCGGGTGGCCCAGGAGCAGGGCGCCGAGGTGGTGCTCACGTCGTTCGGCCGGCCCATGAAGCTGACGGAGCGGGCCGCCCGCCGCCTGCCCCGCCCACCCGACGTGCTGGAGCTCGACGTCACCGACCCCGCCCACCTGACCCGGCTCACCGAGGACCTGAGCGCCCGGTGGGGTCGCCTCGACGGCGTGATCCACGCCATCGGCTTCGCCCCGCCGTCGTGTCTGGGCGGGGACTTCCTGAAGGCCGAGTGGGACGACGTGGCCACCGCGCTGCACGTGTCCACCTATTCGTTCAAGGCGCTGGCCGCCGCCGCCCTGCCGCTCATGAAGGAGCACGGCGGGTCGATCGTGGGGCTCGATTTCGACGCCCGCCAGGCGTGGCCGGCCTACGACTGGATGGGCGTGTGCAAGGCGGCGCTCGAGTCGACCTGCCGCTACCTCGCCCGCGACCTCGGTCCCTTCGGCATCCGGGTGAACCTGGTGGCCGCCGGCCCGATCCGCACGGTGGCGGCCCGCTCCATTCCCGGTTTCTCGGCCTTTGAGGAAGCCTGGTCGGCGCGGGCGCCGCTCGGCTGGGACGTGGGCGACGCCGAACCGGTGGCCCGGGCGTGCGCCGCCCTGCTGTCCGACTGGTTTCCCGCCACCACCGGCGAGATGGTCCACGTCGACGGCGGCTACCACGCCATGGGCGCCTGATCGAGGTCCGGCGCCGAGGCCTCTAGGATCGACCGGTGGTGTCAACGCTGAGCAGCCTCCGGGCGCGGTCGAAGACCCCCGGGGGCCAGAAGGCGGTGCGTTACATGCTCGTCTCGGTGGTCACCGTGGTCGTCAGCCAGATTGCGCTGTTCACCCTGTACGCGGGCCTGCACTGGACGGCCAAGTCGGCCAACCTGCTGGCGTGCGTGATCGGCGGCATCCCGTCCTACTACCTCAACCGGCGGTGGACGTGGGGCAAGACCGGCCGCTCGCACTTCCTCAAGGAGATCGTCCCGTTTTGGGGCCTTGCCCTCCTCGGCCTGGTCTTCTCCACCTGGACGGCCGACTTCGCCGAGACCAGGGCACACGAGCTCACCTCGGGCCGCTTCGCCCAGGCCATGATCATCAACGCCGCCGTCATCGCCGCCTTCGGGGTGTTGTGGGTGGCAAAGTTCGTCATCTTCAACAAGCTGGTCTTCGTCCAGGACGAGGACCTGCGCACCGCCCTGGCCGACGAGATCGTCGCCTGACCAGCCGACACCGTCGTCACCTCGCCGTCGTCACCTCGGTCACGCTCGCGCCCGCCGCCTGACTGCCCACCCGGTGGCGAGCGCTATGGCGGCGAGGGCCAGCACGGGGGCGTTGCCGGCCCGCACATACAGCGTGAGGCCCGACCGCAGCTGCACGGTGCGGTGGAGCACCTGGCGCCGGCCCAGGGTGGAGCGGACCGTGACGCGGCCCCGGTTGTCGATGACCGCGCTGTAGCCGGTGGGCGCCGCCTGCACCAGGTCGCGTCCGGTCTCGATGGCCCGCAGCCGGGCCGACGCCAGCTGTTGCGACGGCACCTGGCTGGTGCTGAACGAAGCGGCGTTGGTGGGCACCAGGAGCAGTCGGCCGCCGGCCCGGGCCGCACCGCGCGCCCGGTCGGCGAAGAACACCTCGTACGACACCATCACGCCCAGGTCCCCGACGGGCGTGTGCAGGATGCCGGGGCCCTTGCCGGCGATGGCGTCACGGGGAATTGGGGACAGGTCGGCGAAGCGGCCGAAGAACGCCCGGCCCGGGACGTACTCGCCGAACGGGACCCGGTGGACCTTCTCGAAGCGGTCGACAACGGCCCCGTCGGGCCCCCATGCCACCGCTGCGTTGCGGAACCGTTCAGGCCCGGCGCCCTCCACCACCCCGGCGACGAGTGTGGCGTCCACCTGACGGGCCACGTCGGCCAGGAGGGCGCCCTCCGGCTGCCCACCGATCGGTCCCTCCACGTCGATCACGTCCTCGGGCCACACCACCAGGTCCACCAACCCTTGCACGTCGTCGCTGGCGGCCAGGTGGCGGGCGAGGACCTCGGCCGGGTCGTCCCCTTCGGCACCGGTGAATCCACGCCGGCCGCCCCCCTGCACCACCGCCGTGTCGAGCGGTCGGCCGGCGCCGCCATCGGGCGCTACCGCGCTGGCCAGCGTGGCGGCGACGGCCAGGCCGAGGGCGAGGGCGGCCGGCGCCCAGCGCCGTGCCGCGAGTTCGGCCACGCCCACGGCGGCGATGGCGATCAGGGCCAGCACCAGCAGCGGGCCCCCGACGCGGGCTGCTCCCGCCATCGGTGCGTCGGCCTGCCCGAGGGCCAGCCCGGCCATGGGAAGGCCACCGAAGGGGATCGCCCCGCGCACCGCCTCGGCCAGCACCAGGACGCCGGGCAGCGCGACGGTGCGTCCCCTCCCGGGTGGCACGGCCGCCATAGCGGCAGTAACGAAGGCGGTCTCCAGCACCATCACCAGGCCGGCGCCCGCCGCGTTGAACTCGCCCATCCACCACAGCCCGGGGATGAAGAAGCCGGCGCCGAAGCCGACACCGACCATCGCCCTGCCCCTCGCTCCTCGGTCGGCGAGCAGCGCCGGAAGAGCGGCCACGCCGGCGATGCCGAGTGGCCACCACCCCCACGACGGCAGCGAGAAGGCGGCCACCAGCCCTGCGAACAGGGCCAGGAGGGCGCCCATGCGCCACCCCGAACCGGCGGTGCGCGCCAGTGCGGCCGGCGTCACGGCGATGTCGGGAGGAGCAGCGGTCAAGCGAGTCGGGGCAGGGTCTGCTCGACCTCGTTGAGGCAGGCGAAAAGGTCGCCCAGCCGGCGCACGCGCTCCACCACGTCGTCCGCCTCGAAGACCAGCGAGCCCGGATCTGCGGACTCGGCGGTGGCGGCGACCTCGTCCCAGGTCACCGGCGTCGACACGGTGGGCCGGGGCCGGGCCCGCAACGAGTACACGCACACCGTCGTCTTGTGCTGGTCGTTCTGGCTCCAGTCGATGAAGACCTTGCCTGGCCGCAGGTCCTTCTTCATGTTCGAGGTGACCTCGGCCGGGTACCGCTTCTCGAGCAGCTGGGCAACGGCCAGGGCGAAGTCCTTGGTGCCGCCCTCGTAGGTGACGGGCGTGTTGAGGGGCACGTACAGCTGCATGCCCTTGGAGCCCGACGTCTTGGCCACGCTCTGCAGGCCCATCTGGCCGAACATCTCCTGCAGGCGCAGCGCGATACGGGAGCACTCGACGACGGTGGCCGGCGGACCGGGGTCGAGGTCGAAGACCATCAGGGTCGGGCGTTCGATCCCGTCCGCCCTCGACAGCGACGGGTGCAGCTCGAGGGCCGCCAGATTGGCCATCCACACCAGCGTGGCCAGGTCCGCCGCCACGCAGTAGCAGATGGTGTCCTGGTTGTGGCCGCTCCACACGGGGGCGACCTGCACCCAGTCGGGCCGGTGGGTGGGGCAGCGCTTCTCGTAGAAGAACTTGCTGTCCACCCCGTTGGGGTAGCGCTTGAGCGTGAGCGGCCGGCCGGCCAGGTGGGGGAGCAGGGCGGGCGCGATCTGCTGGTAATAGCCGATCACCTGTCCCTTGGTGAAGCCGGCCTCCGGGTACAGAACCTTGTCGAGGTTGGACAGGCTGAGCCGGCGGTCCCCGACCTCGACGGTGACCCCGGACTGCTTCGCCGTGCGTTCAGCCACCGTGCTGGCGCCCGCACGGTGACCGGTCAGCGGCTCGGTGACGCGGCGGTCCGGATCGGATGACCGGATCGGCGTGGGACGGACCGGCGCCGCGCCGACAGCACGGGCACCGTGTGCTCACGACGCCTTCCGGCCCGCCTTGGCGTCCTCGGCATCGTCGCTGTCACGGGCCTTGTCCTTGGTCCTGGAGTCGCCCTTGGCAGCGGCCAGTGAGGCTTCCAGGGCGGCCATGAGGTCGACCACCGGCGTGGAGGTCTTCGTCTCGGTGGGCGCCACGATCTCCTGGCCCTCGGCCTTGCGCTCGATGAGTTCGAGCACCTTCTCGCGGTAGGTGTCCTCGTACCTGCTCGGGTCGAAGTCGGTGGACAGGGAGTCGATGAGCTGGCTGGCCATCTTCAGCTCCCGGTCGCTCACGCCCTCCGACGGCCCGGGCAGCCCGTCGAGCTCGTCCTGGCCCACGACCTCGTCGGCGAAGTTCATGGTGGACATCACCAGCGCCTCGCCCACCGGCCGCACTGCCACCAGGTACTGCTTGGATCGCATCACGACTTTGGCGATGCCCACCTTGCCGGCGTCGCGCATGGCCTCAAGCAGCAGGCGGTAGGCCTTCTCGCCCCGGGCGTCGGGCAGCACGTAGTAGGAGGCGTCGAAGAACAGCGGGTCGATCTCGTCCAGCTGCACGAAGTCCTCGATGTCGATCGTGTGCGTGGTCTCCGGATCGAGTGACTCCAGCTCCTCGGGCTCGATGATCACGTACTGGCCCTTGGCGATCTCGTAGCCCTTGACGATGTCCTCGTACGCCACCTCAGCGCCGTCGGCGGAACACACCCGCTTCTGGTTGATGCGCGCCCCGTCAGGAGCATGGATCTGGTGGAAGCGGACGTCCTTCTTCCGCACTGCGGTGTAGAGCTTCACGGGCACGTTCACCAGCCCGAAGCTGATGGCGCCACCCCAGATCGATCTGGCCATGCCCCCATTGTTCCCCGGACGGCGCCGGGAAACCACGTGGGGCCCTCAGACCCGGACGCGCATCCTCAGGTCGCGGCGGTCGAGGATGTCCTGGAGCTCCTCGTCGGCGACGATGTCGGCGGGATCGAGGTCGGTGCGGAAGCCCTGGAGCGTGGGGTGGCGAAGCGTCCCCCCGTCGGTGACGAGGCCGTAGGCCACCTCGGCGATCAGCAGCGGCTCGAGGAAGTGGACGTTCAAGAGGCGTTCCGTGAAGGGGTTGTCGCCGATTCCCAAGCGCTGGGCGACCGTCGTGAGCTGGCGGATCCAGTCCTCGGTGAGGCCGGACCCGGCCTTGCCCACGTACCGCAGCTGCCCGTCGCTGCCGCCGGTCTCCCGGTCGAGGCCGTAGAGCCCCACCACCAACGCCCCGATGGAGCCGCTGCGACCGCCCTCCCCCTCGGTCCACCCGCCCACCACCAACTCACGGCGCTGGATGCACTTGAGCTTGATCCACGCCGTCGACCGCCGGCCCGGGAAGTAGGCGGCTTCGGCCCGCTTGAAGACGTAGCCCTCCATGCCGACGGCCTTGCACGCCCGCAGCAGCTCGTCCACCGGCGCGGCGGGGAGCAGCGGGGTGAGGTGCCAGTTCGGGCCTTCGAGCGGGAGCTCCTCGAGGCGCCGCCGCCGCTCGGTCAGCGGGAGCCCGGTGAGCAGCTCGCCGTCGAGCCACAGCACGTCGAAGAGCATGGCCAGCACGGGGACGTCGGCCAGCAGGTCCGGCGAAGGCCGCGCGACATGCATGCGCTGCTGTAGTCGCTGGAAGCTCGTGCCGCCCTTCTCGTCGAACGTGACCACCTCGCCGTCGAGGACGGCGGAGCGACCGTCGAGTGCCCCCACCAGGCCGACCAGCTCCGGGTAGTGCGATCGCACCTCGCGACCGTTGCGCGTGATCATGCTGATCTCGCCGTCGTGCACCGTGATGACGAGGCGCACGCCGTCCCACTTCGGCTCGATGTGGTACCCGCTCAGGTCCCGGGGCGGCGCCATTGCGCTCGGCAGCATGGGAGAAAGGAAGGGCGGCTGCACGCAGCAGAGGGTACGTGGCGGTAGCGCCCCAATCGGAACGGGCATCCAGGGGCGGTGCTGTCGGGGATGACCGTCAGCGCCAGAGGAAGGGTTCCGGCCGACGTGTGGGCCGCGTACCGTGCGGCGCACGGGTTCATGCCTGGCTGACGACGACCGTCCTGCCATCCACGTCAGCGCCAGGGACGTCGATTACGTGGACGTGGCCTTGGCGGCCCCGAGGCTGCCGTTCGATCCGACCTCGAGGTCCTTGTTCTCGAGGACGAACTGGCTGGCGATGAAGGTCGCCCCCTGCGGGTCCTTGATCACCGTCGTCCTGGTCCACGGGGCATCGAAGGGACCGGCGACCACCTCTGCGCCAAGCGACGTCGCCTTGGCCGCCGTGGCGTCAGCGTCGTCGACGGCAAAGGTGACGCTCCAGTGCGCAGGCGCTTCGGAGTCGTCGTCGGCGATCGCATTGAGGGCGGCAACGACGTCGATGAAGCCCTCGGGCCCACCCATCTGCGCCATCTGATCCCGGAGGCCGGGGGTGCGCTCCTCGAGGTGGTCGCCGTAGCCGGGCAGCGTCCACATCGAACCGCCGGGCATGGCAAGCGTCGTCCAACCGAAGACCGCACCGTAGAACTGCTCGGCGCCAGCGGAGTCACGGGTGGCGAGGCCGTTGAAATTGAGCGAGCCGTGCTCGTTGACGATCTTCGCGCCCTTGTGGTCCTTCGCCTGCCAGACGCAGAACACGGCTCCCTCGGGATCGCTGATGACTGCCATCCGACCCGCCTCCATGACGTCGAAGGGCTCCATCACCACGGTGCCGCCGGCATCGCGTGCCTTGGCCGCCGTCTCGTCGGCGTTCTCGACCCAGATGTAGGTGTTCCACATCGCCATCGGCGGAGCGCCCTCCGGGATCGATCCGACCGCCGCCACATCGCCGCCGCGAATGCGCCCGACGAGGTACTTGGCTCCCGACCCTTCGGGCATCACGTCCTCGAACTCCCACCCGAACAGGCCGGCGTAGAAGGGGAGGGCGGCCTCGGGATCGGGCTGGCTGGTGTCGACCCAGCAGGGGACACCGGGGATATATCCGTCTCGCTCGGGCATTTGCGTTCCTTCCGATGGCCTCAGGTCCCGGGGACTGTACCGCCGCGCACCGCGAAGCCAGCGGCTCCACACACGTGCGGCTCCTCTGCTTCGGAAACATGTCGTGGCATGGTCAGACGGCGTGGCGAGCGGTTGGGGACCTCACATCCGCCAGGGAGGCGACTTGGCCGTGTAGAGCTCGACGGGAACGGTGCCGGAGTCACGGGGGTTGTAGCTCCAGTCCCACTGCTTCTTTCGGTGGCGCTCGTCGAGGTACGCCCGGCCGCCGCGGATGTCGAGGAGTTCGGCGATGAGCTCGGGGGCGACGGGGTCGGCCTTGCCGGAGGCATGGCCGGCCAGTTCGTCGCCAAAGTGACGGATGATGCTTCCGATGACAAGCTGCTGTTGGGTGGCCAGGTAGCAGCGGGACCGGTCGGCGATGGTGTCCAGCCGCTTGCGCACGACGCCGTAGCCGTGCTCGCCGCCGTTGGAGCTGCTCAGCTCACCCAGGGCATCGGACAGGGCGATGCCGTCGAGCTTGCACGGCGAGCACTGTCCGCAGGACTCCACGGCCAGGAAGCGGGCGACGCCCGCGGCCACCGCAGCCATGTCCACGGTATCGTCGAGGACGATGAACGCCGCCGACCCGAGTCCGCTGCCGATGGCGGCCATACCCTCGTAGCTCACCGGCGCGTCGAGCATGTCGGCGGTGATCACGGCGTTCGCCACCCCGGACAGCACCGCCTTGATGGACCTGCCAGGTTGTGGCCCGCCCCCGATGTCCTCGATCACCTCCCGCAGTGGGGTGCCCATCTGGACCTCACCCACCCCGTGGCGTCGGGTCCTCCCCGTCACCGTGCACACCATGGTGCCGGGCGACTGCTCCGTGCCCAGGTTCCGGAACCAGGTCGGGCCGCGGGCGATGATGCGGGCGACGTTGGCGATCGTCTCGGTGTTGTTCACCAGCGCCGGCGCGGACGGGGCATCGGCCGTTGCCTCCGTCTCGATCCCCCGACGGAAGGTGGGCACGATCCTCGGAAAGGGCCAGCGCCCGTCGATGGTCTCGAGCAGGGCGCTCTCCTCGCCGTAGAGGTACTCATCGGGGCCCTCGAAGACGACGAGCTTCACCCCCTCGCTCCAACCGGCGTCCTCCACCTCCTCGATGGCGGCGCGGGTGCGGTCGACCTCACCGGCGAAGGAGCGCTTCATCGCGAACACCACCAGGTCGGCCCCCACGGCGCGGGCCGCCACCAAAGCGCCTTCCACCACCACATAGGGGTTCCGGCGAAGGATGGTCCGGTCCTTGAACGTCCCGGGCTCGCCCTCGGCCGCGTTTACGATGACCGTCGTCGCCTCATCGGGCAGTCGGTTTTCGGCCACGGTCTTCCACTTGACCCCGGTCGGGAATCCGGCTCCTCCCCGCCCGCGCAGGCCGGCCTCGGCGATCGTGCGAATGATGGCCCCTGGTTCCATCTGCATGGCTGCCGCGATGCCTTGACCGCCGCGCCGCTTGAGGAAGTCCTCCAGCGAGATGATGGGCTGGGGGTACAGGACCCGGTGTACGAGCGCCATGGCGAGGCCTCCGACCTTGCGATTGTGTTCACATTCACAAGCGGAGAATGCTACCGCAGGGTCATTCCAGGCCAGAGTCGGTCCGCTCCGGCACGGGCCATCGTCGAACGACCCCTTCCAGGGCTTGCGTCGCACCTCCCGCTCGCATCGAGATCCGCCGCTTCGGGCGGTGGCCGCATTTCCCCCGTTAGAGTCCCATGCGCCCAGCGGCGAGATGCGTCCGGCGGGTACCGGAGGGACTTGCGATGGAGATCGGATCGCTCATCACCCGTGCAGTGTTGACCGTGGAGGCGGGCGACACCCTCCGCGATGCCGCCACCTGGATGATGGAGCGTGGCGTCGGCTCGGCGGTGGTTGTCACCGACGACATGCCGATCGGCCTCATCACCGACCGTGATGCGCTCCGGGTGATTGCCCGAGGAGATGATCCCGATGTCGTCACCGCCGGCGAATGCGTGCTCAAGAAGCTGAAGACCGTCATCCCTTCGCTCGAAGTCGTCGAGGCGGCGCGGATCATGCGCGAGCAGGGCTTCCGCCATCTTGTGGTCGTCGACGACGACGGTGGACTCGACGGGGTCTTCTCCATGCGCGATCTGGTCGTGGGTCTGCTCCAGGAGCGAACCGCTTCGGCCTGACGGCACGGCCACGCGGGAGCGGACGCCCCTGGGGCTCCTCCAGGAAGGACGATGACCATGCGGCAGCCATGTGGCTCCCGCCGCTCGGGGCGGATCTCGCCCCCGTGCAGATCCACGATCCAGCGGGCGATGGCGAGCCCGAGGCCGGCGCCGCCCTGGCGTGACGAGCGCGCTGCGTCCGAGCGGTAGAATCGCTCGAACACCCGCGCCGCGTCGGCCTCGTTGAACGAGCGGGCGAGTTCGCCCGCCTCGTCCTGCGACGTGGCCGTGACCCGTCGCCCATACTCACCAGCGGCCATGGCCCGGGCGGCGACCGACATCTCGCGCAGCGGCGACGTCATGCTGCGGGCCAGCAGCTGCACCATGGCGAGCGCGATGGCGGCCGAGATCAGGGCCGGAGCAGCAGCGGGACGCCGAGGCGGAACCCGATGGAGCTCACCAGGGTGCTCACGCCCACCGCCACGACGATGGCCACGCCCAGCTTGCGCTTGATCGACGACAGGCGGTCGAGGGGCCGCAGGCTCACCGGTGCACCACTCCTCCGGGATGGTGCACCAGTTGTGCCATCCGCTCGGAGGGCCGCTCGGGCCCCGTCCGCCCTGCGGGCTCCCTCACCGGCCGACGCCGTCCGCCGCGTATCCCACACCGTGCACCGTGCGCACGATGTCGTGGCCCAGCTTCCGGCGCAGCGAGCGGATGTGGGAGTCCACGGTGCGGGCGCCCGAGCCGTCCCGGTAGCCCCACACCTCGGCCAGCAACTGCTCGCGGGTGAACACCACGCCCGGCCGTCCGGCCAGGAGGGTGAGGAGGTCGAACTCCGTGGGGGTGACGTGGACCGCCTCGCCGTTGACCCGCACCTTGCGGCTGGCCGCCTCGACCTCCACGTCGCCCAGGCGCAGGAGGGTCCCGGCCACCTCGGACCGCTCCACCCGGCGCAGGATCGTCCGGACCCTCGCCACGAGCTCGCGGGGGCTGAACGGCTTGGTCATGTAGTCGTCGGCGCCCACGGCCAGGCCCACCAGGAGGTCGGTTTCCGAGTCGCGGGCGGTCAGCATGAGCACGGGCACCGGCCGGTCCCGCTGGATGCGCCGGCACACCTCGAGCCCGTCCATGCCCGGGAGCATGAGGTCGAGGATCACCAGATCGGGATTGATTCTGTCCACCAGCGCCACCCCGCCCGGCCCGTCGGTGGCGATCTCGGTGTCGAATCCCTCGCTGCGCAGCCGGGCGGCGGCGGCGATGGGTTCCTCGTCCTCCACGATCACCACCGTCGGGCGAGTCATGTCGTCGAGGATACGGACGGGGTGTCGAGAAGTCCCCGCCGGATGGTGAAGATACGGTGCAGAGCGCCCCTCTTTCGTCGATAGGTAGGGGTCAGTCCACGTGGGCCGTCGGGATGGTCCCGGGCCCGTCGCAGAGGGGTCTTCCCGTGACAGTTGTCCGATGCGCGCAGTGTGCGCAGAGCTTCGAGGCCCAGGCCTGGACGCGCACGTGCCCGGGCTGCGGCACCCAGAACGCTGGGCTGTGCACCAGGTGCAACATCCCCGTCGGTCTGCCGGCCATCGCCTGCGACCTGCACGCAGTCCTCGCCGCCGCCCCGGCCACCGTTGCGACGGGCACGTGGGCCGACGCACCGCCCTACCAGAGACCCGCCTGGCCACCGGCGACCGCCCCGGTCGGCGACCTTCTTCCCTCGTCCCTACCCAGGCGCCGGCGCTGGCCGTTGGCCCTGCTGGCCCTGGTCGTGCTCGGCGCAGCCGTGGGGGGTGGCCTCGTGGCGTCTACCAAGCTGACGGACAAGCCCTATCCGAAGAAGTGGGATCCCCGGGTGACGGACCTGGTGGCCTTCGTCGAGCGCGAGCGCGGCCTCGAGTTCGACCACCCCGTGTATGTCGATTTCCTCTCCGACGCCGCGTTCCGGAGCGGCCTGACCGAGCACGACGCACTGAGCCCGGAGGAGGAGGCGGAGGTCGATCGGCAGGCGGCCCTGCTCCGCGCCGTCGGGTTGCTCCACGGCGACGTCGACCTCGAGGCCATGTTCGAGGAGCTGGTGGGTGACGGCGTGGTCGGCCAGTACAGGTTCGACGACCAGCGCGTCTCCGTTCGGGGCGAGACGCTCGACGACGAGAGCCGCGCCACCCTCGTGCACGAGCTCACCCACGCGCTCCAGGACCAGAACTTCAAGATCGCCAAGTTCGAGGCGGCCAACTCCGGTGGCGATCTGGCGTTCACCGCCGTGGTCGAGGCAGATGCCGACAACGTCCAGGCGGCGTGGGAGGAAACCCTCTCCGACGAGGCCCGCGACGCCCTGTACGAGGCGCAGGACGACACGGCCGGCGATGCTGATTTCGAGGGCGTCGACCCGGTGTTCATCGAGCTGATGAGCTTCCCGTATGCCTTCGGCCCCACCCTGCTCGACGCAGTCATCGCCAGGGAGGGCATGGCCGGCCGCAACGGCTTGTTCACCCGACCGCCGCTCTCCGAGGAGCAGATCATCCTTCCCGACGCCTACGTCGACGACCAGGCCATCGCCGACGTCAAGACGCCCGAGCTGGCCGCCGGCGAGAAGGTGGTCCCGGACTCCGGGGGCGATTTCGGGATGGTGTCGCTGCTCGTCGTCCTCGGCGAGCGGATCAACTACGAGGTCGCGTGGAAGGCCGTCCAGGGCTGGGCCGGGGACGCCGTCATCGGCTTCGAGCGCGACGGCAAGACCTGCGCCCGGATCGACGTGCAGTTCGACGAGGCCTCCCAGGCCGAGCGGTTCGAAGCGGCCGTCGCCCAGTGGGGCAAGGGCCTGCCGACAAGCCACAGCCGCAACGGCCGCACGACGCGCGTCGAGTCCTGCGATCCGGGCACCGAGGCCCCGGGCCGCGCCGAGGGCCACATCTCCGGGATTCAGGGCCTGGGTATGCGGGGTGCGCTCAAGCAGCAACTGACCGAAGGCGGGTGGGCCGAGGACAAGGCGCCGTGCGTGGCCGACAACATCATCGAGCTGCTCACCGTCGACCGGTTCATCGAGTTGGACAACACGGAGAAGCCCACCAAGGCGGCGGTGGCCGAGATCGAGCGGGTCACCGCTAGGTGGCTGCTGAAGTAGGGGTGTTCACGCTTCGCCAGCAGGACGGGCGGCCGGGCGTCGGGAGACAGCTGTTCGGCGTAATGAGCTGAGCCGATCGTCGCGATGCCGCGGCATCGTCGTCGGGCGCGCCGCGATCGGCGGGGCGTCCCCGTGGAGCAGTCTGTCGGGAGCCGGAAAAGCAGCTATCGCGGCCGCTCAGGCCGGATTCGCCGCCCAGGTGCCGTCGATGCAGCCCACGCCGAGGACGGCCAGGCGCGCCCAGTTCACGGCCGCCGCCCGGGTGTCGACGTCGGTGGCGACTCGTCGTCGTCCTCGCACCCGCGCCTTGCGGCCGCCCCACATGACCCGGACGAAGTGGGCGATCTTGCGCTCCACCTTGGGGCGGGTGGAACGGTAGGCCTCCTTCCATGCGGGATCGGCCTGAGCGGCCTTGGCCCGCTGAAGTAGTGCCTCTTTGGGATGGATGGTGACGGAGCGGCCCGATGCCGAGGTGGTGCAGCGCTCGCGCAGAGGGCAGGTTGCGCACGCCCCGGCGAAGTCGGCTCGACCTGAACCATTGGGCGAGAAGCGGATCGGCACGGTCTGGCCGGCGGGGCAGGCGACCGTGTCGTTGTCCAGATCGATGTCGAAGTCGTCCTTGCCGAAGCGGCCCTCGCGCCCCCGCGCCGGGGGCACCTTGGCCTTGACGTCGTCGAAGCCGGCCTGTTCGAGATCGTCGAGGGTGTCGGCGCCGGCATAGGCGGAGTCGCCCATGACACAGGGCTTGTTCTCCTCGTCGGCCACCGGTGCCAGCAGGTCGTCCACTGCGGTGGCGTCATGGTCATTGGCCGGGGTGACCACCACCTCGTCGATGAGCTCGGAGTCGGGGTCGACCGACAGATGCGCCTTGTAGCCGTCGAAGTGGCGGTTGTGGCTCTTGTGGCCGTGGCGGGCCTCAGGGTCGACGGTGGAGATGATGCGGTCGACCGCCACACGGCGGGCGATGCGGAACACCCCGTCGTCGCCCTCCTCCACGTCCTGGCCGGCCACCAGGGCCAGCAGCTCGGCCGCATCGGCGGCGGGCGCATCGAGCATCTCGCCGTCCAGCACGGCCAAGGTGGCGAGGGCGTCACGCACCAAGGCGTCGACCACCGCTTCGCGGGCCTCGGCGTCGTCCCAGTCACACGCCGGCTTGCCGGGCCCGACGTAGTCGTCGTCACGGCGAAGTGCGCCCCGCACCCGGGTGGCCAGATCGCGGTGATGACGATCGAGCGCCCGCAGCACCTTGCGAATGGCCGAGCGCAGCTGGGTGACGGTGTCTTGGGTGGCCACCGAGTCGTAGATGGGCGTGGAGTCGAGCACCCGCACACGGCGTCCCATGAGGCCGGCCTGTTTCGCCACCACCTTGGTGTCCTCGAACAGCCGCCGGGGCCGGCTCGATGCCCGCAGCCGGTTGCGCTGGCCCACCAGCACCGTGGGGTGGAACGCCTCACAGGCAGTGTGCACGCCGGCCGCCGCCTGCCAGGCGAGGTCGCGCTCCAAGCGGTCACACGCCTCACGGTCGGAGAGACCCTCGTGGGCCTGCAACACCATGGTGGTGGCCAGCACCCGGGCCGGCACGGTGGGCCGCCCACGAACGGAGTCCTTGTGGAGATCGGCGAAGTAGTCGTCGGGGAACGCCACGTCGCCGTGGTCGGCCAACAGCCGGTAGATCCCCCGCAACCGATCGCCGAGAAGCTCTCTCGGGCTTTCGAAGCGCTGGTCGAGCGTCGCCATACCCAATGCCATGCCCGGATTGTCGAACACCGGCCGGCTGGAGCGGTGGATGGTCAGACGACTACTTCAGCAGCCACCTAGG
>JBKJNA010000019.1:0-21988 GCA_046596195.1 Acidimicrobiales bacterium | reverse complement strand
CATCATCGGCGACCGCAAGACGGGCAAGACCACCGTCGCCATCGACACGATCCTGAACCAGCGCGGCCTCGGCGTGAAGTGCATCTACGTCGCCATCGGCCAGAAGGGCTCCACCGTGGCCCAGACGGTGGCCACCCTCGAGAAGTTCGGGGCCATGGAGTACACGGTGGTGGTCAACGCCCCCGCCGACGACGCCGCCCCGTTCAAGTTTCTCGCCCCCTACTCGGGCTGCGCCATCGGCCAGCACTGGATGGAGAACGGCGAGCACGCCCTCGTCGTCTACGACGACCTTTCGAAGCAGGCCGAGGCCTACCGCCAGGTGGCCCTGCTGCTGCGCCGCCCCCCGGGCCGCGAGGCCTACCCGGGCGACGTGTTCTACCTCCACAGCCGGCTGCTCGAGCGGGCGGCCAAGCTCAGCGACGACCGCGGCGCAGGCTCCCTCACCGCCCTGCCCGTGATCGAGACCAAGGCGGGCGACGTCTCCGCCTACATCCCCACCAACGTGATCTCCATCACCGACGGCCAGATCTACCTGGAGAGCGACCTCTTCAACGCCGGTGTGCGGCCCGCCATCAACGTGGGCATCTCGGTGTCCCGGGTGGGCGGCGCGGCGCAGATCAAGGCCATGAAGTCGGTGGCCGGCACCATGAAGATCGACCTGGCCCAGTTCCGGGAGCTGGAGGCGTTCGCCACCTTCGGCTCCGAGCTCGACAAGATCTCCCAGGGCTACCTCGACCGCGGCTATCGCCTCACCGAGCTGCTCAAGCAGAACCTGAACTCGCCGTCGCCGGTCGAGGAGCAGGTGGTGTCCATCTACGCCGGCACGGCCGGGTTCCTCGACGCCGTCTCGGTGGCGTCGGTGCGCAAGTTCGAGAGCGAGCTGCTCGAGTACATGCGTACCCGCCACGCCGACCTGCTCGACACCATCCGCTCCAGCGGCAAGCTGCCCGAGGGCGACGCCCTCAAGGACGCCGTGAAAGGCTTCGCCGACAACTTCACCGACGAGCACGCCGACAAGGACAAGGACGCCGCGTAGACATGGCGGCCGCCTCGCCCACCCGCTTTCGAGTAAATAACCACCGGAATCCGGTGGCTATTTACTCGGGACCGGCCGCGTCCGCAGGGGAGGGCTAGATGGCGGGTGGCAAGGAGCGGATCCTCCGCCAGCGCATCAAGAGCGTGCAGTCGACCAAGAAGATCACCAAGGCGATGGAGCTCATCGCCGCCTCCCGCATCGTCAAGGCCCAGCTGCGGGTGGCGGCCGCCCGTCCCTACAGCGAGCAGATCACCGAGGTCATCCGCAGCTTGGCCGCCGGTGGCGCCGACCTGAGCCACCCGCTCCTGGCCCGCAACGACGACGTGTCCACCGTCGCCTACGTGGTGGTCACCGCCGACCGGGGCCTGGCCGGCGCGTACAACTCCAACGTGATCCGCGCCGCCGAGCGCGACCTCAAGGCCCAGCAGGCCAAGGGCCGCGAGTACTCCCTGATCTGCCTGGGCCGGAAGTCCGAGTCGTACTTCCGCTTCCGGGGCTACGAGATCGCCGCCTCCTTCTCCGGGATGAGCGAGCAGCCCCGCTACGAGGACGCCCGCCAGGTAGCCGAGGCCGTCACCACACCGTTCCTCGATGGCCAGGTCCAGCTGGTGAAGCTGGTGTATACACAGTTCCTGTCGGCCACCTCCCAGAAGGTGGTGGTCACCCAGTTCATGCCCCTCGACAGCGAGGCCATCACCGATACGGCGGCGGGCGACGGCCCCGAGGCGGCGTACGAGTTCGAGCCGGAGCCGGGCGAGATCCTGTCGGACCTGCTGCCCCGCTACGTGGAGGCCCGCCTGTTCGCGGCCATGCTCGACGCCGCCGCCTCCGAGCACGCGGCCCGCCAGCGGGCCATGAAGTCGGCCACCGAGAACGCCGAGGACCTCATCGTCAAGCTGGCCCGCATCATGAACCGTGCCCGCCAGGACTCCATCACCACCGAGATCATGGAGATCGTGGGCGGCGCCGAGGCGCTGCGCCAGTCGGACGGCGGGGCGGTCGACTACCTGCCCGACAACATCGTCAGCCGGGACGTCCTCCCCGACCACATCGACCCGTTTCGCATGTCAGGAGCCAAAGGGCAATGACCGCCACCCAGACTGCAGAGAGCACCGACACCCCCAAGCGGGCGCAAGGCCGCATCGTGGCCGTCGCCGGCCCGGTGGTCGACGTGGAGTTCCCACCCGGGGAGCTGCCCGAGATCAACATGGCGGTGGAGATGGACATCACCGTCGAGGGTGAGACCACCAAGGTGACGGCCGAAGTCGCCCAGCAGATCGGCGACTCGCGCGTCCGCGCCATCTGCCTGAAGCCCACCGACGGCCTGAAGCGGGGCACCCATGTGGTGAACACGGGCCGGGGCATCTCCGTCCCTGTCGGCCCCGGCGTCCTCGGCCACGTGTTCAACGTGATCGGCGAGCAGCTCGACAAGGGCCAGGTCGGCGAGATCGAGGACCACTGGGAGATCCACCGCCACGCCCCCCTGTTCGCCGATCTCGAGCCCAAGAAGCAGATGTTCGAGACGGGCATCAAGGTCGTCGACCTGCTCGAGCCCTACGCCCAGGGCGGCAAGATCGGCCTCTTCGGCGGCGCCGGCGTGGGCAAGACCGTGGTCATCCTGGAGATGATCAGCCGGGTGGCCAAGCAGCACGGCGGCGTGTCGGTGTTCGCCGGCGTGGGCGAGCGCACCCGTGAGGGCACCGACCTGTGGCTGGAGATGCAGGAGAGCGGCGTCATGGAGAAGGCCGCCCTCGTGTACGGCCAGATGGACGAGCCCCCGGGCGTGCGCCTGCGGGTCGCCCTGTCCGCCCTCACCATGGCCGAGTACTTCCGCGACGTGCGCCAGCAGGACGTGCTGCTGTTCGTGGACAACATCTTCCGCTTCGTGCAGGCCGGCTCCGAGGTGTCCACCCTCCTCGGCCGCATGCCGTCCGCCGTGGGCTACCAGCCCACCCTGGCCGACGAGATGGGCGAGCTGCAGGAGCGCATCACGTCCACGAGGGGCCGGTCCATCACGTCGCTGCAGGCTGTGTACGTGCCCGCAGACGACTACACCGACCCGGCCCCGTTCACCACCTTCACCCACCTCGACGCCACCACCGAGCTCTCCCGCGACATCGCCGCCCAGGGCATCTACCCGGCGGTGGACCCCCTGTCGTCCAGCTCCACCATCCTCACCCCCGAGGTCGTCGGCCAGCGCCATTACGACATCGCCCAGCGGGTGAAGAAGACGCTCCAGCGTTACAAGGAGCTCCAGGACATCATCGCCATTCTGGGCCTCGACGAGCTGGCCGAGGAGGACAAGGTCATCGTCGCCCGGGCTCGGCGCATCCAGCGCTTCTTGTCCCAGCCGTTCTTCGTGGGCAAGGTGTTCACCGGCATCGATGGCATCTACGTCCCGGTCGAGGAGACGGTGAACAGCTTCGAGGCGCTGGTCGAAGGCGAGCTCGACGACCTGCCCGAGCAGGCCTTCCTCAACGTCGGCGACGCCGACTCCGTGCGGGCCAAGGCCAAGGAGATCTCCAGCTAGTGGCGCTCCAGGTCGAGCTGGTGTCACCCGAGCGCATCCTGTTCTCGGGCGAGGCGGAGATGGTGGTGTGCCGGACGGCGGGGGGCGAGATCGCCTTCCTCACCGGCCATGCTCCCTTCCTCGGCACCCTCGGCATCGGGGTCGTCCGCATCCACCCCGAGGGCGGCGGCGAGGTCGTGAAGGCGGCGGTCCACGAGGGCTTCGTGGAGGTCACGGACAACCGGGTCATCGTCCTGTCGGACGTGGCCGAGCTACCCGACCAGATCGACGCCGACCGGGCCCGCCGCGCCGCCGAGGACGCCGAGCGCCGCATCCGCGAGGGCGACGACACCGACGCCGAAGCCCAGCTCCGTCGGGCACACGTCCGCTTGGAGCTCGCCGGCGCCTGAGGTCCTGCTTTCGAGTAAATAGCCACCGGAATCCGGTGGCTATTTACTCGGGAATCAAGGGAGCAGGTCGCGGATGTGGGACGCCCACTCGTCGGGCGTCTCGGACGGGCTGACGGTGAGGTCGGCGGGGGTCCAGGCGCCGCCGGCGGCGACGGCGATCATGGGGAGCGACTCGCCGCGTGCGGTAGCCCGCATGCCGAGGACGAACATCATGCCGGCCGCCGTGGTGGCGTCGATGAAGGCGAGGTCGGGGAGCAGGGCGCAGCACCCGTCGGGGTCGATGTCGTCGACGCCCCGGGCCTCGATGCGACAGGTGCTGAGGGCTGCGGCCATGGAGTCGACGGCTGCCTTTTCGATGCCCACGGCCACGACCACGAGCGGGGCGAGGCCGGCCGTGCGGCGGGCGCCCCCCCGCTGCGCCTCGTGGACGCGCGGGGTGGTGGCAGGGCCGGCGGCGGGGACGTCGTTGAAGAAGGTGTCGACGCCGGCGCGCGCGGCGAGGTCCGCGTCGGCGCTGATCTGGTTGGTCGACCACACGGTCCAGTCGGACACGCCGAGGTCGAGCACGGTGTAAGTGATGGCCACGAGCAGGCTCGGGTCGGCACCCACCACGTTGAGGCCGTGCTCGCGCAGGCACCCGGCCAGGTCGTCCATCACGGTCGACGGCTCCGGCAGGGGCTCCTCCCGCACGGCAAAGGTGCTGCGGGTGACCCGGAAGGCCGCCTTCCACCACCCGTCGAACGCCAGGGTGTCGCCCTCCACGTGCAGCTTCTCCCCGAAGGCGTGCACCACCCCGCCCCCGACGAACGCCTCCAGCACCTCCCGGTCCTCCACGGCCGGAGCCTACCGACGGGGGCGCTCGCGGCGCAGGCGGCCCGGGCGGGACGCTTTCCACACCCAAGGCCGGCTGTCCACACCCTTTGCCCCCTTGTGATCCACAGGCTGGTGGCGGGAGGGTTTGTTTGGAGGTCATCGGATGGTCATCGACTCCACCGCACTGGCGCACGAACTGCGCCGCCGGCGTGTCGGCCGGCAGGCTCTCGTCGAGTCCCTTGCCGCCTCCGCGGGGTCCACCTGGCTCCCGGGCGAGATCGAGCAGGTGCCGTCGTCGCTGCTCGTGCTGGCCGCCATGTCCCTCACCCGCTCCGGCGCCGGCGGGTAATCCCGGGCGTTCGTGCACGAGGCAGGGGGAGCGCGGCGCGCAGCTGTGGCGGCCGCCGGGAGCGGACCACACGGCCAGGCGTGCGACCTACGGTCGGTCAGCATCCTCGATGGGCGTAGTGGTCCGATGGCGAGCTCGTTTCACGGCCCGTTGGTTCAGGTGCGGTCCCGGGCGAACCTGTGTGCAATCGTCGGCGGGTGCCCAAGGCCAGGCTCGGCGTCGCCCTGCTCGTCCCGCCGCCGCTGGCGGTCGAGATCGACGGTCTGCGGCGGGCACTGGACGACGGGGCCCTCGGGCGGATCCCGCCCCACATCACCCTGGTGCCGCCGGTGAACGTGCGCGAAGACCACCTCGGCGACGCCTTGGCCCTGCTGCGGGCGGCGGCGGCCGCCACCCGGCCGCTCGAGCTCACCCTCGGGCCGGTGGGCACGTTCCTGCCGGTCAACCCGGTCGTGTATCTCGAGGTGACGGGCGAGGCCGGCGACCGGCTGCGAGGGCTGCGCGACGCCGTCTTCGCCGGGCCCCTGGCCCGGCATCTCACGTGGCCCTGGGTGCCGCACGTGACCCTGGCCGACGAGGCGTCGGCCGACCGCATCGCCGCCGCCGTAACGGCGCTGGCCGGCTACCGCGTGGAGGCCACCTTCGACCGGGTCCACCTGCTCCGGGAGAACGCCGGACGCACCTGGGAGCCGATCGCCGACGCCCCGTTCGCCGCCCCGGCCGTCGTCGGGCGGGGCGGCCTGCCCCTCGAGTTGAGCCTCACGGAGCGGCTCGATCCCGAGGCGCTGGTCCTGAGGGTCGGGCCCGGACGACCGCTGGCCGTCACCGCCCGCCGCGACGGCGAGGTGGTGGGAGCAGCCGTCGCCGTCACGGGCAGGAGCGGGGAGGCAGTGCTGTCGTGGCTCCTGGTACGCCCCGGAGCACGCCGGGAGGGCGTCGGTTCGCACCTCGTCGCCGCCGTTTCGTCGGCGGTCGCCGACCGGGGGTGCCCGTCCATCAGGTTCGAGCCGGCGCCAGGGTCGGGGGTCGAGCTGGCGCCGTTCCTCCGCCGCCTCGGCTGGTCCGATCGCGGCGCCGTCCTCCGGCGCGAACTGGGCTGACCGGTGGCCGCAGCGCGCCTGGCGGCCACGGCGCCGGGCGGGGCCACAAGCCCAGAGGGCGCTTGACGGTTCCCCGCGCCGCGGTGCGCTAGTCGCTGTCGGCCGAGCTCTCGTCCTCGGGTCCCTCATGGTCGGCCTTGGAGCCGACGACGTCGAAGCTCTCGTCGAGCTGCACGTCGACCTGGCTGCCATCCGCCAGCGTGACCTCGACCTCGTAGTAGCTCTCCTCGTCGCCGACCTCGGTGTCGGTGACCCGGCCACCGCCGGTGGAGGCAAGTGCCGCGGCCGTAGCCTGCTCCAGCGCCGTGCCGGTGATGGGCCCCTGGCTGTCGTCGCCACCGCCGTTGGCCATGGCCAGGCCGGCGCCGGTTCCCGTCACCGCCACTGCGACCACCGCTGCTGCGATCCACTTCCTCTTCGTCATGTCCGTTCCTCCTTCACGCCGGATCTCCCGGCAGGGACAGGGTGACACGCGCTTGCTGAGGCCGAGCTGAACGGCCCTCAGGCATCCCGATCGGCGAGGCCGGCGAGGCTGACCCGGATCCGGGCCCCGCCCAAGGGGCTCTCAGCGACCGACACCGTGCCGCCGTGGGCGGCCACCAGCTCGGACACGATGGAGAGGCCGAGGCCGCCGCCCCCGTCGTCTCTGGCTCGGGCCTCGTCCAAGCGTACGAAGCGCTCGAGGACCCGACCGCGCTCGGCGGCCGGGATGCCCGGCCCGTCGTCGTCCACGTCCAGCACCACGTGGCCGTCGTGCTCGGCCAAAGAGAACGCCACCCGCGAGCGGGCATGGCGGGCGGCGTTGTCGACCAGGTTGCGCAGCACCCGGCGTAGCGAGGCGATGTCGGCCTCGACGCGGCCGGCCGAGACGGCCGACGTGTCGACGCCGAGCGAGGCGTGGGAGCGAAGCCGCCGGGCTTCGTCGAACACCAGGTCGTCGAGGTCGACGGGGCGGCGGCGCAGCTGCAGGGTGTGCTCGTCGGCCCGGGCCAGAAGCAGGAGGTCGTCCATCAGGGTCTGTAGCCGCAGACCCTCGGCCAGGACGGTGCCCGCCAGGTCACCCACCTCCGTGCGGGCCGGATGGGCGAGGGCGACCTCGGCGTGCTGGCGGATGGTGGCGAGGGGCGACCGGAGCTCGTGGGAGGCGTCCGAGATGAACCGGCGCTGGCGCTCCTGGGCGCCCTGGAGGCGGTCGAGCATGCGGTTCATGGTGGCCGCCAGCCGGCCGACCTCGTCGGTGCCTGCGGGCTCGGGAACCCGGCGGTGCAGCTCGGCGGCGGAGATCCCGTCCACCTCCCTTCGGATCGAGTCGACGGGGGCGAGCGCCCGCCCCACGACCTTCCACGTGGTGGCGGCCACGACGAGGACCAGGAGCGGCAGCCCCACCGCCAGCAGGCGCGTCACCGCGGCGGTGGACTCGCCGACGGTGTCGAGCGTGCGGGCCACGATGACGGTGAGGCGTCCGGCGCCCGTGTCGGCGGCCGCGGCGACGGCGACAAAGGGATGGTCGTCGAGCGGGAGGTCGACCGTGGTGGACCGGCCGGGCCGGAGCCGGGCGATCGCAGGCCGGCCCCGGAAGTTGGGGCTCGACGCCACCACCGCCCCGCCGGCGTCCAGCACCTGGATGACGAGCTCCTCGGCGTCGCCGACCGCCAGCTGGGCGGGCCCCGCCCCCGCCCCGAGGGCGGCGGCCACATCGGCGGCGCGCAGGGACGCTGCGGTACGGGCCTCGTCGGTGAGGATGTGGCGCATGGCGACGACGAGGGCGACGCCGCCCGCCAGCAAGGCGATGGCGACGACGAGGACAGCGGCGACGGTCGTGCGGAACCGCACCGTGCCCAACCTCGAGCGCAGGGGCCTCACCCCGCCGCCCCCGTCAGCCCCCACGGACCGGGTCATCCGCCCCCGGCTGCCAACCGGTAGCCGGCGCCCCGCACCGTCTCGATGGCCTCGCGCCCGAAGGGGCGGTCGAGCTTGTTGCGCAGGTGCCGCACGTACACCTCCACGATGTTGTCGTCGCCCTCGAAGTCGTAGTCCCACACGTGGTCGAGGATCTCGCGCTTCGACACGACGTCGCCCCGTCGCCGCACGAGGAACTCCAGCAGCGCCAGCTCCCGGGCCGTGAGCTCGACCTCGACCTCGCCCCGCCATGCCCGCCTGGACGCCGGGTCGACCCGGAGGTCTCCTGCTTCGAGGATGGCCGGGCGCTTCTCGGCGCCCCGTCGCAGCAGGGCGCGGAGGCGGGCGACGAGGACGGCGTGGGAAAAGGGCTTGGTGAGGTAGTCATCGGCGCCGGTGTCCAGCGCCTCCACCTCGTCCCACTCGCCGTCCTTGGCCGTCAGCATGAGGATGGGCGACCAGATGCCCTCTTCCCGCAGCGTGGCGCAGACGCGGAAGCCATTGAGCCCCGGGAGCATGATGTCGAGCACGATGGCGTCATAGGCGTGCTCGCGGGCCATCCAGAGGCCGTCCGTGCCGTCGAGGGCGACATCGACGGCGAAGCCGTCCGCCTCCAGACCGTTGCGCAGTCCGGCCGCCAACCGCTTCTCGTCCTCGACCACCAGGATCCGCACGTCGCGTCCCTCCGCGGCATCGGGGCCCGAGCCGTGCCGGCGATGGTCGCCGACCGCAGCTGAAGCGCCGCTGAACGAAACGGTAGGCGCTCCGCCCCTTCAGCCCGCGTTCAGCACGCCCTCCGTACTCTCCGGCCCATGCAACCGACCGCAGTGACGCTCCGCCCCGCGACCCGGGGCTGACGGTGCGCCGGAAGACGACCCTCGGAGTCGCGCTGGCTGTGGTCGTGGCCTCGTCGGGGGTCGGCTGGCAGGCCGGCCGCCAGATCCGCTCCCCGGCCGAGATCGCCGCCCGTACCGCCCCGCCGGCTCCCTCGCTCATCTCGGTCCCCGTCGAGAAGCGCACCTTGTCGTCGGACGTCGTCGTCCGCGGCACGGTCCGCTACGGGGCGCCACAGGTGGTGCAGCTGGCCACCTCGGCGCTGAAGAAGGGCAACGCCACCGTCACCGCCGCGCCGGTGAAGGGGGCGACGCTGGACGAGGGCGGCGTGGCCATGGCGGTGTCGGGCCGGCCCGTGTTCGTGCTTCAGGGCGCCCAACCCGCTTACCGCGACCTGGGCCCGGGAGCAGTGGGCGACGACGTCCGCCAGCTGGAGGCGGCGCTCCACCGCCTCGGCTTCGACCCCGGGGCGATCGACGACACCTACGACGCCCGCACCGGCGCCGCCGTCGCCACCTGGTACCAGGTGGCCGGGTGGACGGCCCAGGGCCCGACCGAGGAGCAACTGCTGCTCCAGCGCACGGCGCGCACCGACCTCTCCCAGGCCCAGTCCGACCTCTTCGCCGCCGAGGAGGGCGTGGCCGCCGCCGGCTCCGGGCTGGCGGCGGCTCAGGAGAAGGCCGTTGCGGCCAGGTCCGCCGCCCAGGCCGCGCCCGCCACCGAGGCGACGGCCCGGGCCAGGGCCGACGCCGACCGCCTTGCGGCGGCTGCCGAGGTCACGGCCCGGGTGGGCGCCCTGGATGCGGCGGGCGACGAGGAGCGGGCCGCCCAGCTCACCCTTCGGGAGGCGAAGGCGGCAGACCCCCCGCCGCCGCCGGCCGAGCTGGCGCCCCTGGAAGCGGCGGCCCGCCGGGCGGCCGGCGCGGTGCCCGTCGCCCGCTCCGCCCTGGTCGCCGCTCAGGCCGCCGCCGCCGCTACCACTGCCCCGCCTGCGCCCGGTGCGGCCGCCGCCGACGCCGCCCGGGCCGTCGTCGCTGCCGACGCGGAGGTGGCCCGGGCCGCTGACGCGGTGCGGCTGGCCGGGCGCCGGATGGGCGTGACGGCGCCCCGGGCCGACCCCGCCGCGCTCGGCGAGATCGGCCGCAAGCTGGGTGTCCAGGTGCCGGCCGACGAGGTCCTGTTCTTCCAAAGCCTCCCGCTGCGGATCGACGACACCCCGGTCAAGGCGGGCCAGGCGCCGGCGGGGCCGGTCATGACGGTGACCAACTCCCGCCTGGCCGTCGACGCCGCCCTCTCCGTCGCCGACGCCAAGCTTGTCCGCAAGGGCGCGGCCGTCGCCATCGCCGAGCCCGAGCTGGGCATCCGCGCAACGGGCATGGTCACCGAGCTGGCGGGCACGCCCGGGACCCGGGGGGTCGATCCCCAGCGCTTCTACCTCGAGGTGACTCCGACCGACGCGCCCGCCTCGTTGCTCGGCGCCTCGGTGCTCGTGACGATCATCGTAGAGAGCACCGGCGGCGAGGTCCTCGCCGTCCCCGTGTCGTCGCTCCTGCTGGCCGGCGACGGCACGTCGCGGGTGCGGGTGGTGACTCGGGGCCGCACGACCCGAGTCGCCACAGTCGTCCCCGGCCTGGCCGCCAAGGGGCTGGTGGCCGTGACACCCGTCGGCACGACGCTCGCTCCCGGTGACCTCGTCGTGGTCGGCAAGGCGGGACCGGCGCTGCCGGCGGCTGCCACCGCCACGACGGGAGCCACCCCCACCGGCCCCACCACGACCACCCCCACCACCCATGGAGGCAGCAATGCGCCGTGACGCAGCCAACCGCCGGCACCGGGCCCCCCTCGCACTGGCAGTAGCGGCCTTGCTCCTCCTGGCCTCCTGCGGCAGCGGCGGCACGCCGGCCGACGACCAGGCGGTGGACGAGCAGCTGGGGTTCGACCAGGCCGGCCTGCTCGAACGCCAGGCCAAGGTGGAAAACGCGGTCCGGGATTGCATGAAGGCCCAGGGATTCGAGTACGTGCCGGTCGACCCCGTGGCCCGCCAGACGTCGCTGGTCGGCGCGCCCGGGATGAGCGAGCAGGAGTTCGAGAAGCAGTTCGGCTACGGGATCACCACCCTCTACGAACGGCGCCGCCAGCAGGCCGCCGGCGGTCCGAACCAGGCGATCCGGGACCGGTTCAGCCCCGCCGAACAGGCCGCCTATGACCGTGCCCTGGTCGGCGACAACCTCGACGCCACCTTTGCCGACGCCGTCGACACCGGCGACTTCACCCGCCTCGGCGGCTGCACGAGGTCTGCGACCGAGCAGGTCTTCGGCGGCGCCGAGGTACTCCGGACCGTGCAGTCCAAGCTCGATGACCTCGATGCCCGCATCCTCGCCGACCCCCGCATGGTGAAGGCCGTGGGGGCGTGGTCAGGGTGCATGCGGGCCAAGGGGTTTGACCTGGCCAACCCCGACCAGGTCGACGTCGTGCTCAAGAGGAAGCTGGTCGCCATCGTCGGGCCCGGGGCGGCGGCGTCGAGCGCCGCCATCGCCGGCGCAGGAGCGGTTCAGGTGCCCTACGACCAGGCCGTTCTGGCCGACCTCGGGCGCGAAGAGGTCGCCATTGTCGGCGCCGACCTGGCCTGCGAGAAGCAGCACATCACCGACGTCGAGGAGGCGGTGCGGACCGAGTACGAGCGTGCCTTCCGGGAGCAGAACACCGGGCTCATCTCCAAGGTCCCGCCACCGTGACGAGCCCCGAGCGCGTGGCACCGTCGCCCCACCGCGAACCTGCGGTGGACCAGGTGAACCGGGCCGTCGCCACGGTGGACGGCCATCCCTCGGGCAGCCGGGTCGCGGCGCCCGGGCTGCGGCGGGTGATCGAGCTGACCGGCGTGTCCCGCACCTTCGGGGCCGACCCCCCGGTCGAGGCTCTCCATGGTGTCGACCTCACCGTGCAGGCGGGGGAGTGGGTGGCGATCGTCGGGCCGTCGGGCTCCGGCAAGTCGACGCTGCTCAATGTCGTCGGGCTGCTCGACCGGCAGACGGGCGGCACGTACCGGTTCCAGGGCGTGGACGTCGCCGCGCTCGACGACCGTCGCCGAGCCGGCCTGCGGGGGCGCCGGATCGGCTTCGTGTTCCAGGCGTTCCACCTCCTGCCCCACCGCAGCGTCGTGGAGAACGTGATGCTGGCCGAGCTCTACATCGCCGCCCCGCGCCGCGGCCGGCGCCGGCGGGCCATGGCGGCGCTCGACCGGGTCGGCCTGGTGGACCGGGCCGGGTTCTTACCCACCCGGCTGTCGGGTGGCCAGCGGCAACGGGCCGCCATCGCCCGTGCCCTGATGGCAGAACCGAGCCTCCTCCTGTGCGACGAGCCGACAGGGAACCTCGACTCGACGAGTGCCGCCAGCCTGCTCGACCTGTTCGGCCGGCTGGCCGGCGACGGCCTGACGCTGGCCGTCATCACCCACGACGACCACGTGGCCGCCCGCGCCCACCGCCAGGTGCGCATGGTGGACGGTGTGCTGCGCGAGCTCCACCGGTGAGCGGTCGCGATAGGCGGTCCACGGCCACCGAGGATGTGGACGGCACACCGGCGACCGACGCGGCCCGCCCCCGACTTGGTCTCCGTGACCTCCTCGACGAGTGCCTGGCCAGCGTGCTGGCCCGGCCCGGGCGCGCCATCCTCACCGTCGCGGGGACGGTGGTTGGCGTCGCCGCTCTCGTCGCCACCCTCGGCCTGTCCCGGACGGCCGGCAACCAGATCGTGGGTCGCTTCGACGAGCTGGCCGCCACCGACGTGGTCGTCACCTCCAAGAAGGGCCCGTCAGGCGTGGCGGCCACCCGGCTGCCCTGGGACGCCGAGGCCCGGATCGCCCGTCTCAACGGGGTGGTGGCGGCCGGGACGTTCAGCGACGTCGATCTCAAGGGAGGGCTCGTCCGGGCGGTCCCGGTGAACGACCCCCGGGGCCAGACCGAGTTCCAGCTCCCGGTGGTGGCCGCGTCCCCAGGGCTGTACCGGGCGGTACGGGCCGTCGTCGGCAACGGCCGGGCGCCCGACGCCGGCCACTCGGCGCGCGCCGACCGCGTGGCGGTGCTCGGGCCCAACGCGGCCGAACGGCTCCGCCTCACGACGGTGGACGGCCAGCCGGCGGTCTACCTGGGTGACCGCATCTTCGTGGTCGTCGGCATCCTGTCCGGTGTCGAGCGGCAGCCGACCCTCCTCGGGTCGGTGATCATCCCGGAGGGAACGGCCCGGCGCGACTTCGGGCTCCCGGGGCCCGGGTCGGTGCAGGTGGAAACCGCCATCGGCGCGGTGAGCCTGATCGCCACGCAGGCGCCGCAGGCGTTGAGCCCCGATGACCCGACACTCGTGAAGGTGACGGCCCCGCCGGAGCCCCGCCGGGCCCGGGCCGGCGTGCAGCGCGACCTCAACATCCTGTTCCTGCTCCTCGGGGGGGTGTCGCTGCTGGTGGGCGCCATCGGGATCGCCAACGTCACCCTGGTCTCGGTGCTGGAGCGGGTGGGGGAGATCGGCCTGCGCCGGGCGCTCGGTGCCGCACGGCGCCACATCGCCGCCCAGTTCCTCGTCGAGAGCACGGTTCTCGGACTGGTCGGCGGGATCCTCGGTGCCGCCCTCGGCACGCTCGTGGTCGTCGGTGTGGCCGCCGGCCGCAACTGGACGCCGGTCCTGGAGGGGTGGATGGCGGCGGGAGCGCCACTGCTCGGAGGCGTCGTCGGCCTCGTGGCGGGCGCCTACCCGTCCGCCCGCGCCGCGTCACTCGAACCGGTGGAGGCGCTGCGCTCGACGATGTGACGGTTCGCCATGGCCTTGCGGGCGAAGCCAGCCGCGCCGTGGGCCACGGCGGCGTGGCTTTCCGGCGCCACCTCCCGCCACCGGTCGCGCTGGACGGCCCGTATGATCCGGTCCGCCATGGCACCCCGACCACAACCCATCCCGCCCGGACCGGACCAGGAATCGGTGTGGGACTACCCCCGCCCGCCCCGCGTCGAGCACCGCACCGAGCAGGTCGAGGTGGTGTTCGCGGCGGAGACCATCGCCGTCACGCTGTCGTCCTACCGGGTGCTCGAGACCAGCCACCCGCCGGTGTACTACCTCCCGTCGGGCAACATCCTCCCCGACACCCTGCAGCCGAGTGGCCGTACGAGCTTCTGCGAATACAAGGGCGTCGCCACTTACCTCACGCTCACCCACAAGAAGCAGACCTCGGTCGACGCAGCGTGGACCTACCTCGAGCCGTCACCCGGCTACGAGGAGCTGGCAGGCCACGTGGCCTTCTACCCGGCCCGGGTCGAGGTGTGCGTGGTCGGGCTGGAGCCGGTGCAGGCGCAGCCGGGCGGCTTCTACGGTGGCTGGATCACGTCGGGCATCGTCGGCCCGTTCAAGGGCGAGCCCGGCACCGAGGGGTGGTAGCCCGGTCTCAGCCGGTCGGCCGGCAGAGCTGGCACCGCCCGCCCAGGGCGAACTGGTCGAGGTCGAGCTCGAACCCGTAGCGCTCCTCGACGGCCCGGACGAGCTCGCTGAACAGCTCGTCGGGAGCCTCGACCACGATGCCGCAGCCGTCGCAGTGGAGATGCTGGTGACCGGCGTCGGCGACGTGGAAGACGGCCCGGCCGTGGCCGAGGTGGACGTGCTCCACCACGCCGAGCGCCGTGAGCCGGTCGAGCGTGCGGTAGACGGTGGACCCGTGCACCTCGGGGTAGCGGGCCTGGACATGGCCGGCCAGCTCCTCGGCGGTGACGTGGGGGCCCAGCTCCACAAGCGACTCAAGGATGGCCCGGCGGGGCACGGTGACGCGCACCCGGTTCTCCCGCAGCACCTCCAACATGCTGGTCAGGCGACCGTTCACCGCCTAAGGGTACTCAAGTCCGGACGATCGCTGCGACCTGCTCGCAGTTGGGTCCACCTCGCTTGTAGGGTTGACCACATGTCCATCGGAATCCGATACCGCCGGTCCTGGCGGATGGCCGCAGCGCTCGCCCTGGTCGCCGTCTTGACGGCGGCGTGCGGCGGGCCCGACGCCGAGGAGGCCGGCGGCGGGGGCGGGACGGTGCTGGAGGTGGCCACCACGGTGGCGCCGATCACGAGCATCGTGGCGTCCGTCGGCGGCGACAAGGTGACGATCACCGGCATCGTCCCCGAGGGCACCAACTCGCACACCTTCGAGCCGAAGCCGAGCGTGGCCGAACTGCTGGCCAGCGTCGACGTGGTGTTCGTCAACGGGCTTCGGTTGGAGGAGCCCACGTTGGAACTGGCGGAGGCGAACCTGAAGGACGGGGCCGAGGTGGTCGAGCTCGGCACCTTGTCGATCCCCGAGGAGGAGTACATCTACGATTTCTCCTTCCCCAAGGAGGACGGCAAGCCCAATCCGCACCTCTGGACCGATCCGAAGTACGCAGAGAGCTATGCCCGCGTCGTCCGTGACACCTTCGTGCGCCGGGATGCTGCCAACGCCGCCTACTACAGGGCCAACTTCGATGCCTTCGCCGCCATGGTGAGCCGGCTGGACGGGGCGATGCGCACGGCGTTCGCCACCATCGCCGAGGGCGACCGCAAGCTGCTCACCTACCACGATGCCTACGCCTACTTCGCCGAGGACTACGACTGGGAGGTGCTGGGCGCCATCCAGGTGTCCGACTTCGAGGACCCCACGCCCCGCGAGTTGGCCGAGCTCATCGACCAGGTGAAGAGCCAGGACGTGCCCGCCATCTTCGGCAGCGAGGTCTTCCCGAGCCCGGTGCTCGAGCAGATCGGGCGGGAGACGGGCGCAACGTACGTCGACGTGTTGCGCGACGACGACCTGCCCGGTCAGCCCGGCGCGGCCGAGCACTCGTGGGCGGGGCTCATGCGGTTCGACTACGTCACCATGACCAAGGCCCTCGGCGGCGACGCCTCCGCCCTCGAAGCGGTCGATATCGCCCAGGCTGTCCCCGACAAGGCGACCTACCCGCAGTGACCCGTGCGCCGGAGGGTGCCCTGGCGCAGCTGCGCGGGGTCACCTGCGCCTACCGAACGGGCGGTGGGCCGGCGCTGGTGGACGTCGACCTCACTGTGGCCCCGGGTCAGTACACCGGCATCGTCGGCCCCTCGGGCTGCGGGAAGACCACACTGTTGCGGGTCATCACGGGAACTGTGCCGCCGGTGGCCGGGTCCGTGGTGCGCCGACGGGGGCTGCGGGTGGCCTACGTGCCCCAGGTGGAGACGGTGAACTGGAGCTTCCCCGTCACGGTGGCCGAGTGCGTGCTGATGGCCCGGACGTCCGGGCGCCGGCTGCCGTGGCCGAGCCGGGCCGAACGGGCCGAGGTGGCGGCCGTCCTCGACCGCCTCGAGCTGGGCGACCTGGGCGAGCGCCACATCCGCGAGTTGTCCGGCGGCCAGCAGCAGCGCATGTTCATCGCCCGGGCCCTGCTCGGCCGGCCCGAGCTGCTGCTGCTGGACGAGCCCACGTCGGGCGTCGACGTTCGCACCCGCCACGAGGTCCTGCACCTCCTCGACGAGCTCAACGGCGACGGTCTCGCCATCGTGCTCACCACCCACGACCTCAACGGCATCGCCGCCCACCTGCCCCACCTGGTGTGCCTCAACACGCACGTGCTGGGCTCGGGGGCTCCCCGCGACGTACTCACGCCGGCCGTCCTGGAGCGCACCTACGGCTCCACCATGGACGTGCTCGAGCACGGCGGCATGCCCATCGTGGTGGACCAGTACCAGCCGTCGAACGTGGTGAAGATGCGCCGGGCGTCGGGCTCATGAGCGGCGCGGGGCCCGAGCAGCCATGAGCGAGCTGCTACGCCCCTTCGAGTTCGAGTTCTTCCGCAACGGGCTGATGGTGGCCACCGTTGCCGGTGCCCTGTGCGGGCTCATCGGCGTGTACGTGGTGCTCAAGGGGATGAGCTACATCGGCCACGGCCTGTCGCACGCCATCTTCGGTGGCTTCGCCGCGTCGGCCCTGCTCGGGGTGAACTTCCTGCTCGGCGCCGGGGCGTGGGGCGTGGCCTCGGCCCTCATGGTGAACGGCGTCACCCGCCGGCGCGTCATCGGCGCCGACGCCGCCATCGGCGTCATCACCACCGCCTCCTTCGCTCTGGGCCTGGCCCTGTTCGCCGTCTTCGGCCGGGCCGGGCGCAGCTTCGATGCCGCCCTGTTCGGGTCGATCCTCGGCGTCTCCACCGCCGATGTATGGGCCGTGGTGGCCGTGGCCGCTTTCGCCGGCGTCGTCGTGTTCTTCGCCTACCGGTCCCTGCTGTTCGCCACCTTCGACCCCGAGGTGGCCGAGGTGTCGGGCGTGGCGACCGCCCGCATCGACGCCCTGCTCATGCTGGTGCTGGCCCTGTCGATCGTGGCCACCATGCAGGTGCTGGGCGTCACCCTCATCGCCGCCACCCTGGTGATCCCGGCCACCGTCGCCCGGATGCTCACCAACTCGTTCGGCCGCATGCTGGTGCTGGCTACGGGGATCGGTGCGCTGTGCGGGTTCGTGGGCATGAACCTCAGCTATCACCTCGACGTGCAGTCCGGCCCCACCATCGTCCTGGTCGGCGCCGCCCTGTTCGCCGTGGTGTTCGCGGCGACCGGCGTGCGGGGTCGCAGGCGGGTCGCCCACTTCGACGACCACGCAGCCCCGACCGTTGTGTCCGGGCCCGTTCTCCACGGCTGACCGCCCGAATCCGGTTGCGCCCGGCCGGCGGCAGGAATGCTCCGTCCGATGTGCTCCGAGCCGGGCGAAGACCGGCACCACCCGAGGATCACCGACCCGTCGGGCCGGTGTCGTCCTGGAGGTGCGCGAGCACGGCGAGCACCCGGCGGTGGTCGTCCGGCGCAGGGAGAAGTCCCAGCTTGGTGAACACACTGTGTACATGGGACTCAACTGTCTTGGCGTTGAGGAACAGCCGCCCTGCGATCGCCTGATTCGACCGGCCTTCGGCCATCAGGCTGAGGACCTCGCGCTCCCTTTGGCTCAGCTGTTCCAGCGGATTGCGCCGCCTCGCCCGCCCGAGCAGACGCTGTACAACCTCCGGGTCCAGCGCCGTGCCGCCCGACGCCACGGTCCGAACGGCGTGGGCGAAGCCGTCCACGTCACCGACCCGTTCCTTCAACAGGTACCCGACGCCGCCGCCCGTCTGGACGAGATCCAGGGCATACCGGGACTCCAGGTGCTGCGAGAGAATAAGGACGCCCACGTCGGGGTGGAGGGAGCGGATCTCCAGGGCCGCCCGCAGTCCCTCGACGGTGTGGGTGGGCGGCATGCGGACGTCGACCACGATGACGTCGGGCTGCAGGCTGTCCACCGCCTCGACCAACCCGTCGGCGCTTCCGAGCTGGGCCACCACGTCGAATCCATGGTCGGTCAGGAGGCGGGCCACACCCTCTCGGATGAGCACGGCGTCATCTGCCAGGATCACGCGCACGGCAGCTCCACCCGCACCCGAGTGCCCCCCCCCGGGCAGCTGTCGACCTTGAAGCGCCCGTCGAGGGCCGCCACGCGGTCGGCCAGGCCTTCGAGCCCCGAGCCGGGGCGTACCTGGGCGCCGCCGATCCCGTCGTCGGCCACGTCCACGAGGAGCCGGCCTCCGAGGTGCTCGATGAACACGTGCACCGACGAGGCACAGGCGTACTTGGCCACGTTGGTCAATGACTCGGCCACCACGTAGTAGGCCGCGGCCTCGACGGTGGCGGGCAGCGGCTGACCGGCGGAAGCACGGACCTCGACCGGGACGGGCGAACGCTCCGCCGCTGCCTCCACCGCCGCGATCAGCCCCACCTCGCTGAGAATCGACGGGTGGAGGCCCTGCGCCAACTCTCGAAGCTCCTGGATGGCAGCTGTCGCCTCGTCCGACGCCTGGCTCAGCAACCCTTCCACATCGCAGTCCCCCGCTGCGAGCCGGCTTCGGGCCATGCCGACGGCGAGCGAGACGCTGACCAGGCGCTGCTGTGCCCCGTCGTGCAGGTTGCGCTCCACCCGCCGGCGTGCCGCGTCCCCTGCCTCCACGATGCGTACCCGCGAGGCGCGCACCTGCTCCAAGCGAGCGAGTACCTCGGCGTGGAGCCGCTCGTTCTCCAGTGCCAACCCGGCCGCCGCACACACGGCGTCGATGTGATCAGGGTCGTCGCGCAGCGCCACGTCGTGGATCAGAGCACCGACGGGGGCGCCGGATCGTTCGATGAGCGTGACCGCCCGGTGGTCGCCTCCACCTGGCAGCTCGACCGGGTGCCCATAGGCGTCGACGTACCCTCCGCCTGCCACGGCGTAGGTCACCTCGACGGTCGGGTCGCCGAGTGCCCGCGCCACGGCGTCCCGGATCGCTCCTCCGGGGGGGACATCGCCGAGCTCCACGACCAGCCGGCCCACGTGGGTGCGAGCCAGTCGAGCCTTCAGGAGCCCACCCAGGAAGACGATCGGGGCCACGGCCAGGAGCAGGAGCGCGATCGGCGCCCAGCGCGGTCCCAGTCCCGTCGGCACGCCGAGTTCGGACAGCAGGGCGACGATGTAGATCACGGCGACGACGCATGCACCGGGCACCACCGGCAGCAGGATGCGCCGACCGGCAACGCTCCCGCTGCGCCACCGCTGCACCAGGACGGCGAGGAAGCACGCGGCGGTGACCAGACTTGCGATCAGCAGGGCGCCGTACCAGGTGCGGCCGAGGCCGCGACCGATGTCCAGGCCGACCACGTTGCGGGTGCAGTCTTCGCAGTCACCGAAGTCCATCACGGGCACGCCGACCCCCACCAGGGCGTAGGGAACGGCGACGATGATCCGCTCCGTCCGTGAGGTGAGCCCGTTCGGGAAGGCCAACGCGAGGTGCCCCAGGAAGGCGAGACCCAGTGGGAACAGGACTGCGCCGATGGTGGCGACCAGCCCGTTCGGGACGACCACCAACGCCTGGGACAGCATCCAGGCCAGACCCGTTGCTATGAGGAGGCGACCGGTGACGGCGGCCGGACGGCGACCAGCGGCGACGGCGCCCGCCACCACGAACAGGAGGCCGGCGCAGAACTGGGGCGCCAGCCGCACTGGCGAGATGCCACGGATCGAGATGGTGGCGACGCCAAAGGTGACGATGCCGGCGACCAGCCAGGTCAGCGCCCAACGCTGACGCGCGGTCATGCCGGCCTCGCCACCATCTCGATCAGGGTGGGGGTCATGGGGAGATCGTCCCACCCGCACAGGGCCCTCGCTACAGGGCAGACCCTGACTTGGAACCCGGGCAGGCCCCGATGCCGGCCCGGGGCGGTTTCCGTACGGTCGAGGCAACGACAGAAACGGAGGGCCGATCATGCACGGAACGCTTTGCGGCGCACAGCCGGTGAGGGCCAGGACCATCCCCGGAGCAGACCCGCCGCCCCGTTGGGCACGGCGCGCGGCAGTCCTGGCCGTGTTGACCACCCTGCCGTCGGCCGTCTGGCGCACGACGATGGCGGTGGGGGTCCCCGTCGGGGCGGACGGCCCGTACGTACGGGAGCACTACGGCCATCTGGGTTGGGAAACCGTCTACGTGTTCGGGCTCAGCCTCCTGCTCGTGGGCCTCGCCTCCCTCACCCTCGGCATGGTGCAGCCGTGGGGCGAGACGGTCCCGAGGTGGATGCCTGTGATCGGCGGCAAGAGGGTCCCACCTCTGGCGGCAGTGATCCCAGCCGGCGCCGGCGCCGCTGCCCTGACGTTCCTGTGGGTCGTCATGTTCTCGAATTTCGACGCCATCTTCGACGTCTACGGGCTGGACGGCGCGGCCCGGATCGCTGTCTTCCTCTGCTACGCACCGATGCTGCTCTGGGGGCCGCTCCTTGCCGCCGTGACCATCTCGTATGCGAAGCGGTCCGCCCTGGGCCGCCCCATGACAGCGCAGTTCCCATGACAGGTGAGGCTGCGACCGACCGGTCCGCCGGCCTTCTGCGGAGCTCCGTCACCGGTGAGCGGTGTTGGGCTTCGGAGAACGGCTACTCCCAGCGGAAGGTGAGGGCGGCGACGGCGGGGGCGACAACCGCCCAGGCGGCGAGCACGAGCCAGGCCCGGCCGGGGACGGAGCCGCCGGCGGCCAGAGCGCCGTGGAGGGCGTCGGAGAGAGCGGCGGCGGGGAGGGCCCGGGCAATGGTCCGGAGGGCGCCTGGCAGCTTCTCGAGGGGGACGACCATGCCGCCGAGGAGGAGGAGCACGAGGTAGAGCCCGTTGGCGGCGGCCAACGTGGTCATGGCGGGCAGGGCGCCGGCCATGGTGAGGCCGAGGCCGGCGAACCCGACGGTCGCCAGCAGCACGGCTCCCAAGGCGAGCACGGCGTTCCCGCCGGGCCGCCAGCCCAGGGCGAGGGCGACGGGCAGGAGCACGGCCAGCTGCACGCACAGCACGGCCAGCACGCCGGCGGTCTTGGCCGCCAGCAGCTCGCCCCGGCGCAGCGGGGTGGTGCCCAGGCGCTTCAGCACCACGTACTCCCGCTCGAACCCGGTGGCGATGGCCAGGCCCACCATGGCCGTCGACATCACGGCCAGAGCCAGGATGCCGGGGGCGAGGAAGTCCACCGGCTCGTCGGTGCCGGTGGGCAGCACGTCGACCAACGAGAAGAACACGAGCAGGAGAACGGGGATCCCGAGCGCCAGCAGCACGGACTCGCCCCGGCGCAGGGTCATGGTGACCTCTGCCTTCGTCTGGGCGGCGAGGCGGCCCAGGGTGCCCCGCCCGCCCCGAGGCGGTGGAGTCTCCGCCACGGCGCCTTGGCCGCCCGCTGCGCCGCCATGGGACGCCCCGCCGTGCACGCCGCCGCCGCCGGCCACCGCTCCGGCATCGGGCGTCCCGCCGTGGACGCCGGCGCCGGCCGGCGGGCGCCTGGCATCCGGACCGGTGACCCGGAGAAAGGCCTCCTCCAGCGTCTGGCGGCCCGTGCGCAGGTCGGCGAGGGCAAGGTCGTGCTCGGCCAGCCAGGCGGTGAGGCGGGCCACCGTGGCAGGGGTCGGTTCGGCGCCGGCGAGGTACTCGCCCGGCGACTCCTCGGTCACCGTGGCGCCGAGAGCGTCCCCCAGCGCACCGGTGTCCACCCCGGCGGG
>JBKJNA010000004.1:0-6474 GCA_046596195.1 Acidimicrobiales bacterium | reverse complement strand
GCGCCGGGCCCCACCGCAGCAATCCCTCCGCCCGCCCCGGTCACGTCGCCGACCACGTCCCGGACGGATCCACCCGTTCCCGCCCCGACGTCCACCGCCGCCCGCGCCGGCACCGTCGTGGAGGTGGCGTACCGCCTGGAGCGGCGGACGGCGGACCCCGCCACCGCCGGCTTCGAAGCGATGGCCGAGGCCACGCTCGCGGCTCCCACCGGGTGGGCTCGGGCCGGCTTCAGGCTGGTGCGCCGTCCCACCGCCACGTTCGTCGTGGTGCTGGCCGAGGGTCCCGAGGTCGACCGTCTGTGCCTGCCCTATGAGACCTACGGGCTCTACTCGTGCCAGAACGGGCCGGTGGTGGCGCTCAACGCCGACCGCTGGCGCACCGGCACGCCGAAGTGGACGGGGACGCTGGACGACTACCACCGCTACCTGGTGGGCCACGAGGTCGGCCACCTCCTGGGCCTTCACCACCCGAGCACCCAGTGCCCGGCACCCGGGCGGCCGGCGCCGCTGATGGCGCAGCAGTCGACGGAGCTGGACGGCTGCCTCCCCAACCCCTGGCCGCTCGAAGCCGAGGTGCTGGACGGGCGTCGCCGCCCCGCTGACCTGGCCCCGCCCTACCGTCCCTAGCCGGGTCTCCGATAGCGTCGCCCCCGATGTGCGTGAACTGCATGAGCACCGGTGAGCAGGTCGCCGCTGAGGCCGCCCTGGTGTTCGCCCTCGTCCGTGAGCCGGCCCACCGTGCGCTCGCCGCCGCCGGTTTCCTCGCCCCGCCCGATCCCGTCGGGCGCGACGCCAGGACGGTCGGCTTCCTCCGGGCCCTCGATCTCGACCCCGTCGAGATCCTGGGCGCCGGCGTGGTCGAGCAGGCCGACACCTGGGTGCCGCCGGCTCGTCGTCAGGTCGGCGTTCGGCGCTGGCGGCGGCCCATCGGCTCCCAGAGCCTGATCGCCGCCCAGTAGAGCCCGGCCAGGAGGGCCAGGGTCACCGGCAGCACGATGATCGGCGGCACATGGGGCAGGGTGCGGGCCTGAAGCCAGTAGGGACCGGTCCAGGAGAGGTCGAACGGGTAGCCCCTCCGCTTGACGCCGTCGATGACCGGGGTGGCCAGCAGGTGGGCCCAGGTGCTCCAGGCGATCATCCGGGTGAGGCCGTAGAAGAACGTCGCCCGGTACAGCGCCACCAGCCCCCGCTCGGGCAGGAAGCGGCCCAGCCACGACCAGACGTGGGGATCGGCGGGAACGATCTGGGTCCGCCAGTGCTCGCGGGTCAGGACCCGCCAGGAGCAGAGCACGACCCCCAGCCAGAAGAGGTCCATGACCAGGCCCAGGCTGCTGTAGTAAGCGGCCGCGTCGAGGTACTTCCCGCCGTCGATGGTCGCGGCGTAGGCCCACGTCTCGAGGGTCCAGCTCATCGTGCTGAGCGGGAAGAGCAGCATTGTGCCGACGCTGTCGTTCACGTCCGTGAGCGCGTGGGCGGCGAACCCCAGCACGAAGCCGACGGTCAGCGCCCGGTTCCGGCGCCACAGCCACAGGGCCGCTCCGATGAGGACCCCCAGGAAGAGGGTGTGGGTGAAGCCCATGCCGGGCCAGCCCCGGTGCCACTGCTGCGGCACGCTGGCCCCGTAGTGCTTCCCGTTGACGGTTATCCCGTACACCCAGAACTTCGAGAGGAAGTCGGGCATGAAGTCACCGAGCCAGATGCCCCAGAAGCTGACCTTGCCGCGCATCTTCTTCGGAAGGTGGGCCGCGACGGCGTAGACCTCGAACTGGTGGGCGGCCCAGCTCATCGGCGCGGCCGCCGGGGGTGGGCGACGACCGGCCCGAACGTGACGACGGCGACCAGCCACGCGGGGCCGATCAGCCAGTTGAGCAGCCCCTTCTCGACGATCGAGGCGGCGATGTAGGTGACGGCGGCCACCCCGTACCACACCGCCTCCTCGCGCCCGGAGAGCTGCCGGCGTCGCAGGTGCGCCCAGCGCTCCTCCAACGGGTCAGACCTGGCTGATGATGGCGGCCCGCTGGGCGCGGTACTCGCTGTCCGTCAGGAGCCCGTCGCCGCGGAGGTCGTCGAGCTCGCGCAGACGGTCGCGGGTCGGGCGGGCGTCGGTCGAGGTCGCAGTAGTCGGCGGGTAGCTGGAGCCGGTGGCGGGCCCCGACCCGCCGGAGCGGTCGACGGTCACCACTGCGGCACCCGGGTCATCGAGGGCGAGGTTCACCCAGTCGGCAAAGGTGCGGGTCCACCCGGCGTCCCCCACGCTGAACATCGTCCGCCGGCCGTCCGAGCCCAGGACGACCAGCACGGGACGGCCCTCGTAGGTGGCGACGTCGACGGTGGCGACCCGGTCGAGGAAGGCGCTGGCCTGGTCGCTTCCGTCGGCCGCCACGAAGCGCAGCTCGGCCGCGGTGAGGAGCAGCAGGCCGGGCCGGTCGGCGAAGGCCGCGGTCAGGGCGATGACGTCGAGGTCGAGGTCCGCAGCGGTGGCGAGAGCCGGCCCGAGCCCGGTCACCGAGGATGGGTCCAGGTGGCGGTGCACCAGCGCCCCGATGCGCTCACGCCCAGCCATCAGCGGACCACCAGGCCCTCGATCCCGGGAGGAGCCTCGGGGTACTGCGGGTCGAGCTGGGAGAGGACACCGTGCAGCGTGGAGGTCACCGCCCAGTCGCGGTACCACTTGGAGTTAGCCGGGATCACGTGCCATGGGGCGTCCTCGGTGGAGGTGGCGGCGATGGCGTCGGAGAAGGCGGCCTGGTAGTCGTCCCACCGCTCGCGCTCGGGGAGGTCGCTGGTGGAGAACTTCCAGCGCTCGTCCGGCGAGTCGATCCGGTCCTGGAGGCGCTTGCGCTGCTCCTCCTTGGAGATGTGGAGGAAGAACTTGACGATCTTGGTCCCCTCGGCCGTCAGGTGGGCCTCGAAGCTGCGGATCTGGCCGTAGCGGCGGGTCCAGGTGGCCTCGTCGATGAGGCCATGGACCCGCGTGACCAGCACGTCCTCGTAGTGCGAGCGGTTGAAGACGCCGATCTCACCGCGGTCGGGGCACTCGGCGTGTGCCCGCCACAGGAAGTCGTGGGCCAGCTCGTGCTCGGTTGGCTTCTTGAACGCCGCCACCCGCACGCCGGCCGGGTTGAGGCCGCTGAAGGCGTGGCGGATGGCGCCGTCCTTGCCGCCGGCGTCGATGGCCTGGAAGACGACGAGAACGGCCCATCGGTGGTCGGCCCAGAGGCGGCGCTGCAGCTGCACGAGGTCCTCGTGCAGCTCGGCCGTGGCCGTGCGCGTCGCCTCTTTCCCTCCGGGGGCACCGGGGGTGGCCTCGGCCGTCGCGTCCTTCAGCCGGACGGACTTGTCCGGCTTGGCGAGCCACTGGCTTCCAGGTGCGTCGGCACGGGACATGGCCGCATCGTACGGTTCCCCCTGCTCACACGTAGTACCGGAACACCACCTCGGCCACGCACGACGGCTTGGGGGCGCCGACCACGCTGACGACGGTGTTGAGGGTTACCTGGGCGCCGCCGGCGATGTCGTCGACCGAGAGGAGCGTGGCGGTGCAGGTGACCTCGGAGCCGACCGGGACGGGGCTCGGGAAGCGCAGCTTGTTGAGGCCGTAGTTGACGCCCATCGAGACGCCGTCCACACAGAAGATGCTGGGCAGGAGCGCAGGGAGCAGGGAGAGCGTGAGGTAGCCGTGGGCGATCGGCCCGCCGAACGGACCGGCCTTGGCCCTCTCGACGTCGACGTGGATCCACTGGTGGTCGCCGGTGGCGTCGGCGAACAGATTCACCGCCTCCTGGGTGACGAGGAACGACGCCGAGGTGCCGAGCTCGCTCCCCACCAGCTCCTTCATCCCTTCGATGCCCTGCACGGTCGTCGTCATGGACGGCCGTTCTAGCCCACGCCTACTGGACGGCGCGCGGGGTGAGCTCTCGTTCGATCAGGACGATGTTCTTGTCACGGGCCAGGAGGGCGGTGTTCGCCGTGCCGGCCACGGCGATGACCGTGACGGCGACGAGGACCGGGTTCCGCACGGCCGTCGCCAGGCGTCGGCCAACGGGCGGCATGGCTGGCCGAGGCGCGGCGGGCTCGTCCGACCGTCGTTCCTGGATGCGCCGGCTCAGCCGCTCGATGGCCGGCACAAGTGCGCAGGTCACGAGCAGGGACGAGAGGATCGCCACCTTGATGCCGAACTCGGTGGGCTGGACGTAGATGAGCCCGGCCGCCACCACTGCAGTTGCCGCCGCGTAGATGATCCTGCCCTGCGGCGACCTCGGCGCCGTCTGAGGGTCCGTGATCATGAAGAAGACGAAGATGAGCAGCTCGGGGGAGAGGGCGATGGTCAGCCAGTAGAAGCTCCCGCCCACGGGACCGTCGTGCCAGGTGGCGTAGTAGCTGCGCCCCGAGACGGCGAAGATGCCGATGAGCACGAAGAAGGTAGCCAAGAAGGCGGCGGCCGTCGGGATCATCCTCACCTGCCGCAGCACCCAGAACGCGCCGGCGAAGATGACGGCCATCGCGATCAGCACGGGCGCACCGAGGGGAGCCCACCACAGGTGCTCGGAGAAGACGTGGCTCGGGCCGATCAGCAGCAGGGCCCAGGCCAGTCCGATGTTGGAGGGGTTGAAGATGTGCCTCCCGTTCCGCCGGATGATGTACTTCGGCAGGAGGGACAGCACCACCACGAGCACGAAGAGGTGGATCCCTCGGAAGCTCCAGTAGTCCCCGTGCTGGGTGCCGCCGACCCGGAAGATGAAGGCCACGCTGACGCCGGTCTGGATGGCGCTGGCCGGCCACACCAGCACGTGCTCCCGCCGGTAGGTCACCGCCGACTCGATGGCGGCGCTCAGCAGGATGCACACGAGGATCTGGGGTATCGAGACCTGGAAGCTGAGGATGGTCAGTCCGAGGAAGGTGAGCGTGAAGATCGTCGTCGAGAGCTTTAGCCGGGGGTCGCTCAGCTTCGGCAGGATCACGGGGATGGATCGACCCCGAACGTTGATCTCAGGGCGCTTCTGCGGCAGCGCCTCGACGGGGGTGGGCGTGAGGGTCGTCATGTCACGGGCTCCAAGGTGGCGGCGGCGTACGCGCTGTTCGCCGACGGGTCGAAGATGACCAGCGACCGGAAGTCGCTCGGGTCGACCCCCACCGGGGCGGTGTAGTTCAGCGAGCCCGCCGTGACGTCAAGGAGGGCGAGGAGCTGGGAGCGGGCACCCAGGTACTCCTCGGTCGTCCGGGGCGACTCGAGCGTGCTGAGGCGGAGCTGCAGCTGGCTGCTCGGGCTCACGAAGAAGTCCTCGAGCCGCACGGCGTACCGGCCGTCGGCCTGGTCGAAGAGGGTCACCACTCCGGCCCCGGTCCTGTCGATCTTGGAGAAGGTGCCGGTGGCGATGGCCCTCGTGCCGGCGGCCGTCATGGCAGGCAGCGGCGGCTCGACCAGCGGGAGGTCGATGCGCTGGGCCACCACGAGGCGCCAGGGCCCGTCGGAGGTCACCTCGAGACTGGTCGCTCCGCTCCGGTCGTCGAAGCCGGTGGCGCCGTCGGGGCAGGCGGCGTCGAGCAACGGCGTTGCCCGGCCCGGCACCCGCACGACGAGGCGGCCGGACCCACAGGTGCCCGCCATGCGCCACTGGATCGCCCCCCGGTCGATGGTCAACGGTGCCGAGGTGGTGGTCCCGGATCCCTCCAGCGCCACGATCTGCTGCCACCAGGGGGTCGAGCGCAGCGCTGACCGCCCGGCGTCGGTGTTCCCCGAAGAGGGGCCGGCCTCCCGACTCGTGGCCACGGGCACGGCCATGGGGAGCGCCGACCCGAACAGCCGCTCGCGGATGGCGAACAGGTTGCTGCTGACCACTGCGGAGCCGACGAGCGCAATGACGCTCAGCCAGGTGAGGACCTGTCGCAAGGGTCCCCTCCCCGCAACTGGCGCCTCGGCCCGGAAGGGCCCAGCGGCGGCCGTCGCGGTCGTCTGGCTCACTCTCGGCATGGTACCGAGGGCCTGTAACGGTCGCGTAAAGGCTCCGGGCGAAGGCGAGGTGCCTCCACTACTCGGCGCTTACAGGCGGTGTGCTCTTGTCACGACAGCATGCAGGAGCGGCGAACGGCACCGATGGCCCCGACAGGACGAGCATGAGGACGACCCGTGACGAGCGCCGCTCCGCCCTCGGCGTCACCTACCAGCACCCGCTCGCCTTCTGGGCGGGCGTGTCCGCCGCCACCGCCGGGACCCTCATGCAGCTGCCGATGTACTTCGGGGCCAAGGACATGGGCTACCGGCTGCGGGGGATGCCCTTCGACGCCACCATGACCTCGGGCATGGCCCTGATCTTTGCGGGGATCGGGCTCACCGTGTACGGGCTGTTCCCCCGCTTCGCGTCCGTCACGCAGGGGGCCGCCTCCAGAATCAAGGTCAAGGCCCTCGACGACGCCCGGATCACGAAGACCCACATCGGGCTCATCCTCGTGATGGCGGGCGCCATAACCATCGAC
>JBKJNA010000002.1:0-16294 GCA_046596195.1 Acidimicrobiales bacterium | reverse complement strand
CCAGCTGGTCGCCGTCCTCGGCGATGAGCGTCTTCGCCGGGTCGACGCCCATGATGCCGGCCAACCGGGCGTGCGACACGAGATGTCGGTACTCGCCGTGCACGGGGACCATCCACTCGGGCTTGGCGACCGAGAGCAGCAACTTGAGCTCTTCCTGCTTCGCGTGGCCGGTGGCGTGCACATCCTCGATGCCGCTGTGCACGACCTCGGCCCCGAGTCGCACGAGTCCGTCGATCACCTTCGAGACGCTGGCCTCGTTGCCGGGAATCGGGTGCGAGCTCATGATCACCACGTCGCCGCGCACCAGCTTCAGGAACTTGTTCTCGCTCGCCGCCAGCAGCGACAGCGCGGACATCGGCTCGCCCTGGGACCCGGTGCTGATGACGCACAGCTTCTCGGGGGCGATGTCACCCACATCGGCGATGTCGATGAGCGCGTGGTCGGGGATGTGGAGCAGGCCCATCTCCCGGGCCACGCGCACGTTCTTCTTCATGGACAGGCCCATGGTGGCGATCGTGCGACCGAAGGACAGGGCGGCATCGGCGATCTGCTGCACGCGGTGGATGTGCGACGCGAAGCACGTGGTGATGATGCGGTGGCCCTCGTACTCATGGAAGAGGTCGTAGAGCACCGCCCCGACGCTGGTCTCTGAGTGCGAGTGGCCCTTCGCATCGGCGTTGGTCGAATCGCTCAGCAGCAGGCGCACGCCGTGCTGGTCGGCGATCGATCCCATGCGGGCCAGGTCGGTGAGGCGGCCGTCGACCGGCGTGAGGTCGAGCTTGAAGTCGCCTGAGTGCAGGATCACGCCCTGCGGCGTGTGGAAGGCGGTGGCGAAGCCGTGGGGCACCGAGTGGGTGACGGGGATGAACTCCACGTCGAACGGGCCGATCATGCGCCGCTCGCCGTCGCGCACGGTGATCAGCTCGGTGCGGTCGAGGACGCCTGCCTCTTCCAGCCGGTTTCGGGCGAGGCCGAGGGTGAGGGCGGAGCCGTAGATCGGGAACGACAGTTCGCGCAGCAGGTAGGACAGGCCGCCGGCGTGGTCCTCATGGCCGTGGGTGACCACGCAGCCCTCGACCCGGGCCGCGTTCTGGCGCAACCAGGTGAAGTCGGGCAGCACCAGGTCGACGCCCGGCATCTCGAGGTCGGGGAACATGAGCCCGCAGTCGAGGAGCAGGATGCGCCCGCCCAACTCGACCGCCGCGCAGTTGCGGCCGATCTCGCCCAGGCCGCCGAGGAAGGTGATGCGTACGGGCTCAGCCATACGGAGCCGGCGCGTCGTCGCCGAGACCGGCCAGCACGGCCCGGGCCCGGTCCTCGAGGCCCTCGGGTGCGTCGCCCATGGGAAGGCGGCACTGGCCGACGGGCAGGCCCAGGACCCGCAGCAGCGCCTTGGTAGGCACCGGGTTCGGGGCGTCGTCGCCCGTCTCGAAGGCGAAGCTCGCCAGCATCGACGTGTTGATGCGCCTGGCCTCCTCCACGTCGCCCTTGACGAAGGCCTCGATCATGCGGCCGTGCAGGCGACCGGTCCAGTGGGTGGCGACGCCCACGGTGCCGACGGCGCCGATCGACAGGAGCGGCAGGGTGACGCCGTCCTCCCCGCTGTAGAGCTCGAAGCCGGCTGGGGCCTCGGCGACAAGGCGGGCCGAACCCGCAAGATCGCTGGTGGCGTCTTTCACTCCGACGATGGTGGGCACCTCTCGTGCTAGACGCAGCAGTGTGTCGTGGGCGATCTTCCGCCCGCTGCGGATGGGGATGTCGTAGAGCATGACGGGCAGCGCGGTGGCGCCCGCAATAGCCCGGAAGTGGGCCTCGATGCCCGCCTGCGCTGGCCGGTTGTAATAGGGGGTGACGGCCAGGAGCCCGGCCGCGCCCACGTCGGCCGCCCGCCTGGCCAGCCCGACGGAGTGGGCCGTGTCGTTGGTGCCGGCGCCCGCCAGAACGGGAACGGTGACGGCCTCGATGGTCGCCCGCCACAGGTCGACCCTCTCGTCGTCGGTGAGGACGGGTGCCTCGCCGGTGCTGCCGGGCACCACCAGGCCCTCGCTGCCGTTGTCGACCAGCCATCGGGCCAGGACGGCGACGGCGTCGAGGTCGAGGCGGCCCTCGTCGTCGAAGGGCGTGACCATGGCGGTGAGGACACCGCCGAAGCGACCCCCTGGCCCGGTGGCGTCCATCGCCGCAGGCTACAACAGCATGGGGCCGCTCTCAGGAGACCAGATGACCGGCGAAGAGCTCGGTCAGCTCTCCACGCTCGCCCAGGTGTTCGACGAGGAGCCGGGCGAACAGCTCCATGAGCGCCACGGAGGTGTCGGCCAGTCCGTCCTGCCCTCGGCCGACGGCGCACAGCGTGCCGAAGACCGTTCCGTCCTGCATGAGCACCGGCACGGTGACCAGCGAGGTGGCGCCGAAGGAGCGCACGAGGTGATGGCCGCTGTAGCGGATCGTGAGGTCGGACACGAACCGGGCACCGCCTCGGACCATGTCACAGCACGGCGAGCCGGACCACGGTACCCGGGTGCTGGTCGCCGGCGCCCTCGGCCAGGGCGAACATCGCCTCGTGCTCGGGGTCCTCCCAGTGCTCGAAGCCGATGACACCGAGCTCCCCGAAGCGGTCCCGAAGCCAGCCACCGTTGGCGTCGAGCAGGCCGAGGCGCCGGCAGTTGGGCACGATGCGGGAGAACAGCATCGACTGGAACATGAGGCGCTCGGGGGCCTGCTGCACCAGCGGGGCGGCGATGGCGGGCGAGATGCCCATGCGCTCGAACACCTCCTGCTGGAGGAAGCGGTCGCGCATGCGCACGGCCGCCTCGAAGGCGAACTCCTGGCGCTCCTTCATCTCGGCATCGCTCAGTTCGGCGTAGTAGTCGTGAAGGCTCAGCACCCCGAAGGCCACGTGGCGGGCCTCGTCGTTCATGATGTAGCGCAGCATCTGCTTGAGTAGCGGCTCGGTGCTGAGCTGGGCGATGAACCCGAAGGCGGCAAGCGCCAGCCCCTCCACCATGATCTGCATGCCGAGGTAGGTCATGTCCCAGCGGCTGTCCGAGATGATGTCGTCGAGCAGCAGCTTCAGGTGGGCGTTGATCGGGTAGTGCCCCGACAGCTTCTCGTCGAGATAGCGGGCGAACACCTCGACGTGACGGGCCTCGTCCATCACCTGGGTGGCGGCGTAGTACTTGGCGTCGATCCACGGGACCGACTCCACGATCTTGGCCGTGCACACGAGCGCACCCTGCTCGCCGTGGAGGAACTGCGACAGGGTCCAGTTCTGGCTCTCGATGCCGAATTCGAGCCACTCCTTGTCGCCCCAGAGGGCCAGCGGCGTGCCGCTCACGTCGGCGTTGCCGCCGAGCAGGCTCTTGGCGGCGAAGTTGTTGTTCGCCACCACCTTCTCCTGGTCGACCTCGGTATCCCAGGCCAGGTCGGTCCTGGCGTTCCACATGGAGATCTTGGACTTCTCGTAGAGGCGCTCCAGCTTGGGGCGGGCACCCTTGGTGTAGTCCCAGGTGAAGATGGCGTCGGCGTTGTCCCGTACGGCGTGGAGGGCCTCGTCGACGTCGGTGTTGGTCACCGACATCACCGCTTCGAGGTCGCCGACCTCGTGCCGGCCAGTCCGCTGATCGTCACCCACAGCCACAGAACGAAGATACCGCCGCCCCGATGCAACGGCGCTCCGACCCGGGCGGAGCCCGGCGGTAGCGTCTCGATCTTGCACGCCACCTCGCCGGAACGGCCGCCCCCCAGCCGCCGCACACTCGCGCTCGTCGTCGGGCCCATCCTGGCCGTGGTCGTCGTCGGCACCCTCGGCAACATGTTCCACCCCACCCTGCTGCGGGACCATCCCCTGTGGCTGGTCGCCATGGAGCCCCGCAACCGGTTCCTCCTACTGGTGGCGGCCAAGGTGGACTTCGTCCCCTTCCTGGTGGTGGCCACGGTCCGCCGGCTCATCTCGGACCCGCTGTTCTTCCTGCTGGGCTACCTCTACGGCACCGCCGGCGTGCGCTGGATCGAGGGCCGCATGGGCGACGACGTGGGGATCGTGCGGGCCATCGAGAAGGGGTTCTCCAAGGCGGCGCCGGTGATGGTCTTCCTGTTCCCGGGTGCCGTGGTGTGCGTGCTGGCCGGGGCGACCGGCATGAGCCCGGTGGTGTTCCTGGCCCTGAACCTGGCCGGCACCGTCACCGTCGTGACGCTGCTGTACCGGTTCGCCGAGGTGTTCGACGGCCCCCTCGGCGCGGTGAACCGGTTCTACGGCAATAACGCCCGCCTGCTCACGATCCTGTCGGTCGTGGCCGTGGTGGTATGGGTGTGGGGCCAGCGCCGCCGAGGAAAGTCGGACCTGCGCTCCATCGCCACCATCGAGAAGGAGCTGGCCGACGCGGCGGGCGAGACTGCCGGCGGTCGTGGGGACGAGGAGACCGACGGGAGGTCGAGCGGATGACGGGGGCCGAGCCCGCACGCGAGGACGGCGCCGGCACCGAGCCCGTCCCCGAGGCAGCCGACGGTACGCAAGCGGGTGGCGCCGGGGAGAAGCCGGCCCACAGCCGCCGGTCGCTGTACCTGGTCCTCGCCCCGATCGTCCTGCTCACCGCCCTGTCGTACGTGGGCGACGCCCTCTCCCCCACCCTGGTCAACAGCCATCCGGTGTGGCTGCTCCTGCTCAACTCGCGCAAGCGCTACCTGGTGCTGGCGTCCGCCAACATCGACCCGGTGACATTCTTCGTCGTCGGGGTCGGCCGCCAGCTGCTGTCGGACCCCCTCTATTTCTTCATCGGTCGCCGCTACGGCGACGCCGGCGTGCGGTGGCTGGAGCGCAAGCTCGGTGACGGGGCGGCCGGCGTCACCATCTTCGAGGGGTGGTTCAAGAAGGCGGCCTACCCCATGGTGGCCATCGCCCCCAACCCGATCATCTGCGTGCTGGCCGGCGCCTCCAAGATGAAGACGGGCGTGTTCTTCGCCCTCAACCTGGCCGGCACGATCGTCACGATCATCCTCCTGCGGATCTTCGGTGACGTGTTCTCGAGCCCGCTCGACGGCGTGTTGGGCTTCCTGCGCCGCTACCAGTGGCCGCTCACCGCGCTCTCGGTCGTGCTGGTCGTGGTCCAGATCGTCATGGCCCGCAGGAGCGGCCGCTCGGAGCTGGAGTCGGTGTCGACCATCGAGCGCGAGCTCGAACAGGCGCGGGCGGAGACCGAGGAAGGCGGCGGTCGGGGGGGGGCAGGGGACGAACGGGACGGGCCCTCAACGGGCTCCGACGTGGGCTGAGGGGCGTCCGGGTAAAGGCGCCGGCTAGAGGCCGAGGAGGGTGTCGAGGCCGACGGTGAGCCCGGGGCGGTCGGCCACCGCCTTCACCGCCAGCAGGACGCCCGGCATGAACGACGACCGGTCGAACGAGTCGTGGCGGATGCTGAGGGTCTGGCCGGTGGTGCCGAGGAGCACCTCCTGGTGGGCCACCAGCCCCCGCAGGCGCACGGAGTGAACCCGGATGCCGGGTGGGATGCTGCCTCCCCTGGCGCCGGCCACCACCTCGTCGGTGGTGGGGTCGGGCGCCCACTCGTCGGACGCCGCCGCCATGCGCGCGACGGTGAGGAGGGCCGTGCCCGACGGGGCGTCGATCTTGGCGTCGTGGTGCAGCTCGATCACCTCCGCCGTCTCGAACCAGGGAGCCGACATCTCGGCGAAGCGCATCATGAGCACGGCGCCGATGGCGAAGTTCGGCGCCACCACGCAGTTCACGCCGTCGACGAACGCCACCCGCAGACTGTCGAGGTCGGCATCGGTGAGCCCCGTGGTGCCCACCACCGCATGCACCTTGTGGGCGGCGCACCACGCAAGGTTGTCCCTCGCCGCAGCCGCCTCCGTGAAGTCGACCACCACCTCGGCGCCGGCGTCGGTGAGGGCGGACGCGTCGCCGGAGATCTGGATGCCGGAGACGCCGGGGCCGACGACCTGGCGAAGGTCGATGCCCCGGTGGTGCGGGTCGACGGCGGCCACGAGCTCCAGGTCGGGGTCGCCGGCCACCGCCCGGCACACGGTGGACCCCATCCGCCCGCCGGCGCCGAACACGCCTACCCGCACGGGTCAGGCCACCCGTGACGTGTTGAAGGCACCGTCCTCGACGGGGCCGACCACGGCCAGCACGCGCTCGTTGCCAAGCACCGATGCGGCCACCCGGGCCACGTCGTCGAGGGTGACGGCGGCGATGCGGGACACCACGTCGTCGACGGTGAGCACCTTGTCGTGGAGGAGCTGGCTGCGCCCGATGCGGCTCATGCGGGCGGCGGAGTCCTCGAGGGAAAGGGCCAGCTCGCCGACCAGGTGGCCCTTGGCCACCTCGAGCTCGCGCTCGGTGATGCCCGACGCCGCCATCGCGTCGAGCTCGGCCCGGATGAGGTCGAGGACCTCGGACACCCGGGTGGGCATGGTTCCGGCGTAGACGGCGAGAGCGCCGGTGTCGACCAGCGCGGACCGGTACGAGTACACCGAGTAGGCCAGACCCCGCTCCTCGCGGATCTTCTGGAACAGGCGGGACGACAGCCCGCCGCCGAGCACGTGGTTCATCACGGACAGGGCGTAGCGGTCCTCGGAGTGGCTGTGCAGGCTGCGCATGCCGATGACGACGTGGACCTGCTCGGTGGGGCGGGGGTCGACGGCCAGCGGCTGGGGCGCGGAGGTGGGCGGTGTTCGCACCGGCGTGACGCCGCCGTCCGGGCCGGCGAAGCGGCGCTGGATACCCTCGACGATGGCGGCGTGCTCGAGGTTGCCGGCTGCAGCGAAGACGGTGTTGCGGGGCCGGTAATGGTGGGCGTGGAAGTCGGCGATGTCGGTTCGGCTCATGGCCTCGATCGACTGCTCGTCGCCCAGCACCTCGCGCCCCACCGGATGGTCCGGGAAGAGCGCTTCGGTGAAGACCTCGTGGACGAGGTCGGCGGGCTCGTCGCCCCGCATCAGGATCTCCTCCAGGATCACCTGGCGCTCGGCCTCGACCTCCTCGGGCCGGAAGGCCGGGCTCCAGAGGATGTCGGAGAGGATGTCGAGACCGAGGTCGAGGCTGTCGTCCAGCACCCGGAGGTAGAACGCCGTGTACTCCTTGGTGGTGAAGGCGTTCATGTCGCCTCCCACCGCGTCGACGTCCTCGGCGATCTGGCGGGCCGTGCGCGTGGCCGTGCCCTTGAACAGCAGGTGCTCGAGGAAGTGGGAGGCGCCGAAAAGGCCGTCGCCCTCGTCACGCGAGCCGGTGCCCACCCAGAACCCGGCGCTCACCGAGCGCACCCACGGGATGCGCTCGGTGACGACGGTGAGGCCGTTGTCCAGGGTGGTCGAATCGATCACGGCCGCAGACTAGTGACGGCCGCCGCCTCCGCCCCGCCGGGGGTTGCGACGGGGGCCGTCGCCGCCCCGCTCGTCGGACCGGCGGGCGCCGCCGAACCCCTCTCGGGGTGCACCGCCGGCGGCGGATGCGGGGCCGAGATCGCCGAACTCCGACGCCGCCTCGGACTCCCAGGCCGCCTCGAACGAGACGGTCTCGGCGCCCGACGCCGCGGGGGCATCAGCCGCCGGCGCCGAAGCACGGGGGGCGCGGTCGCCGGACTCACGCGACCGGCCGCCACCGGAGTCGCCCCGGGGGGCGCGCTCGCGCGCCGGCACCGGCGCGTCGCCCGACGTCTCGCCGTCGGGCCCGACCGGCGACAGGGACACCTTGCCCTGCTGGTCGATGTCGTCGACGCGCACGGTGATCTCGTCGCCCAGGTCGACCACGTCCTCCACCCGCTCGACACGCTTGCCCTGGCCCAGCTTCGAGATGTGGACCAGACCGTCGCGGCCGGGGAGGATGTTGACGAAGGCGCCGAACTTGGTGACGTTGACCACCCGGCCGGTGTAGACGGTGCCGATCACGGCCTTGGGCGGGTCGAGGATCAGCTCGATGCGGCGGCGCGCCTCGGTGACGGCGGAGCCGTCCTTGGCCCCGATGGTGACGGTGCCCACCATGCCGTCGTCGTCGACGTTGATGTCGGCGCCGGTCTCCTGCTGCAGGGCGTTGATGACCTTGCCCTTGGGACCGATGACCTCACCGATCTTGTCGATCGGGATCTGGATGCTGACGATCTTGGGCGCCGTGGCGGCAACTTCCTCGCGCGGCTCGGCGATGGCGCCGGCCATGACCTCGAGAATCTGCAGACGGGCCTCGCGGGCCTGCTGCAGGGCCTTGCCCAGCACGTCGGCGGGAATGCCGGCGATCTTGGTGTCGAGCTGGAGGGCGGTGACGAAGTCCTTCGTGCCGGCGACCTTGAAGTCCATGTCGCCGAATGCGTCCTCGGCCCCGAGGATGTCGGTGAGGGTGGTGTACTTGCCCTCGGCGTAGATGAGGCCCATGGCGATGCCGGCCACCGGCGCCTTGAGGGGCACGCCGGCGTCCATCAGCGACAGGGTCGAGGCGCAGACCGAGGCCATCGAGGTGGAGCCGTTGGACGACAGTACGTCGCTCACCACGCGGATGGCGTAGGGGAACTCCTCCAGCGGCGGCACGACGGGCAGCAGGGCCCGCTCGGCCAGCAGGCCGTGGCCGATCTCGCGACGCTTGGGACCGCGCATGAAGCCGGTCTCACCGGTGGAGAAGGGCGGGAAGTTGTAGTGGTGCATGTACCGCTTGCGGACCTCGGTGCCGATGGTGTCGAGCAGCTGGTCCATCCGCGGCATGCCCAGGGTCGACACGCCCATCACCTGGGTCTCGCCTCGCTGGAACAGTGCCGAGCCGTGGGCAGTGGGGATCTGGGAGACCTCGGCGCTGAGGGACCGGATGTCGGTGACGCCGCGACCGTCGATACGGAAGCCGTCCTCCACCACGCGGCGGCGGATCAGCGCCTTGGTGAGGCTCTTGATGGCCGCCTTGATCTCCTTCTCGCGTCCGTCGAAGGTGTCGCCCAGCTTCTCCGCCACCGTGGTGGCGGCGTCGGCCAGGGCGGCGTTGCGCTCGGCCTTGTCGACGATGGTGATGGCCTTGCCGACGGGCTCGGCGCCCGCCTCCTTGACGGCGTCCCACACGTCGTCGGCGTAGTCGGCCGCCTCGGGGAAGGCCATGACGTCCTTCTTGCCGCCGACCTTCTCGACGAGCTGGCGCTGGAGCTCGATCGACTCCTTGATCCAGGTCTTGGCCGCCTCCAGGCCGGAGGCGATGACCTCTTCGGTGACCTTCGGGGCGCCGTCCTCGTAGTAGCGCCAGGCGTTCTCGGTGCCGCCGGCCTCCACCATCATGATGGCGACGTCGCCGTCGTCGAGGGCCCGGCCGGCGACGACCAGCTCGAACGTGCCGGCGTCACCCTCCTGGTAGGTGGCATGGGGGACCCAGCCGCCCTCGGTGTCGTAGGCGATGCGGACGGCGCCGATGGGACCGTCGAAGGGGATGTTGGAGATCATCAGCGCGGCCGAGGCGGCGTTGATGGCCACGATGTCGTGGGGGTTCTCCTGGTCGGCGCCGAAGACGGTGGCGACCACGTGCACCTCGTTGCGGAAGCCGGACGGGAACGACGGGCGCAGCGGCCGGTCGATCAGGCGGCAGGTGAGGATGGCCTGGTCGGTGGCCCGGCCCTCCCGGCGGAAGAACGAGCCGGGGATCTTGCCGGCGGCGTACATCCGCTCCTCGACGTCGACGGTGAGGGGGAAGAAGTCGACGCCCTCGCGGGGCTGCTTGGCGGCCGTGGCCGCGACAAGCACGACGGTGTCGCCGATGCGGCCGACGACGGCGCCGCCGGCCTGCCCGGCCAGCTTGCCGGTCTCGAAGGAAAGGGTCTTGTCGGTCCCGGTGACGGGACCGGAGACGGAAATGGCTTCAGCCACTTGCGCTCCTCTCGTGAAGGGCGGCGGCCGGGCCAGTTCCCAGTGGTCACGCTCCCATCCCCATCGGGTCGGGCTCGTCGCCACTGGCAGCTGGACACCGTCACCGCCTGCGATATGCGAAACGAGCGGCCCCGTTGGGCCGCTCGCGGTACTGCTGGGTGCCTTATCGGCGGAGGCCGAGGCGCCCGATGATGGTCCGGTACCGCTCGACGTCGTTGGATTTCACGTAATCGAGCAGGCGGCGGCGCTGGCCGATGATCTTCATGAGGCCACGGCGGGTGTGGTGGTCGCCCTTGTGCAGCTTGAGATGGGCGGTGAGGTGGTCGATGCGCTGGCTGAGCAGCGCGATCTGGACCTCGGACGATCCCGTGTCGGTCTCGTGGAGTCGGTGTTCAGCGATGGTCGCTGCCTTGTCGGGCATGTATCAGGAACCTCAGCATCCAGCCTTGGGACGCGGACCGGCGGTCGCCGGAGCGCTGACGCATCGTAGCAGCGTTCTTTTCCCGGCTGGGGACGCCGGCCCCAGCGTCCGCGCCGAGGCGGGGACCCCATCGAAGTCCCGAGCGAGCCGCAGCGATGCGGAGGCGAGAACACGGACCCCGCCCGGCGACGTCTGGGGCGCTTGCAGGCTGGGCTCAGAGCACCCGGCGATAGAGTTCGTCGTGGCCGATGACCTGCGGGTGAGCGGGTCGCTGCGCATCCCACTGGTCGAGATGGAGTGGCGGTTCTCCCGCAGCGGTGGGCCGGGCGGTCAGCACGCCAACACGGCCGACACCAAGGCCGAAGTCCGCTTCGACGTGGCCTCCTCCCCCACCCTCGGCCCCCGCCAACGGGCCCGCCTCCTGGAGCGCCTGGGGCCCGTGGTCCGGGTGGTGTCGTCGGATTCCCGGTCACAGACCCGCAACCGCGAGCTGGCCCTCGAGCGCCTGGCTGCGCGCCTGGCCGAGGCGCTGCACATCGAGGCGCCCCGCCGGCCCACCCGGCCGAGCAAGGGCGCCAAGGAGCGGCGGCTCGAGGCCAAGCGGCAGCAGGGCGAGCGCAAGCGCATGCGGGCCCGCCCCCCCGGCGCCGACGACTGACCATCCCACTCCCGAGGAAGGCCTACTTGTCGGCGGGCTCGGTGTCGGTGCTGGCCGGGACGGCCGTCTGGGTTCGCACGCAGTGATGGTCAGGCGGGGGCGAGGAGGGCCCGCGTGGTGGTGACGTCGTCGTCCATCTGCGCCACCAGCGCGTCGATCGAGTCGAAGCGCTCCTCGCCCCGGATGCGGGCGGCGAAGCGGACGGCCGCCTGCTCGCCGTAGAGGTCGCCGGCGAAGTCGAGGAGGTAGGCCTCGAGCACGGCGGTCTCGGCGTCGGGGTGGAAGGTGGGGCGGCGCCCGAGGGAGATGGCGGCCGGGTGCACCACGCCGTCGGGGCGGCGGTACCAGCCGGCGTAGATGCCGTCGGCGGGCAGAAGGATGTCGGCGGGCACCACCACGTTGGCCGTGGGGTAGCCCAGCTCCCGACCCCGCCTGTCGCCGGCCACGACCTCGCCCCGCACCTCGTGGGGTCGCCCGAGCAGGGCGGCGGCGCCCGCCGCGTCACCCTCGACCAGGAGGCGGCGGACGCGGGTGGACGACACCGCCTCGCGGCCCGGCCCGTCGTCCGCCACCAGGCTGACGCCGAGCACGTCGAAGCCGAGCTCCGCGCCCATCGCCTGCAGGAGCCCGACGTTGCCCCGCCGCCGGTTCCCGAAGTGGAAGTCGTGGCCAACCACGACGGCGCGGGCGGCCAGGCAGTCCACGAGCAGCTCGCGCACGAAGTCCTCGGCCGACTCGGACGCCCTCGCGTCGTCGAAGCGGACGACGTAGGCGTAGTCCATGCCGGTCGTGGCGAGGAGCTCCAGCTTCTGGTCCAGGTCGGTGAGCACCTTCGGCGCCGACTCGGGCCGCACCACGCCGGCCGGATGGCGGTCGAAGGTGACCACGGCCGCCGCTGCATCGAGCTGGTCGGCCATACTCCGCACCCGGGCCAGCAGGGCCCGGTGGCCGAGGTGCACGCCGTCGTACGCGCCGATGGTGACCACGGTGCCCGAGGCCGGGCGGGGACAACCGGCCGGCTCGGCGAGCACCTCCACGACCGTGAGGCTACAGACGCCCGACTTGGACCTGGGTCGTCGCCGGCGTTTCCGGTAGCGGAATCGAGCGCCAGGGGGCGCGATTCCGTTACCGGAACGGGGCCGGGCGGGTGTCAGCCGGGGGTGGTGAGGACGACGGCGGGCTTGACCCGGCCGTCGGGGTGGCGCTCGTAGACGGCGAGCAGCGCGCCGGCGCCGTCGAGCACGGCCCACGGGCCCTCGCCGTCGACACCGAGGTCCACGTCGGCCAGGACCTTGCCGGTTGCGACGGCCGCCGCCATGTCGGGGCCGACCTCGACGGACGGGTGGTGGGCCACCGCCGCGGCCGGCGGTAGGGCGGCGTCGGTCGCCAGCTCTTCGAGGGGGACGGCGCCGGCGAGCGTGAAGGGCCCGATGGCCGTGCGCCGCAAGGCCCGCAGGTGGGCGCCACCGCCGAGGGCGGTGCCGACGTCGGCGGCCAGGGAGCGGATATAGGTGCCCGATGAGCAGTCGACGGCGATGCGGAAGACGCCGGCCTCCGGCGCCGGCTCCACGTCGTAGCGCCACACAGTCACCCGCCTGGGCGGGCGCTCCACCTCGATGCCGGCCCGGGCCAGGGCGTGGAGGCGCTGACCGCCGATCTTGACGGCCGACACCATCGGGGGCACCTGGTCGATCGCTCCGACGAACCGGGCGGCGGCAGTCCGCACGTCGTCAAGGGTCACCGCCGCCATGTCCCAGCGGCCGGTCTCCTCCCCCGCCGCGTCCAGCGTGGACGTCGCGACCCCGAGCACCACCTCGCCCTCATAGGTCTTGGGCAGGTCGGTGACGTACCGCAGCAGGCGGGTGGCCCGGCCGAGGCCGACGACCAGCACGCCGGTGGCGTCGGGGTCGAGGGTGCCCGCATGGCCCACCCGCTTCTGGCCGAATATGCGCCGGCAGCGCGCCACCGCATCGTGCGAGGTCCAACCCGCCGGCTTGTCCACCACCACCACCCCGTCGGTCACTGGCGCGCCATCCCGTCGGGATGGCGCACAGTGAGTTGCTTGATGGACCATCCTCCCGGGCCGGTCGCGGGCCCCGCCGGCCGCCGCTGGGCGCCGGCGGTCACTGCCCGGGCGCGGGCGGGGGGTCCTCGGCCAGGGCGGCACGGATGGCGGCGAGCACCTCGGCGACGGTGCCCGGGGCGATGAAGCCGGCCGCGTAGCGGTGGCCGCCGCCGCCGAAGCGAGCCGCCAGCTTGGACACGTCGGACGACGTCGCCGCCCGCAGCGAGACCCGGATGCCCTCGTCGGTCTCCTTGAGCACGCAGGCCACCTCGGCCTCCGCCGCACGGCGCACGATGTCGATGAGCCCCTCGGTCTCCTCCAGGCTGCAGCCGTGCTCGTGCAGATCCTCGCCCGTCACCCACGTAACGACGAAGTGCACGTCGCGGTCGAGCTCGGCCCGGGCGATACAGCGGCTCATCAGCTGGAGGTACTCGAAGCGGTGCTCCTCGAACAGCTGGCGGCTCATCGAGGCGATGGGGAGGTCGAACTCCGACAGTTCCTCGGCCAGGGCGAACACCTCGGGCGTCGTGTTCGAGTACTGGAACCGGCCGGTGTCGGTGACGAGCCCGGTGTAAAGGCAGATGGCAGCGGGGCGGGTGAGCGCCCAGCCCAGACGGTCGGCCAGCCGGCGCACCAGCACGGCGGTGGCGGCGGCGTCGGGGTCCACCAGGTTCACGGTGCCGAACCGGGCGTTCGTCGCATGGTGGTCGACGACGATGAGCGACCTGGCTGCGGCCGCCGGAGCGGCGAGGGAGCCGAGGCGCTCGGGCGACCCGCAGTCGAACGTCATCATCACGTCGGGCTCGCCGGGGAAATCGGCCGGCTTGGTGGCGGCCGACAGCCCCGGTAGGAAGCGGTAGTGCGGCCCCACCTCGAACGGCTCGGACCACGACGCCACCGCCGGCTTGCCGTTGGCCCGGCACAGCTCGTGCATGGCGAGCACCGACCCGAGGGCGTCGCCGTCGGGGATCACGTGGCAGGCGAGGGCCAACTCCGTCGCGCCGGTAATCGCCTCCGCCGCCCGGTCGAGCTCATCCGCCAGCATCACGTCCGCCTTCCACTGCCCGCAGGTCGCGCAGAATGTCCTCCACCCGCTTCCCACTCTCTACCGCAGGGTCGGTGCCGAAGGAAAGTTGAGGCGTGCGCTTCAATCTGACCTGCCGGTTGATCGCCCGCTGGATGGGCACACGGTGCTGCTCCAGAGCTTCATCGGCGCCCGGGGGAAGTGAACTGAGCATGACCTTGGCCCGGCTGAGGTCGGCGTCGGCGTGCACGGCCGTGACGGTGACCATGAGCAGCCGGTCGTCGGAGTCGGCGATGCGCTCGATCTCCTCGGCGATCACCTCGCGCAGCAGTTCGTTCACCCGCGCCATGCGGGGGTAGCGCCGGCCGCCGGTGCGTTCAGGCATCGTCGTCCACCGGCGCGAAGCCAGTCGCCGTGTCGAGGACCTCGGCCTCGGGGAACGACCACACGAACCGCTCCACCGCCGCCAGCACCTCCTCCATATGACCGGCATCGGCGCCGACCAGAGCGAAGCCGAGGGCGGCCCGCTGCCACTTCTCCTGATGTGCCACCTCCGCCGCCGACACCTGGAACCGGCGCTTCGCCCCTTCGAGGATCGGTTTCACCACGGCCCGCTTCTCCTTCAACGAATGGCTGGACGGGATGTGGAGGTCGACCCGGAGATGCGCTACGTGCGTGGGATCTCGCGCTCCTCGTAGGTCTCGATCACGTCGCCCGAGCGAAGGTCCTGGAAGTCGGACAGGCCGATGCCGCACTCGAAGCCGGTCTGCACCTCGCGGGCGTCGTCCTTGAACCGCTTGAGCGAGGTGACCGAGCCGTTCCAGATGACGGTGCCCTCCCGCAGGAAGCGGACCTTGGAGCCGCGGGTGATGACGCCGTTGAGCACGTAGCAGCCCGCCACCTTGCCGACCCGGGGCACGCTGTAGACCTCGCGCACCTCGGCGTCGCCGGTGACGACCTCTTCGAACTCCGGCGCCAGCAAGCCGAGCATGGCGTTCTGGATCTCTTCGATCACCTTGTAGATGATCTCGTAGGTCCGGATCTCGACCTTCTCGGCATCGGCCATCGCCCTTGCTTGGCGCGTGGGACGCACGTTGAACCCGATGATGGTGGCATTGGATGCCGCCGCCAGCGTGATGTCGCTCTCGCTGATGCCACCCACGCCCCGCCGCACGAACGCGACCTTGACGTCGTCGCGTTCGAGCTTGCGCAGGCTCTCGGTCAGGGCCTCGAGCGAACCACCCACATCGGCCTTGATGATGAGGTTGAGCGTGGCTGTTTCGCCGGCTCGGATCTGCTGGAAAATGTCCTCGAGTCGAGCGCCACCGGTACCGGCACCCTTGATCGCTGCATCGCGGGCCAGGGAGGCCATGCGATACCAGTGCTCACGGGTCTGCGCGACCCGCCCGGCAACTTTCTCGTTGGGGGCGACGACGAACTTGTCCCCGGCGTTGGGCACTTCGGACAGGCCGAGGACCTGGACCGGGGTGGCCGGACCGGCCAACTTGATCTGTTCGCCCTTGTCGTTGACGAGCGCCCGGACCCGACCCCAAGAAGAGCCGGCCACGAGTGGATCGCCCACCTTGAGCTCGCCGTGTTGCACGAGGATCGTCGCCACCGGACCACGCCCGATGTCGAGATGGGCTTCGAGCACGAGGCCGCGGGAGCGACCGGTGTTCTCGGCCCGGAGATCCTCGACCTCGGCCACCACGAGCAGGTTCTCGAGGAGTTCCTCGATGCCATGGCCTTGGAGAGCGGACACCTCGCAGTAGACGGTGTCGCCACCCCACTGCTCGGGGATCAGCCCTCGCTCGGACAATTGCTGCATCACCCGATCGGGGTTGGCTTCGGCCCGATCGATCTTGTTGATGGCCACCACGATCGGCACGTCGGCCGCCTTGGCGTGATCGAGGGCCTCGATGGTTTGCGGCATGACGCCGTCATCGGCCGCTACGACCAAGATCACGATGTCGGTGGCCTCGGCGCCGCGGGCTCGCATGGCGGTGAACGCCTCGTGGCCCGGGGTGTCGATGAAGGTGATCTCGCGGCCGTCCTTGTTCACCTGGTAGGCGCCGATGTGCTGGGTGATGCCACCGGCCTCGCCGGCCACGACGTTGGACTCGCGGAGGCGGTCGAGAAGCAGAGTCTTGCCATGGTCGACGTGGCCCATCACGGTGATGACGGGGGGGCGGGGCTGTTGGCCTTCTTCGTCCTCGTCGTCAGTCTCCGCGAAGAACTTGGCGATGAGCTCGGCTTCCTTCTCCTCGCCGCGATCGACGAGGCGGATGGTGG
>JBKJNA010000210.1:0-31707 GCA_046596195.1 Acidimicrobiales bacterium | reverse complement strand
GGCTTGGTAGATGGCCTGCAGTGGGCCGAGGCCCATCGAGACGGTGGGGAACTCCCAGAAATCAGGCATGAGGCGGGGGTGTGGATAGCTCGACAGGCCGCCGCCGCCGATCTCGCGCCGGAAGTGGTCGAGCTGGTCCTCGCTGAGGCGTCCCTCCAGGAACGCCCGGGCGTAGATGCCGGGCGAGGCGTGGCCCTGGAAGAAGACCTGATCCCCCGGCGTGTCGCCGTCCTTGCCCCGGAAGAAGTGGTTGAAGCCCATCTCGTAGAGGCAGGTGGCCGAGGCAGGGGTGGAAAGGTGGCCGCCGATGCCCTCGCTCTGGGCGTTGGCGCGGATCACCATGGCCGCCGCGTTCCAGCGCACCATGCCCTCGATGCGTCGCTCCAGGGCCACGTCGCCGGGGTAGGCGGGCTCGTCGGCGGGCGGGATGCTGTTGACGTACGGACTGCCGACCGTGGCCGGGAAGCCGACCTCGTTCTCGTTGGCCCAGTGCAGCAGCCGGCTCAATACCAGGCGGGCACCGCCGGCACCGTGGGCGTCCACGACTGCGCCGAGCGAGTCGGCCCATTCCTCGGTGAGCCCGGCGTCGGCCTCGGGGAGCTGATCGGCGTACCCGCCGTTCAGCTGCATGCGGGTATCGGTCACGTTCGCACCGTCCCTTCGTGATGGCGCACCTGTGCGTTGCCGGCGGACAGACCTCGCCGGCCGTTCATGAGCTACCCACCTTCACGAGCACTGCCTCGCCCTGGCCGCCGCCGCCGCACAATGCGGCGGCGCCGAACCCGCCACCTCGCCGGCGCAGCTCCTCGGCCAGTGTCATGACGACGCGGGTGCCCGACATGCCGATTGGGTGGCCGAGGGCGATGGCCCCGCCGTTGACGTTCACGATGTCGTCGGTGATCCCGAGGTCGGCCATGCTGGCCACGCTGACGGCCGCGAACGCCTCGTTGATCTCGAACAGGTCGACGTCGGCCGTCGCCCTGCCTGTCTTCCGGAGCGCGCGCAGGATCGCACGGCTGGGCTGGGTGAGGAGCGACGGATCAGGCCCGGCCACGATCCCGAAGCCGACAAGCTCGGCCGGTTGTGTGAGTCCCAGCTCGGTCGCTTTGGCTGCGCTGACCACGACCACGGCGGCGGCGCCGTCGGAGATCTGCGAGGCGTTGCCGGCCGTGACTGTGCCGTCCTTGGCGAAGGCGGGCTTGAGCCGGGCCAGCGTGGCCACGGTGGTGTCGGGGCGCACCCCTTCGTCGGTGTCCATCACCAGCGGGTCGCCCCGCTGGGGGACGTTGACGGACACGATCTCGGTAGCCAGCGTGCCCTCCTTGATGGCCGCGGCCGCGCGCTCATGGCTCTTGGCCGCCAGCTCGTCCTGGGCGGTCCGGGAGATCAAGGCCGCCTTCACGTACGCCTCGGTGCCGGCACCCATGTGCATGTCGTCGAAGGAGCACCAGAGGCCGTCGTGCACCAGTGCGTCGACGGCCGTGACGTCGCCCAGGCGGAATCCGCCGCGGGCACCAGGTAGCAGGTAGGGCGCCCTGCTCATCGACTCCATGCCGCCCGCCACCACGATGTCGGCGTCGCCCGAGCGGATCATCTGGTCGGCCACGTAGATGGCGTGCAGGCCGGAGAGGCAGACGTTGTTGACGGTGACCGCGGGGACGCTCATGGGGACGCCGCCCCTGGCCGCCGCCTGGCGAGCCGGGTTCTGGCCCTGGCCGGCCTGCAGGACCTGGCCCATGACGACTTGGTCGACCTGTGCGGGGTCGATGCCGGCGCGGGCGAGGGCGGCGGCGATGGCGAGTCCGCCCAGCTCCACAGCCGGGAGGGATGACAGCGCTCCACCGAGCTTGCCGATGGGCGTGCGGGCGGACGCGGCGAGAAAGGATCCGGGCATTGTTCGTTCCTCGTTCCTAGGGGAAGACGTGCGGGGGGCCGTGCGGGAGATCAGCGCTTGGCCGGGTATTCGTAGAAGCCCTGGCCGGTCTTGCGGCCCAGTTGCTCGGCCGTCACCATGCGCTTGAGCAGCGGGGCCGGTGCGAAGCATGCGTCGGGGCGGTCGGCGTGCAGCGCGTCGAGGATCGCCACGCTGGTGTCGAGACCGATGAGGTCGAGCAGTTCCAGGGGCCCCATCGGGAACCCGCAGCCGCCCTTCATGGCCGCGTCGATGTCCTCCTTGGAGGCGATCTCGGCGTCGAGCATCTTGACGGCGCCGTTGAGGTACGGGAACAGCAGGGCATTGACGATGAAGCCGGCGTTGTCCTTCACCATCACGGTGTCCTTGCCGCAGTCCTCGGCGAACCGGCGGGCGGTGTCGACGGTGACGGGGTCGGTGGTGACGGCGGGCACGACCTCCACCAGTGGCATCCTCGGGGCGGGGTTGAAGAAGTGGAGGCCGATGACCCGGTCGGGCCGACCGGTGGCCATGGCAACGTCGGACACCGCCAGCGTGGACGTGTTGGTGGCGAGGATGGTCTCGTCCGAGCAGACCCGGTCGAGTGCCTGGAACAGGCGGCGCTTGACCTCGAGGTCCTCGACGACCGACTCGAGGACGAGCCCGCAACTGCCGAGTTCTTCGATGTCGGTGGTCGCCCGCAGCCGGCCGATGGCGGCGTCGCGGTCCTCGGCCGAGAGCTTGCCCTTGTCGACCTGAAAGTCCAGGGACTTCAGGACCCTGCCCATGGCCGCGTCGGCGCCGGACTGCCGGCGGCTCCGCAGGGTCACGTCGAAGCCGGCCAGTGCGGCCACTTCTGCGATCCCCGAGCCCATGATCCCGGACCCTGCGACGCCTACCGACGTGAGGCCTTCTGTCTTCGTTGCGGTCGTCATGTGGAGGTATCTCCTTGCATCGATGTTCTCGAAGGCGGATGTCAAGCGTGGACGTACGTACCTGGCGCATCGCAGAGGACGGGGTGCTCGGCGCTGCCCATCTCCGGCGGCTTTCGCCGTCGTCCGGCCCGGTCGGCCAGCCACTTCACCCAGTCCTCCCACCACGAGCCCTTGTGCTCGACAGCACCTGCGAACCAGACCTCGGGGTCCTTGGGAAGCGCCTCGTTGATCCAGTGCAAACGCCTCGGCCCCGGTGGGTTCACGATGCCGGCGATGTGCCCGGCCGAGCTGAGCACGAAGCGGACGGCGGCGTTCTCCAGAAGGCGGGTGGTGACGTACGACGAGGTCCACGGCGTGATGTGGTCCTCCCTTGCGCCCAACACGTAGGTGTCGACCGTGATGGCGTCGAGGTGGAGCGGCCGTCCGGCCAGCTCCATGGACCCTCCGGCCAGGCGGTTCTCCACGTAGAACGAGCGCAGGTACTGCGAATGGGTGGCGGCCGAGATCCGGGTGGCATCGGCGTTCCACGCCAGGATGTCAAAAGCGGGGGGCGTCTCGCCCATGAGCCAGTTGGCGGCGACGTAATTCCAGATGAGGTCGTTGGGTCGTAGCGCGTCGAAGGTGGTGGCCATCTCCCGTCCGTCGAGATAGCCGTGCTCGGCCATGCGCTCCTCGACCTGCGCCACGGCCCGGGCGTCGGTGAACGAGGCCAGGGGGCCCGGTTCGCTGAAGTCGATAAGCGTGTTCAACAAGGTGGTCGAGCGGACCTTGTCCTCGCCCGCACCTGCCAGCCACGCCTCGAGCATCACGGCGAGGGTGCCGCCCACGCACAGGCCGGCCAGGTTCACCTGGGGAGCGCCGGTGATCCGGCGCACGACGTCGACCGCCGCCCCCAGTCCGGTGACGAGATAGTCGTCGAGGCCGACCTCGCGCATGGACTCGTCTGGGTTTCGGTAGCTGATGGCGAAGGTGGTGTGCCCGTGGGCCACGGCCCATTCGACGAAGCTCCGGCCGGGCGCCAGGTCCATGACGTAGTAGCGGTTGATCCACGGCGGGCTGAGGAGCAGCGGGACATCGAACACGGTCTTGGTCGTCGGCTCGTACTGGATGAGCTCGATCAGTTCGTTCCGGAAGACGACCTTTCCCGGCGTGCAGCCCAGGTTGGTGCCGACCTCGAAGCCCGATGCGTCGACCTGCCGGGGCCGGCCGTGGTTCTCGGCGACGTCGTCGGCCAGGTTCCGCAGGCCACTCACCACGCTGGCGCCCCTGGTGTCGACCGCCTTGCGCAGGGCCGTGGGGTTCCCCCACAAGAAGTTGGTGGGCGCCAGCGAGTCCACCACCAGGTCGACGGCGAAGCTGGCCTTGCGTGCTTCGGGGCCGTCGAGGCCGGCGGCCGCAGGTAGGTCGCGCATGCAGCGGGACCAGGCCAGGTACGCCTGCCGCTGGGCAAGGAACCACGGGCGCTCCTCCCAGGCGGGGTCGGTGAACCGGCGGTCCTTCGGGGCCGGCGCCAGGCGGGGCTGACCCTTCCAACCGAGGGCGCGTGCGGCCGAGTGGGCCCCGGCGGCCGCCATGCCGGCACCGAGGCGCGTGGCCCACTGCAGGGCCGGTACGGGGCGGGTGGCCATGCGGGCGCCCACCTGGGCCAGGGCCTGGCCGAACGAGCCCGGGTCACTGGTGGCGACGCTGGCGCTCTTCTCGGGGCTCATGCGCGGGTCCCGCCCGAGCCACCGGGGACATCGACGTAGTAGTGGAACACGATGTCGGCCACGCAGCCCGGCTTGGCCTGCCCCTCCACCTCGTAGGTGAGGCGGTAGGTGGTCTGGAAGCCCCCGGCCAGCGCCTTCACGGCTGGCAGTTCGATGAGTGCACGCACCCGCGAGCCGACGCGAACGGGTGCCGGGAAGCGCACCCGGTCCGAGCCGTAGTTGAGGATGAGCCCTGCGCCGCGCACGGTGACGACCTCGTAGAGGAACACAGTCGACAGCGAGAGGGTGAAGTAGCCGTGGGCCACGGTCGTCCCGAAGGGCCCGCTCGCTGCGCGCTCGGGATCGACGTGGATCCACTGCTCGTCGCCGGTCAGGCGGGCGAAGGTATCGACCTCGTCCTGGGTGATGTGGTGCCATGAGCTCTGCCCGAGCGTGTCGCCGGCCCGCGCGGGGAGATCGGCGATGTCGATGACGGAACCTGTGGTCTGCTCGTTCTGGGGCATGTCCTCCGTCCGTCCGATCGGCTGTGCCTCTCGGGCGAGGTCATGTACGGAATGGGCCTGCGCGTCTCGATGGCAAACGGTCCGGCTGTGCGGCCGCCCCCAGCGCGCCTGCCCTGTTGCCATCATGCGCTGTTCGAGTTACGCCCGAATGGCGTGAGTACAAAGGGCTTATGGCGGCTTTGTGAAAGCCACCTGAACGCCCCACGCCCAACCCGTAGCGCCTTCGAGTCGGAATCAACTCAGGTCTCTACCCGCATCATACCGGCCGAAACACTGAAGGAAGATGTTTCAAATCGAGCAGCTGCGTGGTATAGTTAACTCATCCAACCGGAACAGAAGGGGAGCTCACATGCCGACCGCTCTTGACACCACCACCGAGATCCAGCAGAAGTTCCTTGACGGGCTGGAGTCCAGCCAGAAGGCGTTCATCTCCCTCGTGGGCACCTGGGCCGACACCGTGGAGGCAGTCGCCGCCAAGATGCCCGAGCTGATGTTCACCCAGCCGGTCAAGCCCACAGAAGCAATGGAGAGCCTGTTCGGTTTCACCGAGAAGGTGATGGCCAGTCAGAAGGACTTCGCCGGCCAGGTGTTCCAGGCGGCGATGCCGGCTACCAAGGCACCGGCCACCGCGGCTCGGGCTGCGTCCGCCAAGACCTGAGCAGCAACGTCGCGGGCCGTCCGTCGCCCGTCCACCGGCCTGTCCGCACTAGATAAAATGGCGTCACAAGCAGTGTGGACACCGAGGGTGCGATGGGCGGTCGGCGGCGGGAGTGGCTGTGACTGACGATCCGTGGCAGGCGCACCGCGAGGCGCTCGGTGGCTTTCTGCGGGCCCAGCGCAACCTGGCCAAGCTGTCGCTGCGGGACATGGCGGAACGTACGAAGGTGTCCAACGCCTACCTCAGCCAGATCGAGCGGGGACTGCACGCGCCGTCGGTGCGGGTGCTCCGCTCGATAGCCGAGGCCCTCGACCTGTCGGCGGAGGCCATGCTGGCCCAGGCCGGTCTGGTCGACGCCGCCGGCGGGGTCGACCAGGACGACGGTGCCGACCGTCCGGCCAGGGGCGGGACCGAGGCGGCCATCCGCCAGGACCCGTCGTTGACGGACGACCAGAAGGAGGCGTTGCTCACCGTGTACCGCAGCTACCGAGGCTCCAACCGACGTGGCTGACACGAATGGGCTCACCGACCCGACCGTCACGCCGGCGGCCGTCGCCGCTGCCGCCATCGAGGCGCTCGGCCCCGAATTGGGGCTGCTGGCCGGCCTTGACTCGGCCGCTTCCCCTACGGTCCTCGGCCGCGCCGGCGTCGCGCTTGCGGCGCACCCCACCAGCGTCGTTGGGCCGACCTGGCGCTACGGCCTCGCACTGGCGGAGGCCGCGTGCGCCACGACGGCCCGTTGGTTCGGGGGGTCACGGCCGGCGCCACTGGAGCCCGAGGCGGGCGACCGTCGTTTCGGCGACCCGGCGTGGCGGGACCACCCGTGGTTCTTCGGGCTCGAGCAGGGCTATCTGGCGTGGGCCCGGTACATGCACGAGTTGCTGGACGCTGCCGATCTGGAGCGAGGCGAGGCGGAGCGGGCCAGGCACAAGCTCGGATTGGTGGTCGACGGGTTGTCGCCCACCAACTTCCTCGCCACCAACCCGCTCGCCCTGCGTCGCGCCGTCGAGTCCAAGGGCGCATCGGTCATCGCCGGCATGCACAACTTCCTGGAAGACCTGGCGACCAACGGTGGGAAGCCGAGGCAGGTCGACGCCTCGAAGTTCCGGGTGGGCGAGAACCTGGCGTGCACCCCGGGCAACGTGGTGTTCCGCAACGAGTTGATGGAGCTCATCCAGTACGCGCCCACCACCAAGACGGTGCACACCACCCCGTTGCTGTGCAGCCCGCCGTGGATCAACAAGTACTACGTCATGGATCTTGCGCCTGGGCGCAGCTTCATCGAATGGGCTGTGGCGCAGGGCCACACCGTCTTCGCCATCAGCTACGTCAACCCTGACGAGTCGATGCGGGACGTTGCCCTCGATGACTATCTGCTGAAGGGCCCGTACGAGGCGCTCGACGTCATCGCCGAGATCACCGGCACCGACAAGGTCAACATCGTCGGCCTGTGCCTCGGCGGATCGCTCTCGGTGATGCTCCTGGCCCACCTGGCAGCACATGGCAGGGACCGGGTCCGCTCCGTCACCCTGCTCAACACGCTGGTCGACTTCAGCGAGCCGGGACCCATGGGCTGCTTCGTCGACAGCGTCTCGGTCGAGAAGCTCGAGAAGAAGATGCAGAGCCGGGGCTACCTCGACTCGACCGAGATGTCCGGGATGTTCGACGTCCTGCGCTCGCGCGACCTGATCTGGAACTACGTGGTGACCGGGTGGCTGCTGGGCGAGAAGCCGCCCGCCTTCGACATCCTGGCCTGGAACGCCGACGGCACCCGGATGCCGGCCGACATGCACTCGTTCTACCTGCGCTGCTGCTACGTGGAGAACGAGCTGGCGCGCGGCGCCATGACGCTGGCCGGCACCCGCCTCGACGTGGGGAAGGTGACGGCCGATGCCTACATCCTCTCCGCCAAGGAGGACCACATCGCGCCGTGGCGGTCCACGTACGCCACCACCACGTTGCTGGGCGGCGACAACCGCTTTGTGCTGAGCTCGTCCGGTCACATCGCCGGCATCGTCAACCCACCGAACTCCAAGCGGAAGTACTGGACGAACGACACGCTGGCCGAGCAGCCGGACGACTGGCTGGCCGCCGCCGCCGAGCATCAGGGCTCGTGGTGGCAGGATTGGGGGCCGTGGATCGCGAAGCGTGCCGGGGCCCGGCGGAAGCCACCTGCCATGGGGAGCGCAGCCCATCCCCCGCTCGCCGAGGCGCCGGGGGACTACGTCCACCAGCCCTGACCGCGTGCCACCATGCGGTGATGGAGGTGACGCGGGTCGATCGGTGGCTGTGGGCCGTCCGCCTCTACAAGACCCGTTCCGAGGCGACGGCTGCCTGCAGGGCCAACCACGTGCGGGTGAACGGATCGCCGGCGAAACCGGCCTCGTCGGTGCGGGTCGGTGACAGGGTGGAGGCGCGGGCGCAGGGTCGGGAGCGGGTCCTCGAGGTCGTGGACGTCCTGGACAAGCGGGTGAGCGCGAAGGTGGCGGCCGAGAGCCTCGTCGACCACAGCCCGCCGCCGCCCCCGCTCGACGCCGAGGCGCCGGCGTTCCTCCGCGATCCCGCCGCCGGCCGCCCCACCAAGCGCGACCGGCGCCGGCTCGATCGCCTCCGAAGCCGCTGACCCGTAGGGTCGTGGGCCTGCCATGCCGATCCCGACCGGACCACAGACCGCCGCCGCCCTCCGGTCAGTCGGAGTGGTCCGTCCCGGCACGGATCGGCTGACCAGGAGGGCCGGGCGGGCTTTCCGGCGACCGGTCCGGGAGGACCGGTGACCACGCTGACCGACCGGATCGGGCCCGGCGCCCAGGCGGACGACGTGTACGACGTCTTCGCCTCATGGGCGGTCGAGCGTGGCCTCACCCTCTACCCGGCGCAGGAGGAGGCGCTCATCGAGATCGTGTCCGGATCCAACGTGATCCTGAGCACCCCGACCGGCTCGGGCAAGAGCCTGGTGGCGGTGGGCGCCCACCTGGCCGCGCTGGCGGACGGGCGGCGCACCTTCTACACGGCGCCCATCAAGGCGCTGGTCTCCGAGAAGTTCTTCGACCTGTGCGCCACGTTCGGCACCGACAGCGTCGGGATGATGACGGGCGACTCGAGCGTCAACGCCAAGGCCCCGATCATCTGCTGCACGGCCGAGATCCTGGCCAACATGGCGCTGCGGGACGGGTCCGCGTCGACCGTGGGCCAGGTCGTCATGGACGAGTTCCACTTCTACGCGGACCCCGACCGGGGCTGGGCCTGGCAGGTGCCCCTCCTGACCCTGCCCAGGGCCCAGTTCCTGTTGATGTCGGCCACCCTCGGCGACGTGAGCGGGCTGGCTGCCGACGTCACCAGGCGCTCCGGGCGCCCGACGGCACTGGTGACCAACACCACCCGTCCCGTGCCGCTGCACTACTCCTTCCGCACCACGCCGCTGCACGAGACGCTGGAGGAGCTGCTGGCCACCCAGCAGGCGCCCGTGTACGTCGTGCACTTCACCCAGGCGGCGGCGGTGGAGCGGGCCCAGGCGCTGATGAGCGTGAACGTGTGCACCCGTGCGGAGAAGGACGCCATCGCCGACCTCGTTGCCGGCTTCCGCTTCACCACCGCTTTCGGGCGTACCCTCTCGCGCTACGTGCGCCACGGCATCGGCGTGCACCACGCCGGCATGCTCCCCAAGTACCGCCGCCTGGTCGAGCGCCTGGCCCAGGCCGGCCTGCTCAAGGTCATCTGCGGTACCGACACGCTCGGCGTGGGCATCAACGTGCCCATCCGCAGCGTGTTGTTCTGCGCTCTCAGCAAGTACGACGGTGTCAAGGTCCGGCTGCTCAGCGCCCGGGAGTTCCACCAGATCGCCGGGCGGGCGGGCCGGGCCGGCTTCGACACGGCCGGCACCGTCGTGGCCCAGGCGCCGGACCACGTGGTGGAGAACGAGCGGTCCCTGGCCAAGGCGGGCGACGATCCGCGCCTGCGCCGCAGGGTGGTCCGCAAGAAGCCGCCCGACGGGTTCGTGTCGTGGGGCCTGCCGACCTTCGAGCGCCTCATGGCGGCCGCACCCGAGACGATGACGTCGAGCTTCGCCGTGTCGCATTCGATGCTGCTCAACGTGCTCGACCGTCCCGGCGACGGGTGCGCCGCCCTACGGGCCCTGCTGGTCGACAACCACGAGAACCGGCCGGCACAGCGACGCCACATCCGCCGCTCCATCTCCATCTTCCGCTCGCTGGTGGCGGCCGGCGTGGTGGAGCGGCTCGATCACCCCGACCGGGACGGGCGGACCGTGCGGGTCACCGTCGACCTCCAGGCCGACTTCGCCCTCAACCAACCGCTCAGCCCGTTCGCCCTTGCCGCCTTCGAGCTCCTCGACCGCCAGTCGGAGACCTACGCCCTCGACGTCCTTTCCATCGTGGAGGCCACGCTCGACGACCCGTCGAAGGTGCTCTACGCCCAGGAGAGCAAGGCCAAAGGTGAGGCCGTCACCGAGATGAAGTCGGCCGGCATCGAGTACGAGGAGCGTATGGCCCGCCTCGAGACCATCTCGTGGCCCAAGCCCCTGGCCGAGCTTCTGGGCGTGGCCTTCGAGGCTTACCGCTCTGGCCACCCGTGGGTCGACGACCACGCCCTGTCGCCCAAGGCGGTGGCCCGCGACCTGTACGAGCGGGCCATGACCTTCAACGACTTCACGGGCTACTACCAGCTGGCCCGGTCGGAGGGCGTGGTGCTGCGGTACCTGAGCGACGCATTCAAGGCGCTGAACCAGACGGTGCCGGAGGGTGCCAAGACCGAGGAGCTGTACGACCTCACGGAGTGGCTCGGCACCCTGGTGCGCCAGGTGGACAGCTCGCTGCTCGACGAGTGGGAACAGCTCCGCCACCCGGAGGCGGCCGTGCCTGTCGAGGCACTGGACGATGCCCCCCCGCCGGTGACGGCCAACCGGCGCGCCTTCGGTGTCCTGGTGCGCAACGCCATGTTCCGACGGGTGGAGCTGGCCGCCCTGCGCCGGTATGCGGCGCTGGCCGAGCTCGATACCGCATGGAGCGCTGGTCGATGGGAGGAGGCCCTGGCGCCCTACTTCGCCGAGCACCCGTCGATCGGCACCGGGCAGGCGGCCCGCTCGAACGCTCTGGTGCAGGTGGTCGAGAGCGCGGAGCGGTGGCAGGTGCGCCAGGTCCTCGACGATCCCTCCGGGTTCCACGAGTGGGCCGTCGTCGCCACCGTCGACCTGGCCGCCAGCGTGGAGGCGGGCGAGGCGGTGGTGCGGGTCACCGGGGTCGAGCGCCTGTAGCGAGCAGGGGGCTCGCCCGGTTCCCGGGACTTCGAGCCAGGTCCCCGTAAGCTCGTGGGTGATGTACGGTCCCCCCGCACGGATTGAGGTACCGGTAGATCAGGTGCGGTGGTGCGCAGGTCAGCCACCCGCCGAGGATCGCCTCGCCCCGTGGCCGGAACGGTAGGTCGGCGCGACCGCGATGCGATCGACAGGCCAGTTGATCGTCCGACCATCGGATCGAAATGGCCAGGAAACGTGCCGCCCGTAGGTTCCAATTCCAAGAAGGCAGCGGTGCTGCCCCGAGCGGAGGTCCCGAGCGTGCTGTCCCGAGCAGAAGCGACCGAACGGGTCCTCGAAGCCAAGCAGGCCAAGGACGTGTCGTTCGAGATTCTGGCCGCCCATGTGGAGCGCAGCGAGGTGTGGGTGGCGAGCGCCGTGTTCGGCCAGGCCACCATGTCACGCGAGGAAGCGGGGCGCCTAGTCGATGCGCTCGGCTTGGACAGTGGGGTGGCGACGGCGCTGACGCAGGTCCCGTCGCGCGGCGCCTATGGCGGCGAGGTTCCCGTGGACCCGCTCCTCTACCGGCTCTTCGAGATCATCCAGGTCTTCGGCCCGGCCATCAAGGCGGTGATCAACGAGAAGTTCGGGGATGGGATCATGAGCGCAATCGACTTTGAGCTCGACATCGAGCGCAAGCCGGATCCTAAGGGTGACCGCGTCCTGATGACGCTGGACGGGAAGTTCCTCGGCTATCGGAAGTGGTGACGCTCCGGCCTTTCGGGCCCCGCCCCCCAACTGCGCGGATGGTGCAATCCGACGTCGGCTGCGTGGTAGCGGGCTTCGCTGGGTAGGTCAATTTCATGCTCACCATCCTCCTCATCGTCCTCCTCGTGCTCCTCCTCACCGGCGGTATCGGCTACGGATCGCGCCGCCGCCGCCGCATCTGAGCGCACGCCCGGGTCGGCGGGTGAACGCCCGCCGACCAGGGCATGAACGACCTCCGTGGTCGGACCGGTGAACCCGATCTACCAGCCCTCGGAATCCGGGGGTCGACGCCGTCGGGAGTAACCGCAGCGGCAGGCCGGCAGCGGCGGGATCTCTATCCGAAAGCGGATGAAGGATAGCCGTGGAACTTCGCGTGAACGCATTGCAATAACGTCGAACGAGATGGAACCGAGCGACATCACCTCGACGCTGATGTCGCCGTTGAAGCCGCACCTGGTCGTGCTGGTCGGCGCCACCGGCGACCTTGCCCGCCGGAAGCTGCTGCCCGGCCTGCTGCACCTGGCCTGCGCCGGGCTGCTGCCGAAGTGCCGCATCGTCGGCACGTCGCTCGACCAGCTTGACGACGCCGGCTTTCGTGCGTTCGCGAGGAAGGCGTGCGAGGAGTTCGCCCTTCCGAACGTCATGGGTGACAACTGGGCCTCGTTCGAACAGATGCTGACGTTCGTGCCGCAGAACGCCGGCCCGCAAAGTCTGCGCCAGGCAGTGGCTCTGGCCGAAGCCGACCTGGGCCCCGATCCCCGGCGCCTCCACTACCTGAGTGTGCCGCCGAAGGCCGCCACCGACGCGGTGCGCGTGCTCGGCGAGGCCGGTCTCGTCGACCGGGCCCGGGTGGTCATGGAGAAACCCTTCGGCACCGACCTGGCCAGCGCCCGAGCCCTGAACGCTACGTTGCACGAGACCTTCGCCGAGGAGCAGATCTTTCGCATCGACCACTTCCTGGGCAAGGAGGCGGCGCAGAACATCCTCGCCTTTCGGTTCGCCAACGGGTTGTTCGAGCCGATCTGGAACCGCAACTTCATTGACCACGTGCAGATCGACGTCCCCGAGACGCTCACCATCGGGAACCGCATCGGCTTCTACGAGAGCACGGGCGCCTACCGGGACATGGTGGTGACGCACCTGTTCCAGGTTCTCGCCTTCGTGGCCATGGAGCCGCCCACTGCGCTCGAGCCGGTCGCCATCAGCGAGGAGAAGAACAAGGTCTTCCGGTCGCTGTTGCCGATCGACCCGTCGCAGGTGGTGCGCGGTCAGTACACGGGGTACGGCGACGAGCCGGGCGTGGCGGCCGACTCGGACACGGAGACCTTTGTCGCCCTCCGGTGTACGATCGACAACTGGCGGTGGGCGGGCGTGCCGTTCTTCCTGCGCACCGGCAAGCGGATGACCGAGGGCGCCCGCATCATCTCCATCGCCTTCCGGGAGCCGCCGAGAAGCATGTTCCCGACGGGCTCCGGCATCGGCAGCCAGGGACCGGACCACCTCACCTTCGACCTGGCCGACGCCTCGAAGCTCTCCCTGTCTTTCTACGGCAAGCGGCCAGGGCCCGGAATGCGCCTCGACAAGCTGAGCCTCCAATTCGCGCTCCACGAGACGGGGCGGGCGGGCGATGTTCTGGAGGCCTATGAGCGCCTGATCCACGACGCCATGAGCGGCGACCACACGCTGTTCACCAGCGCCGAAGGCGTGGAGCGCCTGTGGGAGGTCTCCGGCCCCCTGCTCGCCGCGCCACCCCCTGTTCGGCCCTACGCCCCCGGCACATGGGGGCCCAATGCAATCCACCAACTCGTCGCGCCTCAGGCATGGCGCCTCCCGTTCGAGCGGACTTGGCGCCAAGGCGCCTACCACCCCAAGTGACAGCCCTGCCAGCCACCTCCGGTAGGGACACTCGACCTCGACCGTGCTGTCGAGGAGCAGGCACGCAGCGATCACCATGGTGTGAGGCGAGAGGGATCGTACGCCACGTCAGCCATGCGGTGCGGCGCTCGTTCCATCTACCGCTGCGCCACCGCCGGCGTCTGGCGCTCGAGGAAGTCGTAGACCTGGCTGACCTCCACGCCGGTGAACGACTCGGCCGGGAAGGTGGCGAGGATGTGCCCGTCGGCGCGGGCCAGCGGCCAGGCCTGGCCCCGCCAGCGTGCGGCGAGTGCCTCGGGCGGGCGCCGGCAGCACTCGCCGTCGGGGCAGCGCGACACGGCCCGGTTGGTGGTCTCGTGGCCCCGGAACCAGCGGGCCTCCTTGGCCGTGGCGCCGATGGTGACCGCCGCCCGCCGCTCGACCTCCACCTGGGTGACGCACCAGTACTCGCCGGCCGGCGACGTCGTGTACTGGGCGTGCTCCGAGAACTGGTCGTGCGAGCTGAAGGCCTGCCGGGTGCCCCACATGCGGCACGCCCGCTGCCCCTCGATGACGCCGTCCGCGTCGGTCGGGAACGGCATGCCGTTGTTCTCGTAGGCCTTCCAGATGACACCGTCCTCGTCGGCCCGTAGGAAGTGCACGGGCAGGTCGAGGTGGCGGGTGACCAGGTTGGTGAGGCGGTGGGCGGCCATCTCGTAGGAGATGTAGAAGACCTGCTTCAGGTCCTCCACCGACAGGTCGCGCTGGGCCTTGGCCCGCGACAGGAGGTCGACGGCGGGCCGCTCCGGCGCCAGCACGGCGCCCGCGAAGTAGTTGGCCTCCACCTGCTGGCGGAGGAAGTCCTCGAAGCTCCGGGCGTCGGTGTGGCCGAGAGCGAAGTGGCCGAGCGTCTGCAGCACCACCGACCGCGCGGCCCGGGTGGGGAGGGCGTTGCGCTGGTGGATGTACAGCCGGCGGTGGCGCAGGTCGGTGACGGCCCGGGCCGACACCGGCAGGTCCTGCACCCGGTGGAGGCTGAAGCCGTAATGGGCCACCAGGTCGGTGAGCATCCGCTCGGCCACCGCCCCGCTGCCCTCGTAGCCCACGGCCGCCAGCGCGGCCGCAGCCTCCTGCTCGATCTCGGGAAAGTAGTTGTCCCGGCCCCGCATCTCAGCGCGTAGCTCGACGTTGGCCCGGCGGGCCGCCTCGGGCGTGGACGTCTGCACCTCGGCCCGCCGGCGCAGGGCCTCGTAGAGCCCGACCACGTGCTCGAGGACGTTGTCGGGCAGGCCGGCGGCCGGCTTCAGCCACGGAAGGCCGAGCTCGCGGTACAGCGGGTCGTCCTGGGCGCGCTGGAGGGTCATCTCCAGTGAGGCGCGGCGATTGGGTGGTTCGCCCGACAAGAGGTCGGCGGCGGCCACGTCGAGCGCGCCCGCCAATGCCTCGATCAGGGAAAGGCGGGGCTCCTTTCGCCCATTCTCCACAAGGGAGAGAAATGGCGCCGGCTTCCCCACCCGCGCCCCAAGTGCGTCGAGGGTGAGGCCGCGCTCACGGCGGAGGTGGCGGAGGCGCTGGCCGAACAGGAGCGTGTCGAGCTGTGGCATGGAAAGTTTCCGTTTCTACGGTGTTTCCCGAAACTTCCTCCAAAGTTATCGCACAACAAGGGTTGTATCGAGGGCAATCAAAACAAACACTGCTTCTGCGACGACAGAGGAGGCCGAATGGCGGCGGACGACGGGATAGCGATCACAGGCGGAAGTCCCGACCCGGAGATGCTCAGCCCGGAGGCGGTGGCCTTCGTGGCCCGCCTCCACCGGACCTTCGACCGCCGCCGCCGCGGCCTCCTGGCGGCCCGGGCAGAGCGCCAGTTGCGCATCGATGCGGGCGAGCGTCCCGACTTCGCCGCCGGCGGTGTGCGCGACCGGGAGTGGGCCGTGGCGCCGGTCCCCAAGGACCTGGCCGACCGGCGCGTCGAGATCACCGGGCCGACCGACCGCAAGATGATGATCAACGCCATGAACTCCGGCGCCGCCGTCTTCATGGCCGACTTCGAGGACTCCCTGGCGCCGACGTGGGACAACGTGGTGAGCGGCCAGCGCAACCTCCACGACGCGGTGCGGCGCACCATCACCTTCGACGGTCCCGACGGCCGCCGTTACGAGCTGGGCGACGACGTGGCCACCCTCATGGTGCGGCCCCGGGGCTGGCACCTGGTGGAGAAGCACCTGCGCGTCGACGGCGAGCCCGTGTCGGCATCGCTGTTCGACTTCGGCCTCGCCTTCTTCCACAACGCCCGGGCCCTGCTCGACCTCGGCTCGGGCCCGTACTTCTACCTGCCCAAACTGGAGAACAGCTCCGAGGCGGCGCTGTGGAACGACGTCTTCCTGGCCGCCCAGGAGGAGTTGGGCCTGGCGCCCGGCACCATCAAGGCCACCGTGCTGCTGGAGACGGTGCTCGCCGCATTCGAGATCGACGAGATCCTCTACGAGCTGCGGGAGCACTCGGCCGGCATGAACGCCGGCCGATGGGACTACATCTTCAGCGTCATCAAGAAGTTCCGGGCCTCACCGGAGTTCGTGCTGCCCGACCGTTCGCTGGTCTCCATGACCGTCCCGTTCATGCGGGCCTACACCGAGCTGCTGGTGCAGTCGTGCCACCGGCGGGGGGCGCACGCCATCGGCGGCATGGCCGCCTTCATTCCCAACCGCCGCGACCCCGAGGTCACCGCCACCGCTCTGGCCAAGGTCCGCGAGGACAAGCTGCGCGAGTCGGCCGACGGCTTCGACGGCACGTGGGTGGCCCATCCCGACCTGGTGCCCGTCGCCATGGACGTCTTCGACGGCGTGCTGGGCGACCGGCCCAACCAGTTGGACCGGCTGCGGGAGGACGTGGCGGTGACCGCGTCCGACCTCCTCGCTGTCGGCCTGACGCAGGGAGCGGTGACCGAGGAGGGCGTGCGGGCCGACGTCGGCGTCGGTATCCGCTACCTCGAGTCGTGGCTCCATGGCGCCGGCGCAGCGGCCATCGACAACCTCATGGAGGACGCGGCCACGGCAGAAATCTGCCGGGCCCAGATCTGGCAGTGGCAGCGCCACGGCGTGGCCCTCGACGATGGGCGGGTCGTCACGCCCGAGCTGGTGACCGGCATCGTCGACGACGAGATGACCCGGCTGAGCGATGCCCTCGGCGCGGCCCGATTCGACGGCGGCCGCTTCAGCGATGCCCGCCGGCTGTTCGAGCGGGTGGCCCTCGACGACGGCTTCCCCGAGTTCCTGACCCTTCCCGCGTACGAGGTGCTCGATTGACATGTGGACCCCGGAAGAGTGCGGCTACCAACCCAAGCGGAGGACGAAAGTGACCAGCAACGGCAACGGAAATGGCAGCACCGACGGCAACGGCAACGGCAACGGCAACAATGGGTGGCACACGTCGGACCTCGAGAACGACTGGCGGGGCAACCCCCGCTGGATCGGCGTGCAGCGCGACTACACCGGCGCCGACGTCGTGCGTCTCCGAGGGTCCTTCCGGGCCGACCACCGCCAGGCGACGTTGAGCGCCAAGCGGCTGTGGCGCCTGCTGCACCAGCGGGACTACGTGCACGCACTCGGCGCCATGACGGGCGGCCAGGCCGTGCAGATGGTGCGGGCCGGCCTCGAGGCGATCTATGTGAGCGGGTGGCAGGCGGCGGCCGACGCCAACCTGTCCGAGCAGGTCTATCCCGATCAGAGCCTGTACCCCGCCAACAGCGTCCCGTCCCTCGTGCGCCGCATCAACAACGCGCTGCTGCGGGCAGATCAGGTGGAGTGGTCCGAGGGCGAGGTCAGCCGGCATTGGCTGGCGCCCGTGGTGGCCGACGCCGAGGCCGGCTTCGGCGGTCCGCTGAACGCCTATGAGCTCATGCGCTCGATGATCGAAGCCGGCGCCGCCGGCGTGCACTTCGAGGACCAGCTGGCGTCGGAGAAGAAGTGCGGGCACATGGGCGGCAAGGTGCTCATCCCCACCGCCCAGCATGTGCGCACCCTGATCTCGGCCCGTCTGGCGGCCGACGTGCTGGGCGTACCCACCGTCATCGTGGCCCGCACCGACTCACTCGGCGCTGCCCTTGTCACGAGCGACGTGGATCCCCGAGACCACCCGTTCCTCACCGGAGACCGAACGGCCGAGGGGTACTTCCACACCCGGCCGTGCAACGACGCTGCCATCGCCCGGGGCCTGGCCTACGCGCCCTACTCGGACGTGCTGTGGTGCGAGACCTCCAAGCCCGACCTCGACCAGGCGCGCCGATTCGCCGAGGCGATCCACGCCGAGTTCCCGGACAAACTGCTCGCCTACAACTGCTCGCCGTCGTTCAACTGGAAGCGCCACCTCGACGACGACACCATCGCCCGCTTCCAGAAGGAGCTGGGCGCCATGGGCTACCGCTTCCAGTTCATCACCCTGGCCGGATTCCACGCACTCAATGCCGCCATGTTCGAGCTGGCCTCGCAGTACGCCACGAAGGACATGACCGCCTACGTGGCGCTCCAGGAGCGTGAGTTCGAGCTGGAGGCCGCCGGCTACACCGCCACCCGCCACCAGCGCGAAGTGGGCGCCGGCTACTTCGACGAGGTGGCCAAGGTCATCTCCGGCGGCCAGGCGGCGACGCTGGCCATGGTCGGATCCACCGAGGTGGCCCAGTTCGACCAGGAGGGCACCGGCTGAAGGGTGCCGCGGTCAGCGCCGGCCGACAGCGCGCTCCGAGAAGAACCGTACGAACGCGGCGGAGGCGTCGGGACCGAGCGGGTCGGAGTAGGAGCCTTGCGTGCTTCCGCCCGACCAGGCATGGCCGGCTCCGTGGACCGTCCACTGCTCGACGAGGGACGTGTCGCCGAGCCCGAAGACCGCACGAGTGGCGCCATGACCGCCAGGGAGCGGGACTTCGGTGACGGTCCTGGTGGCGGCCTGCCGGCCGGCACCGGTCATGGCGCGCAGGGCGTGGTCGACCAGCGCGTCGGCGTTGACGGGGTCGACGACGCCATCACGATCACCGTGGAAGACGATGAGCGGGATGGCACGACCGGGCGCTGACGCCTTTGGTGGAGCGCCCATCTTCATCGCCGCGAAGGCGGAGGGCACGTCGGAGGCGAGGCCGTACGCCACTCCGGAGTGCACGCCGGCGGCGGCGTAGAGATCGGGGTAGGTCGCTGCCATCACCGCGGCCATGGCACCTCCGGCGGAGAACCCGGCCACGTAGATCCGGGTGCGGTCGATTGCGTACCTACGGGCTATGTCCTCGGTGATCCCGGCGATGAGCGACGGTTCGCCGGCTCCGCCCACCTGGTCCTCGGGGCGGAACCAGTTCCAGTACTTCATGGCGTTGGCGGACTGTGCCTGCTCGGGGTAGGTGACGAGGAAGGTGCCGCCCTCGGCCAGATCGTTCATGCGGGTCCCGCGGGCGAAGTCCTCGGCGCCCTGGGTGCCGCCATGGAGCATCACGACGAGGGAGGTGTCCGCTCCGCTGTAGCCCGTCGGGACGTAGAGCTTGTACCGGCGGCTCCCGCCCGCATTGGTGAAGGAGCAGTCGAGGAACTCACCCCTCGCACCGCCTTTGTCAGGGTTGGCCTCGGTGAGGCGATGCCGGAGGTCTCGGCGGTTGTGACGTGCGAGCGGAAGCTCGGGACGCAGGTGTCCGGTGTTGGCCGGCGAGTTCGTCGTGCCCGGGGCGATTCCCAGGCTGTGCTGGATGAGGGCGGTAGCGTCGGCGACCCGACCCGCCCTGGTGAGCTGGGTCGCCTCGGCCAGCGCCGGCATTCCGAGATTGTTCATGGCTTGACTCCCCGTGTCGCGGTCGTGGGTAGGGGGATTGCGGATGAGCGGTTTCGCCGACGGGAACATTCACGCCGTGCGCGATGCGAGAGCGGCCTTGACGTCCGCAGGCGCGCGGAACGCCCCGAGGACCTCGACCGACGAGATCGTGGCCGAGGCCAGCTCGGGTGAGACGTCGTCGGCGACGGTCGCCAATCCGAGGGTCCGGATGTGGATCATCTCGCCGGCGGCGAGGATCTCCTCGAGGTCGTGGCGGGAGAAGTGCTGGGCACCGAGCACGAGGGTCCGGCGAGCAGCGGACTCGCTCACAACCGTGGCCCGGGTGGTCAACTGCGCCCGAACGGCGGCGCGGATGAAGTCGGTTCGGTTGGCGTAGAAGCCCTCCTGGACGAGCAGATCGATCTCGCCCAGGTCGACGACACCGAGGTTGATGGTGATCTTCTCCGTCCTCTCGATGCCGCCTGAAACCATCTGTGCACCATCCTCTCGCCATCTGAGGAGATGGTAGCACCCAGGCGGAAGAGTGGCCGCCCCCGCACCGGCTGGCCACGTGGGACCGTGTGCCCGGTGACTCCCCGGGGAAGGCCTGCGGCCGGGCGTGCCGACTGCACGAGGTCGGTCCGGTCGCAGGCGTGAACGGTCCGGCGCACCACATCGAGGAGTTCGACCTCCAGCTGTCCTCGGGGCGGCTGCACGCCGCCAGACAGGGCGAGCGGGGGCCGCTGGTGCTCTGCCTGCCCGGCCTGTCCGCCAACCTGCGCGGCTTCGACCTCATTGGCGCCCGGCTCGCGGAGAAGGGGTTCGACGTCGTGGCCATCGACCTCCGGGGCCGGGGCAGGAGCGAGACGACGCCTCCGGGCACGTACGGCTGGCCGGCCCACGCGGCCGACGTCGCAGAGGTGGTGCAACGGCTCGACGCGGGTCCGGCCCACGTGGTGGGGTGGTCGATGGGGGCGTTCGTGGCCCTGCAGCTGGCGGCCGGTGCGCCGGAGCTCCTCGACAGGGTCGTCCTCGTCGATGCCTGCGGACCGACGAGCGAGGCGGCGAACCGGGTGATCCGCACTGTGATCGAGCGGCTCGGCGTGGTCCATCCATCGCTCCGCCGCTACATGGAACTGGTGCGGCAGACGGGTGCCATCGTCCCGTGGCACGGCCTTTGGGAGCGCTACTTCGCCTACGAGCTCGAGCCGGTCGAGGGCGGGGTGAGGGCCCGCACGAGCCGGGAGGCGGTCGCCGAGGACTTCACCTACGGGACATCGCACGACCCAAGCGCGCTGTGGCCGGCGCTCACGGTTCCGGCGCTGCTCGTGCGCGCCGGGCGGCCGATCGTGCCCGGGGGGCCGTTCATCGTGAGCGAGGAGGACCGGGACGCGTTCGCACATCGGGTTCCGGGGGCGAGGGTGGTGGAGGTCGAGGCCAACCACTACGGCGTGGTCACCCATTCCCGCACGGGCGACGAGATCGCGCAGTTCCTACAGGGTCACGTTCCACAAGGAGGGCCGTAGCCATGGATGACCACATCGTCGACCTCGCCGGACGCCGAGCGCTTGTCACCGGCGCTGCGTCAGGCATCGGGTTGGCCATCGCCGGCCGCCTGAGCCGACTGGGTGCCGAGGTGCTCATGGTCGACCTACCGGGCGAGCGGCTGGAGGCGGCGTCCGAATCCCTGCCCGGGGCGTCAGCCGTAGCGGCCGACCTGGCAGTGCGCGAGAGCGTGCTGGGTCTGGCGTCGGAAGCGCACGACGTGGATGTCCTCGTGAACTGCGCCGGTCTCCAGCACATCAGCCCGGTCGAACGCTTTGACGAGGGAAAGTGGGACCTGCTTCTCGCCGTCATGCTCACCGCGCCCTTCCTCCTCACCAGGGCGTTCATCGGCGGGATGTACGAGCGGGGCTGGGGACGGGTGGTCAACGTCGCCTCCGTGCACGGCCTGGTCGCCTCCGCCCACAAGTCGGCTTACGTCGCCGCCAAGCACGGCCTGGTCGGGCTCACCAAGACCGTGGCCCTCGAGGCGGGCGCACACGCGCGAGGCAACGTCACTGTCAATGCCATCTGCCCTTCCTACGTGCGCACACCGCTGGTCCAGGAGCAGATCGCCGATCAGGCCGCGGTCCACGCCATGGCGGAGAGCGAGGTCGTCGAGAAGGTGTTGCTCGAGCGCAACGCCGTGAAGCGGCTGATCGAGCCCGCCGACGTGGCCACCATGGTCGCCGTCCTCTGCCGGGACGACATGTGGTCGCTCACGGGCCGGGCGCTGACCATGGACGCGGGGTGGCTCGCACACTGAACCGTCCGTCCGGGAGGCCCGCCGGCGTCGGCGTGAGGAAGCAGCGGGCCGGATCTCCGACCTGACCGCGTAGCGCCGCTACGGTCAAACCATGTGGTGGTCAGGGGTCGAGGCGACCTACGTCGGCGACCCCGGGCACCACTGCAGCTGGTTGGCCCTGTGGCCCACCGACGGTCGCGGCACGGTGGACGGCGCCGACACCGCGCTCGAGCTCGTCGTTCCCGCCGGCAGCCAGGTCCGCCGCCGGACGCTGCGTGTGCGCCGGCTGCCTCTGCGGGCGGCCATCGACGACCTGGTGTGCCTGCCGGCCGCCACCGAGGTGTCGGACTCGGTGCGGGCGTGGGCGGTGGCGGCCCGCCTGGCCGTCGACCTCGCCGCCCGGGGCCGGCTGCTGCCGAGCGTCGCTCCCGGCGGCACCGACACGTGGGTCCTCGGCCCGCTCGACGCCGCCGACGTGGGCCGCCGGGCCGAGCTGTCGGCCGCGCTGCCGCCCGCCGCCCACGCCGTCCCTGTGCCGGGGTCGAAGCCGCTGCGCATGGTGTCGCCCGAGGCCGCAGTCGCCTCCTTCTCCGACGCCGTCGCCGACCTCCTCCCGCGCACGGCCGCCGCCCGGCTGACCGCCGGCCACGCCGCCTTCGCCATGCCGGTCGAGAGTGGAGGGCAGGCGACCCGCCGAAGGGCCGCCGGGGCCACCCGCCGGGCACCTGCCACCCCCGTCCCCCGGAGCGACGCCCCGACGGAGCAGGGCGCCATTGACGTCTCCGACGCCGCCGACTGGCTGGCGGCCGTCACCACGGGAGCGGGGGACGAGGCGGCGGCGTCGCTGCGCCTGGTGCCGCCCGAGCCGGCCGACACCGACTTCCTGGCCGTGCTCCAGCTCCAGAGCAGACGCGACCCGAGCCTGGTCGTGAGCGCGGCCGACCTGTGGTCGGCGCCCGACGCTGTCGTCGCCCGCTTCGGCGAGGAGGCCGAGACGGCCATGCTCCTGTCACTGCGGCGGGGCTCGCGCGTGTGGCCGCCGCTCGGGCGCCTGCTCGACGACGCCCGTCCTGAGCGGCTGGTGCTCGACGACGACGAGGCGGCCGACCTCCTCGGGCCCGTGGTCGACGACCTGGCGTCGGCCGGCGTGCAGGTGCTGTGGCCGGCCGATGTCCTGCGCCCGATCGAGCTGCGGCCCCAGATCGCCACGCCCAGCCCGGCCGCCGTCACCGCTGCCGGGTTCTCGCTGGAGTCGCTGTGCGAGCTGCGCTGGCAGGCCACCCTCGACGGCGAGCAACTGACCGACGAAGAGCTGGCCACCCTCGCCGAGGCCAAGCGCCCGGTGGTGCGCCTCCGGGGTCGCTGGGTGCGGGCCGATCCCGAGCGTCTGGCCCTCCTGAAGCGCCGGCGCACCATCGGCGCCGGCGCCGCCCTTGCCGCCGCCCTCGGGGGCACCATCGAGGTGGACGGGGAGCGGGTGGAGGCCGACGTCGTCGGTCCTCTGGCCGAGCTGGCCGCCCGGCTGCGCGCCGTTGCCCTCGACGGGCATCGGGCTGTCGCGGTCCCGGCCGGGCTCACCGCCACCCTCCGCCCCTACCAGGAGCGGGGCCTGGCGTGGCTGGTCGAGATGGCCGATCTCGGCGTCGGCGGGGTGCTGGCCGACGACATGGGCCTTGGCAAGACGATCCAGCTCCTGGCCCTGCACCTGGCCCGCAGCGGCGACCCGGCCACCAGCCGCCCGACCCTTGTCGTCTGCCCCGCCTCGCTCGTGGGCAACTGGCAGCGGGAAGCCGGGCGGTTCGCCCCGGGCGTGGCCGTCCGGCGCTTCCACGGCACGGCCCGCACGCTCGACGACCTCGGGGCGGGCGACATTGTCGTCGCCACCTACGGCGTCGTCCGCCGCGACACCGAGGCCCTTGCCGCCGTGGGGTGGGGGATCGTCGCCGCCGACGAGGCGCAGGCGGTGAAGAACCCCTTGTCCCGCACGGCCCGGGCTCTCCGGTCGATCCCGGCCGGCGCCCGCTTCGCCCTCACCGGCACGCCGGTCGAGAACCGCCTCACCGAGCTGTGGGCCATCCTCGACTGGACCACGCCCGGCCTGCTCGGGCCGCTGGAGCGTTTCCGCCGCCAGGTCGCCATCCCCGTCGAGCGCGACCGCGACGCCGACGCCACCCGCACCCTCACCACCCTGGTGCGGCCGTTCGTGCTGCGCCGCCGCAAGTCCGACCCGGCCATCGCCCCCGAGCTGCCCCCCAAGACCGAGACCGACCGGTTCGTGCCCCTTGCCGCCGAGCAGGCCACCCTCTACACGGCCGTGGTGGAGGAGACGCTGGCCCGCATCGCCGAGGCCGAGGGCATGGCGCGGCGGGGCCTGGTGCTGAAGCTCATCACCGCCCTCAAGCAGATCTGCAACCACCCGGCCCACTACCTCGGCCAGCCCGGCCCGCTGCCGGGTCGCTCGGGCAAGCTCGACGCCGCCGTCGAGCTGCTGGGCGTGATCGCAGAGGAGGGCGCCCACGCGCTGGTGTTCACCCAGTACGTGGCCATGGGGCGCCTCCTCGAGCGCCACCTGGGCGCAGCCGGCCTGCGCACCCTGTTCCTGCACGGGTCGGTGCCGTTGCCGGCGAGGGAGGCCATGGTCGACCGGTTCCAGGCGGGCGAGGCCCATGCCTTCATCATCTCCCTCAAGGCGGGCGGCACCGGTCTCAACCTCACCAGGGCCACTCACGTCGTCCACTTCGACCGGTGGTGGAACCCAGCCGTGGAGGACCAGGCCAGCGACCGGGCGTGGCGCATCGGCCAGCACCAGCCCGTGCAGGTCCACCGCCTCATCACCGAGGGCACGGTGGAGGAGCGCATCGCCTCGCTGCTCACCTCGAAGCGGGACCTGGCCGACCGGGTGGTGGGGGCGGGCGAGGGATGGGTGTCGGAGTTGGGCGACGACGAGCTGGCCGCCCTGGTCCGCCTGGGCAGCGACTGGTCCGACGGCCCGGCGGACGCAGGGGGAGCGGCCTGATGGCCAAGCGCAGCTTCGCCGAGACGTGGTGGGGCAAGGCGTGGGTCGACGCCCTCGAGCACAGCGCCCGCCTCGACCCCAACCGGTTGCCGCGCGGCCGCACCTACGCCCGCAGCAACCGGGTGGAGGACCTGCGGGTGGCGCCGGGTGAGGTGCTGGCGTCGGTGTGGGGCCGGCGCCGCACGCCGTACAAGGTGCGGGTGAGGGTGCGGACGTTCTCCGACGCCGAATGGGCGAAGGTCATCGGCGCGGTGGCGGCCAAGGCGGCCCACGCGGCGGCGCTGGTGGACGGCGAACTCGACCCGGCGGTGGTGGACGACGCCCGCGGCGCCGGCGTGGCGCTGCTTCCCGACGCCGGCGACCTCCAGCCCCGCTGCTCGTGCCCCGACTGGGCCGACCCGTGCAAGCACTCGGCAGCGGTCTGCTACCTGGTGGCCGGGCTGCTCGACGAGGACCCGTTCCGGCTCCTCGAGCTACGCGGCAAGCGCCGCCCCGACGTGTTGGCCGCCGTGCGACGGGCCCGTGCCGGCGGGGGCGTTGGAGGCGGTGACGCTGCCGGCAGTGGTGCAGCCGGGGCTGCGTCGACGGCGCGGCCGGCGCCGCCCGTGCGGGCGCTGGACGAAGGCGTGCCCGCAGCCGCTGCGTGGCGGCGCCCGGTGGGCCCGCTGCCCACCATCCCGCCGGCGCCGGCCGGGCCGGGGCGGCCGGCGGGATGGCACGCGGACCCGCCGGGCTCCGCGCCGTTCACGGCCGAGGGACTGCGGGCGCTGGTGGAAGACGCCGCCGGCCGGGCCACCGCCCTGGCTGCAGGGGCGGGTCGGTCCGGCCTCGACCTCGACGAGCGGGAGGACCTCGCCCGCCGAGCCGACGCCATTCTTGAAGCGGGTGGCATCGCCGATCTGGCGCGCCGGGCCGGGCGCCCGCCCACCGCCCTGGTGGCCATGGCCCTGGCCTGGCGCCACGCCGGCGCCGCCGGTCTTCGGGTGCTGGAGGAGGACGACTGGCGCCCGCCGACGGCGACGATGGTTGCCGCCCGGGAGGCGCTCGTGGCCGGCGGACTGGCGTCCTCCAGGGTGCGAGTCCGACAGAACCGTGTGGCCACCGGTCCCGGCGAGGAGGTGCGCCTGGCGAGGGACGGTCGCTGGTACCGCTTCGCCAAGCGGGCGGGGCGCTGGGAGATCGTCGCCCCGCCGGCCGATTCGCCCGACGAGCTGGTCGACGCCCCCGGGCGGTAGGTAGGTCGGCCGGGTCAGCCGGCGCCGAGGCAGACGAACCCGGCTGCTGCCACCCTGGCCCGGCGGGTGGAGCCCGTGCCGGCGGCCGCTGACTGAGCGGCGGCCAGGGCGGCTGCGGGCGAGTCGCCGGCGCGCAGCCGCCTGTGCAGGGCCAGCATCAACGGCACGCTGGCGTCGTCGGGCACGGGCACCACCGAGGCCACCAGGCTGCGGGTGCCCATGCTCAGGAGGGCGGCCGTCAGGCACAACAGCTCGTCGCCGGGGTGCACGGCGGGGAGCCCCGATTCACATGCCGACAACACGACGTGCAGCGGCGGGCGGCGCAGGCGCTCGAGGTCGAACACGGTGAGAGGGCCGTCGGCCAGCGCCAGGGAGGTGAACAGCGGGTTGTCCGACCGGAAGCGGCCATGGGCGGCGATGTGGGCCAGGCCGGCGCCATCGAGGGCCGCCGTCACCTGCTCGACCCGGGCCCGCCGACCGGTGAAGCGTTGCGACTCCTGCTGGTGCGCGGCCAGGGTTGCGACCTCGCCGGCGGCGTGCTCGAGTCCCGGCCCGGCAACGAACACCCGCCGCCCCTCCGGGGACGCCGGCGCGCCGGACGACATTGCTCGGAGCCACAGCGCGGCCGAGGGCGCCAGTGTCACCGGCCGGCCGGCGCACGACGGCAGGGCGGCCCACGGGAGGGCGTGGAGCGGGCCGGTCGGGACGAGCACGAGCGCCGGCTGCGCGGCGCCGGCGACGGCGCCGAGTCGCAGGGGCGACAGCAGGAGGTCGTCGAGGGTGGACCCGGCCTGCCCGACCATCGCCTCGGCGGCGTCGAGCGACGCTGGCGACCCGATCCCGTAGGCCAAGCGGCGAAGGCCGAACCGCAGGGCTTCGATCTCTCGCATGACCGGCGCCACCTGGCCCAGGTCGTGCAGCTCGATCCGGCGGCCGGACACGACGACCGCCCGCAGCCCGCCGTCGTGCAGCACGTACTCCACAAGCACCGCCTTCCCGAGCGCAGCGCTGAGGGCCGCCGGCGATGGCACGTCACCGATCCCGGCCCCGACACCCGGAGCGTGCCGGGCTCGTTCGGCCACCGACCGCTCGACGACCGCCTGGCGGCGGAGCAGGCCGTGCAGGTCGGCGCCACCAGCCGCCGCCTCCCCGACGCGCCTGGTGACCTCCCGGAGCTCGGCCAAGAGAGCGGCCAGGGTGGCGTCGTCGGGCGGCCTGGCCGGTCGCCGGAGCAGCGCGCCCGCCCGCCGGCGCTCCGACCACCGCAGCACCGAGGACGGCCGGCCGGACGTAAGCGCCAGGGACATCCCGAGCCGGGCCAGGTCGGCGCTGACGCTGCTCACCTGGGTGCGCAGCTCGGTGGCGCCGAGGCTGGCCTGGAACCGGTACAGCACCTCCATGCCGGCCTTGAGCGCCCGCTCCGAGCCCTTCCGGTCGCCGGCAGCCAAGCGGAGCAGCGCCTCGGCGTGCCAGGCACGCGCCCGCAACTCGGCCGGGCCCCACCTGCGGGCCCCTGCGGCCTCGGTGAGGAGCCGCCGGGCGGGCGTCGTGCGGCCCACGTCGAGCAGGAGGCGAGCCACGATGATCTGGGCGTCGGCCGTGGCGGCGACCCACCCGCTGCCCCGGAGGGCTCGGAGCGCCCGCCGGCCGGCAGCCAGCGCCGCCTTCCCGCGGTCGCCACCGTCCCACCTCGCCCGCAGGGCCACGTACCCGGCAAGCGCCGCCCACCCGGGCCGCTGCTGGCGCACCGCCGCCCGCCGCGCCCGTTCCGCCTCTGCCAGCGCCACCTCAGGATCACCGCCGGCCAGCGCCGCCTGGGCCAGGACGAGCCTGGCCTGCACCAGATCGACGACGTTGCGCTGCCGGGCGAACACCTCGACCGCGTACTCGGCGACGGCGCGGGCCTCGGCCACCAGACGCACCGACAGCAGCGCCTCGGCCCGTTCCACCGGGATCAGCCCCAGATCCCGCTCCTGCTCGCGATACATCCGCTCCGCCTCGTCGAGGTGGGCCAGCGCGGCAGGAAAGTCGCCGCGGGTCACGGCCGCCGTGCCCCGGTTGTGTTCCACGTTGGCCAGGCGGCCCGGATGGCCGGCCCGGCGATAGAGGTCGGCAGCCCGCGCCAGATCCTCGTCGGCCAGCCGCCACGCCCCCCGGCGAAGGTGCAGCAGGCTCCAGTTGATGTGGACGTCGCCCTCGATGAGCAGGCTCCCGCCGGCTCGCCGCAAACGGCGCAGCGAGTCTGCAAACCCGCGATCCGCCTCGTCGAACCGGCCCAGTTCGGTGAGGATCACGGCCCGCTGCATGTGGAGGTGCCCGCGCTTGATCCCCGTCAGCACCCTGCCCGCCAGCTCCACCTGGGCCAGTGCCTCGGCGCTCCTCCCGGTGAGTGTCAGGACGTAGCTCAGCGTGGCGCGCGCCTCGCCCGCCCGCCCGTGGTGGTTCGCGCTCTCGGCGACGCCGATGGCCTCCCAGAGGACGAGCGCAGCGGCGTCGAGGTCGCCTCGTATCACCGACACCACGCCCAAGGCCCGCAGGGCGACGGCGCGGGCCTCAGGGCCGGCGTCGCTGCGGCGGCGGATCTGCTCCGCCATCGCTGCTGCCCGGCGGGGATCGGTGAATGCCAGCTCCACCGCCCGATCAGCCGTCTGCACGTCGGCCTCGGTCATCTCAGAAGGTTTACGCTGCATCACGGGATGCCCCTCATGCATCCGGGTTCGCGACGACGGGGAGCGGGGGACGGAAGATGCGCCGAAGCGAACGAACACTGGGGTTGGGCGGCACCGAGCAGTACGTCTACGTGCAGGACGAACTGGTTGTGCACCGGGACGATAGCGAGGCGCTCGTCGCCATGCTGGGTGACCGGCGGGCCTCGAGCCGGACGGCGGGCAGTTACGAGGTGTGGGCCCTACGGCCGGGCACACCCGTCCCCGACCTCATGGCGCAGTTCCGCCGCCTGGAGCCCGCTGTGCGGCCCCACAGCCCGATCGACACCGCCGGCAACGGGCCGCTCCTCACCCCGCACTTCGCCTTCTCCGCGGCGGGAAGGGTGATCATGAGCTCGTTCGCGCCCATGGCCACCAAGGGCCGCCTCGACCCCATCGGCGCCGGTGGCTCCATGCTCCCGGTCGGCGTCATCGACACGGGCGTCCTCCATACCACCGGCGTTCTCGAGGAAGAGGCGTTCCACCCGTGGTTCGAGGACCGTATCCAGCCCCTGGAGGGAAGCGACTTCGCAGACAGCCTGCGGCTGGAGGACGGCATCCTGCACGGAGCCGTCGGCCACGGGACCCTCGTGGCCGGTGCGATGCTGGCCGAGGCGCCTCGTGCCGCGGTCGTCCCTCTGCGCGTCACCGACGACACCGGCTCGGCCACCGACGAGGCCGTCGCCACGGCCTTGCACGCACTCGACGACGCGAACGTGCGGCTCATCAACCTGTCGTTCTCCGGGCGTTTGTCCGCTGAGACCTCGGCGCCGCCGATCATCGAGGAGGCGCTGCGGGGGCTCGACGACGACGTCGTGGTCGTCGCTGCGGCCGGCAACTTCGGCAGCACCGCCCCGGTCTGGCCGGCCGCGTCCGGCCGAGTCATCGCCGTCGGGGCCGTCGAGGAGCACCCGCTCGGCGCAGCGCCGTTCTCCGGCCACGGTGCCTGGGTCGACGTCTATGCGCCGGCCAGCGTCCTCGGACCGTTCTGCTTCCAGGAGGAACCCGGGTTGCTCGAGGCCTGCCGGCCGGCACAGACGTTCGAGGGCTGGGCGCGCGGGACCGGTACGTCCTTTGCCGCCGCCGTCGTCACCGGCCGGATCGCCCAGCTGGCGATCTCCCTCGGGATCAGCCCCCGAGAAGCGGCCGACAAGCTGCTGGCCGACGCCCAGCGGATCACGGTTGGCGATGTCGAGCGCCCGTACGTGCCGGCCACCGCCAAGATTCTCCCGGGGTAGCCGCAGGGTGCGCGACGATCCCGCTGTCATCGACCTGGTCGACCGGGCGCGAGGTGGCGACCCGGCGGCATGGGACGCGATCGTCGACCGTTTTGCGCCACTCGTCTGGTCGGTGTGCCGCCGCTACAACCTCAGTGGCGCCGACGCCGACGACGTCGGCGCCAACACCTGGCTCCGGTTGGTGGAGCACCTCGGCCGACTCCGCGAACCGGCAGCTCTGCCGGGCTGGCTGGCCAGTACCACTGCGCGCGAGTGCCTCCAGCTACTCCGCCGATCCGGTCGGGTGGTGCTCACCGACGAGGATTCCCCGGCCGACGGCACCGCCGCCGGTGCGGACCCCGGCAGCCAAGTCGAGCGGGAGGAGCGGCACATCGCCCTGCGGGAAGCCTTCGGCCTGCTGCCGGACCGGTGTCGCCAGTTGCTCGAGCTGCTCTTCGCCGACCCCCCTCTGCCCTACGTCGAAGTCGGGCCGACGATGGGCGTGGCCATCGGCGCCATCGGCGCCATGCGCCAGCGCTGCCTGGAGCGGCTCCGCCGCAGCCCGGCCATGACGGCCCTCGCCTTCGAGGGTTCGGTGTGACACCAGTGACCGGCCCGGGAGGCCGGCCCATCGAACAACTCACCGTGCGCCATCCCGAGGGGATGGTGCACCAGTGACCGGCCCGGGCGACGTCTGGTACGACGACGACCGGCTGTTGGCCGAGTTGGGCGACGCGGTCCGCAGCGGGAGGGCTGTGCCCGACCGATTCGTGGATGTCGGGAAGGCGGCCTTCGCCTGGCGCGACATCGACGTGGAGTTGGCCGCGCTGCGCTACGACTCGGCCGTGTCCGGGCTGCCGGCGGCCGTCCGGGCGGGAGAACCGGGCCTTCGGGCCCTCACCTTCGAGGTGGCCGGGCTCACCGTGGAGGTGGAGCTGTCGGCCAGGATGCTCCAGGGCCAAGTGGTACCGCCTCAGGCCGGCTCGGTGGAGCTGTGGGTCGAGGCGTCCGAACAGCGGTCGACCGTCATCGACGAGAAGGGGTGGTTCGAACTCGGCGCTCCTCCCACCCAGCCCTTCCGGCTCTGTGTCCGCCGCCCCGGCGCGGCGGCCATGCTCACCGATCCGGTCCACCCCGCCTGAGGCCGGGAGCGCCGGCGGATCTCGAGTCGCCCGCGGCGGCTGGGACGGATCAACGTGACCGAGCCCGACTTCTCCTTCGACGAGTCCGGTGAGCCGAAGACGGGGCCGCGCACGGTGCCGATCCAGCGTCTGAGCTCGCTCGGCGGATGAGCCACTGGAGGCAGTTCACGCCCACAGCGTGCTGATCGGCGCGGCGGTGATGCGCTCGCCGAGCTGAAATGCCGTCGGACCGGTGTGCAGGACGACGCCGCCAACGAAGCGGTCGCCGATCTCGTCGCGGAGCCACGCGAGGTGGCGTGCCGAGGCGGCGCCCGGTGCGCTGTCGGCCTTCACCTCGATCCCGACGACCCGCTCGGCCCCGACCTCGGCTAGCAGGTCGACCTCATGGCGGCCCTGCTCCTGGCGAAGGTGATAGAGGCGGGTGCGATGTCGGGCCACCTGCGTTTCGGGGCGGAGCTGCGCAGCGACGAAGGTGTCGAGCACGCGGCCCATCCCCCAGCGCCCGGGCGTAGCGTTCGAGAGTCGGGGGAGATCAGCCGCCCTCGGGCTCGACCCGCTTCTCCAGCCCCGTCGTCATGGCGGCCTCATCGAACTCCCCGGCAGCGATTGCCAGCATGACCTCAACGACGTCATCGGCTGCCACCTGGAGCCGATGGCTGGCCATTCAACTCCAGGAACAGGGTGAGCGACTGCCACGCGAGCCGCTTGTTGCCGTCGGGAAGCGGGTGATTGCGAGCCAGACGCACGGCCAGCAC
>JBKJNA010000054.1:0-32562 GCA_046596195.1 Acidimicrobiales bacterium | reverse complement strand
GAGCTGGTCGTCGTCGTCGACGACCAGGACCGGGAGAACGAGGGAGACCTGATCCTCGCCGCCGAGCACGCCACGGCCGAGAAGATCACCTTCTTCGTCAAGCACACGTCGGGCGTCATCTGCATGCCGATGCTGGGCGCCGACCTCGACCGCCTGGCCCTGCCGCTGATGGTGATCGACAACACGGAGTCCCAGCGCACGGCGTTCACCATCAGCGTCGACTACCGACCGGGCACCAGCACCGGCATCTCAGCTGCGGACCGGGCAACAACCATTCGGGCCCTGATCGACCCCACCACAGATCCGGCCGACCTGGCCCGGCCCGGTCACATCTTCCCGCTGCGCTACCGCCCGGGCGGTGTGCTCAAGCGGGCGGGCCACACTGAGGCGGCTGTCGACCTCGCCCGGCTGGCCGGCCTCCAGCCGGCCGGCGTGTTGTGCGAGATCGTGCGCGACGACGGCGAGATGGCGCGTCTTCCCGACCTGGAGGCGTTCGCCACCGAGCACGGCCTGCTGCTGATCTCCATCGCCGACCTGATCCACTACCGGCGTCAGAAGGACAAGCTGGTCAAGCGGGTGTCGGAGGCCCGAATCCCCACGCCGTACGGGGACTTCACCTGCTACGCGTACGAGTCGGTGCTCAACGGCGACCAGCACCTGGCGCTGGTGAAGGGCGCCGTGCAGGGCGAGGAGAACGTGCTCGTGCGCGTCCACAGCGAGTGCCTCACGGGGGACGTGTTCGGCTCCATGAAATGCGACTGCGGCTGGCAGCTCGACGCCGCCGTGCAGCGGGTGGCCGAGGAGGGGCTCGGCGTGGTGGTGTACCTGCGGGGCCACGAGGGACGCGGTATCGGCCTGGGGCACAAGCTGGCGGCCTACACGCTGCAGGAGCAGGGCCGCGACACCGTCGACGCCAATCTCGACCTCGGTCTGCCCGTCGACAGCCGGGAGTACGGCATCGGCGCCCAGATCCTCGTCGACCTCGGCATCACCACCATGCGGTACATGACCAACAACCCGGCCAAGTACGGCGGCCTCGACGGCTTCGGCCTCGAGATGGTCGAACGGGTGCCGTTGCAGTCGGCGCCGAACGCCGAGAACGCCGCCTATCTCCGGACCAAGCGGGACCGGATGGGCCATCACCTGGAGGGGCTCGATGACGACCTTTAGCGGGCAGCGGCGGGGCGAGGGCCTGCGCGTGGCCCTCGTGTGCAGCCGGTTCAACGAGCTGGTCACCGAGCGTCTCCTCAACGGAGCCAGCGAGGGACTGCTGCGCCACGGGGTCGACGAGGCGTCGATCACCATCGCGTGGGTGCCGGGGGCGTTCGAGCTGCCGCTCGTCGCGCTGCGCCTGGCCTCCTCCGGCGAGTACGACGCTGTTGTGTGTCTCGGCGCCGTGATCCGGGGCGCCACCGCCCACTTCGACTATGTGGCCGGCGAATGTGCGGCCGGCGTGCAGCGGGCGCAGATGGACACCGGGCTCCCGGTGGTCTTCGGCGTGCTCACCACCGACACCGTCGACCAGGCCCTCGACCGGGCGGGCGGCAAGTCCGGCAACAAGGGCTTCGACGCTGCGGCCGCCGCCATCGAGATGGCCGACCTGCTGCGCCAGCTGCCCAAGCCGGCGGCCGGTCCGCGGGCGGGCGGGTAGCCGGCGTGCTCAAGCTCGTGCTCCCCAAGGGGTCGCTGGAGAAGTCGACCCTGCAGCTGTTCGAGGAGGCCGACCTCCCGGTGCGGCGCAGCTCGGACGTCGACTACACGGCCACCATCGGCGACCCCCGCATCGACAGTGTGCGCATCCTGCGGCCCCAGGAGATCCCCCGGTACGTGGCCAGCGGTCTGTTCGACCTCGGCATCACCGGGCGCGACTGGATCGAGGAGACGTCGAGCCACGTGGTGTCGCTGGGCGAGCTCCACTACTCGAAGGCGACGGCCCGGCCAATCCACGTCGTGCTGGCGGTGGCCGCAGACTCCAAGATCACCAGGGCCGAGGACCTGCCGCCCGGCGCCCGCGTGCACACCGAGTACATGGGGATCACCCGTGCCTATCTGGACAAGCACGGCGTCGACGCCGAGGTCACCCTGTCCTATGGCGCCACCGAGGCCAAGGTGCCCGACATCGCCGACGCGGTGGTGGAGATCACCGAGACGGGCCGTGCGCTCAAGGCGGCAGGGCTGCGCATCGTCGACACGATCCTCGTCTCCTACACCGAGCTGATCGCCAACCCGGCGGCGTTCGAGGACCCGGAGAAGCGCCACGCCATGGGCCAGATCCTCACCCTGCTCCAGGGCACGCTGGAGGCAAGGGGCAAGGTGCTGGTGAAGCTCAACGTGGGCGACGACGACCTGGATGGCGTGATCGAGATCCTGCCGTCCATGCGGGCGCCGACGGTGTCGAAACTGTTCCGGGACGCCGGCTACGCGGTGGAGACGGTGGTGCCGAAGGCCGAGATCAACGTCCTGATCCCGGCCCTGCGCGACGCCGGCGCCACCGACATCATCGAGATCCCACTGTCCAAGATCGTCCACTGATCGTGGCCGAGCAGGCCCGGCGCCGGGGCCGGGTGGCGGAGTACGACGACCACAAGGGATACGGGTACCTGGACACCGAGGACGGCGATCGCCTGTTCTTCCACTGCACCGCCATCGCCGGCGGCTCCCGGACCATCCCGGCCGGCGTCACCGTCGAGTACGTGAGGGTCACGAGCCCGAGAGGCGAGCCGGAGGCCGCTGACGTGAGGCCGTCGCCTGCTGGATGATCAACGCGCGCGGTGCTGGAGGTGTGCCGGGCGGGCGCTACGCCCTTTCGAGGGCGACGTCCACGGCCATCATCGGCCCGGGCCCGACCACGACGGAGCGGGTGGCCGGGCGGTGCCCGGCGGCCGATACCGAGACCTCCCATGTGCCCGGTGCGAGTGGCCAGACATAGCGGCCGTCGGCATCTGTGACGGCCGCGACGAGGGCCGACGGTTGGCTTGGGGAGCTGGCTTCCACGGCTGCACCGGCGACGGGCGAGCCGGTTCCCGCCGTGGTGACCCGCCCGAACACGCCGGGGCCCTGGCCCGCGCCGGCGACGACGGTGGTGGCCGTCGATCCCGCCTGGGGCATCGAGCTGACGTTGCCATCCGACGGCGTGGCGCTGGACGGCACGGCAGTGGGCCTGGGCGCGGGTACGGCCCGGGGGTCAGGCGGCGACGGCTCCGCTCCCACGGACGCCCGGCCGGCCTGGGCGGCCGCGCCTCCCTCCTCGGGCGGGATGGTGGGCTCCGTCACGGCATGGCCGCCTTCCTGTGGTGGGACGGACGGCTGGGCGGCTGCGCCGTCGCCCCGGCCGGCATTCACGCTGTCGCCGTTCCTGTCGCCACATCCTGCGAACAGGACGGCGAAGCCGAGGCCTGCGAGGGCGATGCGGCTACGTTTCATGTCATTCCTCCCTCGACGACCGTGCCCCCCGTCTGGGGGAAGGGATGCTGTCCACGTTAGGACGACCCAAGGGGCGCTCCCGGTTCCCGACTTTTCTGGGGGAACCGACGGAACGGAGCCCCCGGGGGCCCCGTTCCGCGGCTTCGCAGACGGATCAGGCCGGCCGGTTCCTCACTGTGTTGTAGAGGCTCAACCCCTCGTTGCCGTGGTACGGGCCGAAGATGTTGTCGGGCAGGCTGCCGTACTTGTAGCTGTTGAGCCCGTTCACGAAGCCCAGGCCATTGCTGGCGACCCGGATCAACCACCCGCCGCCACTGGAGCCACCGGTCATGTTGCAGTGCAGCTTGATCGTGGCCGGCCCCACGCCGGGCGGGAAGTCGTCGCCCTGCTTGCCCGAGAAGCAGACGAACTGGGAGAGGCCGTTGAACGGCGCTGCGGCCGGATACCCGTAGGCAGCCCAGTTCTGGAACCGGGACTGGTTGAAGGTGATGCCCTGGCCGCCGATGCGGTCGACCATACGCAGTCCGCCGATACGGTTGACCACGGCAGCCCCGAAGTCCTGGCGGAAGTTGCTGTTGCTCGACCACTCGGTACGGGTCCACAGTTCACGCGACGTGAAGGTCCCGTACGGTCGCTCGCCGTTGAAGGTTGACGAGTAGGCGGGGACGAAAATCCAGTTCCGGTGGAATGCTCCCCCTCGACCACCGTGGACGCAATGCCCGGCGGTCCAGACGATGCTCTTGTTCTCGCTGTTCACGGCGGTACCCGAGCAGACGAAGTTCCCACCGGTGGCCTTCGTGAAGAACACCTTGCCGTTGAGCCTGTCCGGGAAATTGTTGTACGGGCGGACGACGCCGCCGGCGTGCGCCGGGATCGGCTCCTCTGTGGCCTCGGCGGCGTCCGACCCCACGGGACCGGTGGGCTCCACCGCCACCCGGGGCCCGGCGGCCTCGGCCGCCGAGGAGCCGGAAGCCTCGAGGGCCTCGGGGGCCGCCGACCGCGTCGGCGTCGCCGGCTTGGCGTTGGCCATGCGCTCGGGGGTCCAGAAGTTCGCGGCCGCCTCCGTGGCCAGGGCACCCGAGCCGATGTTACCGCTAGCGGCAGTGGCGGCCGGCTCCTGCTGAGCAGCGATAGCCAGGTTGGGCGACCACGCGAGAACCGCGCCGGACAGGATCGCCAGACCGAGCATCCGATTGCTCTTTTTTCTCATACCGTTCTCCTCTTTACTTGGGGCGGCGTCTCTCAAGAGCCGCGATAGGTGAGGCGTTGCCTCGCGCATTCTTGATCGGGATCCGAATGAAGGCACGCGGCAAGCGCAGATCTCAGTCCGCGAAAAGTTCGCGTTCTTGGCCCCCGATCCGCCCAACCCCCTCGCATTGGACGCAGTGCCCAAGATAGTCCGTACGAGGTGTGCGTTCAAGGATATTCGTCGACTATTTGGTGATGCCAACTAGCTGTCGCGAATGTTTCCCCAGCTGCTATCACGCGGGCAGAGGGTCCGCCAGCCGGCGGAAAAGGAGCCGGTTGTGGGCAGCTCATATGAAGCCTTCAGTGACAAGCGGATCGCGGTCATAGTTCACGTATCTGTCCCCCACTGAGGCCCGGCCAGAGGAAATCTCGGCGTAAGAGTTCAGGTGTCTGATGCCATGAAGGAGCGCAGCGCAGCTCCTGCATGACGGGCCCGGTGGGGCGTGCGGGCCGGCGCTGAGGACGAAAGGCGGCGCGGTGGCCGTACCGATCCGATCGCCCTGGCAGCCGAGGTGGTCGTGGCCGGCGAGGCTCCCGACGTGGTGCTGGAGGCCACCCTGGGCTGGGTACTGGGCGGCCGACGTGCTGGGCGCCACCGTGCACGTGGCCCATGCCCTCGGCAAGTATCCCGAGGTCGCGGTTGTGCCGATGTCGGCATAGCACGAACGACCAGGCCGAGCGCGACCTGCGGGCCGACGAAGCTGCGAGATCGCGGTTGCTTCCGCCGTGACCACGGCGCCGGAGCTACGCCAACCTAGGCAGCTACCTGTCCACCACCGCAAGAACGGCGGGCCTGCCATCGACGCCCTCACCCGCCTGTTCACCGGCGATCCGTGGATGCCGCCTCAGGCGAGCACCTGAACACTTCGAGGGCGTTGCAACGAGGCGGTCAGAGTGACCGTCCGACGGAGCAACGACGAGGGCTGATGCCGGGAGACGGCTGGGTGGAGCCCCGCAAGGTTTTCCGGCTGGCGCACCCCAGCGGAAGTCTCCGCTGACTTCGTTGCAACGGCCCCTTGACCACGCCGTCTCTCAGGCCGGGATCGGTCCCGCCCTGTGAGCCGGGGATCTCGGGTGTTGGATCGCCTACGAGAGGTCCGATCCGTGCCCGGGGGCTTCGGGCAGGGACTGGAGCTGTACATAGGCGAGCCGGAGCTGGGTGAGGCCTTCCCGAAGATGCTCCTCCTCGGCTCCGAGGCGCCCGGCCAGGCCGTCCACCACGGCGCCCAGGGCGTCGATGGCGATCTGGGCCTCCCCGAGCTGGGGGGGCTGGAGGGAAAGGTGGAGGGCGGCCAGTTCGAACAGGCCGAAGCAGTGGTTGGCCACCACGGCGGACGCCGGGGTCTGGGTGAGTTGCTCCCGAAGCTCGGCCATGTGGGCCTCGAGCTCCTCCTGGGTGGCCGGGTCGTCGTCGTCGGCCGGGTCATCGGGGCCAGCCGGAGCGACGCCGCCGGCCGCCTGGCCACTGCCGCCGACCGGGCGCTCGCCGCCGGGTGTCCAGAGGCTGCTCATCGCTGGTACCCTAGCGAGAAACTGAACCTGGAAGCGGGACGAAGGCACCATGCCGGGTCCCCACCCGACCACCCGGACGTTCTCGGAGTGTTCGGGTCGAATGGCCGCCGAGGGCGGGCGTTGCTTCCGACGCCTGCCCTTCCTCGCGAAAGGGCACCTACCCCTTTCTCGCGAAAGGGCACCTACCCAAGGAGGGGATGCCGCATCGTCGCAGCGGGCGCCAACGAGACCAGGATCAACGACCGGATTCGGGCCAGGGAGGTCCGGCTGGTCGATGCCGATGGGAGTCAGCTGGGCATCAAGGCGCTCCCCGAGGCACTGCAGATCGCACGAGAGGCTGACCTGGACCTCGTTGAGGTGGCCCCGATGGCCAACCCGCCGGTCTGCCGCATCATGGACTACGGGAAGTACAAGTTCGACGCTGCGCAGCGGGCCAAGGAGTCACGGCGCAAGACCACCAACGTCGGGATCAAGGAGATGAAGTACCGGCCCAAGATCGGGCCCGGCGACTTCGACACCAAGACCCGGCAGGTGAGCAAGTTCCTGGGGCAAGGGCACAAGGTCAAGATCACGATCATGTTCCGAGGCCGTGAGATGAGCCATCAGGAGCTGGGGCTGAAGATCCTGCACCGCGTCGCCGAGGAGGTGGGCACGGCCGCCAAGGTCGAGGCCGCTCCGAAGGTGGACGGGCGCAACATGATCATGGTGCTGGCGCCCGACAAGCGGGCCCAGGTACCGAAGAAGCCGGCCACCAACGGGTCGGCGCCTCCGGCCCAGCCTGCAACCCCCGCCCCGCCTGCTGCCGCACCGCCCGCTGGAAGCGCCACCGCAACGCCCGCCACCGCAACGCCCGCCACCGCAACGCCCGCTTCCGAGCCGCCCACTCCCGCCCCGACCGCCCCACCCGTTCCCGTTCCCGCACCAGAGGTCCCGGTCACCACGCCGGCGGCAGCACCCGCACCGACCCCCGCCCCCGTCCCGGGCGCTGGGGAAGCAACTCAGGAAGGCTGAACCAATGCCGAAGATGAAGACCGACCGGGGCGCGGCCAAGCGCTTCAAGGTCACGGGCACAGGAAAGATCCGCCGCCGCAAGGCCTTCCGGGCACACCTGCTCGAGAAGAAGTCGTCCGTGCGCACCCGCCGTCTGGCGCGTGGCGCCGAGGTCACCGGCGGCGACCTGAAGCAGGTCAAGCGCCTGCTCGGTCTCTGACCGCCGGCCACCCCGCCGACCGCAACCCCCTCCCACCCCTCCCCGGACGAAAGGACCGACGATGGCCAGAGTCAAGCGCGCCGTCCACAGTCACAAACGCCGCCGGGCCGTGCTCGAGCAGGCCCAGGGCTACTACGGCAACAAGAGCCGTAGCTACCGCGCCGCCAACGAGCAGGTCATGCACTCCCTCGCCTATGCGTACCGCGACCGGCGGGCCCGCAAGGGCGAGTTCCGTCGCCTGTGGATCCAGCGCATCAATGCGGCAACCCGTGAGCACGGCGTCAGCTACAGCCGCTTCATCGCCGGGCTGCGCCTGGCCGAGGTCGACGTCGACCGCAAGGTCCTCGCAGACCTGGCCGTCGCCGATCGCACCGCCTTCGCCGGCCTGGTGAAGCTGGCCGTGGCTGCCATCGACGCCAATGGCGGCGTGGCGGATGCCGACCCGGACGGGTCGTCGGAGCAACGCTGAGCACTGGCCTGGCGTACCGCCACCAGAAGGTCCAGAGGTTGCGGCGGCTCGTCGGGCGCACGAGCGCGAGGCGGGCCGAGCGGGTCTTCGTGGCAGAGGGCGTCAAGGTGGTGTCCGAGGCATTGGCGGCAGGGGTGCCCATCGAGGCGGTGTTCGCCGCGCCGGGTGCCCCTGCGGACCTGCTCGACCGGGCGACCGCGGCGGGTGCGCGGGTGCACGACCTGGCCCCCGGGGTGATCGAGCGGGTGGCGGGCACGGTCACGCCGCAGCCGGTGATCGCCATCGTGGCGTACATCGACACGGAACTCGACGCCCTCCGCACGGCGGACCTGGTGGTGGTGTGTGTCGACGTGCGTGACCCCGGCAACGCCGGCACCGTCCTGCGCAGTGCCGAGGCGGCGGGCGCCGGCGGGGTCATCTGCTGCGACGGCTGCGTCGACCTCTACAACCCCAAGGCGGTCCGCGCCTCCGCCGGCGCGCTGTTCCATGTCCCCGTGGTCGTCGGCGGCGACCCCGCCGAGGTGCTCGGGCGCCTGGGGGAGTGGGGCGTGCAGCGGCTCGGCGCCGTGGCCGGGCGGGGGAGCGACTACACCGCCGTCGACCTGGTCGGCCCCACTGCCCTGGTGCTCGGCAACGAGGCGTCGGGCATCCCCGACCCGGTGGCCGCCTGCCTCGACGGCGAGATCACGATCCCCATGACGGGCCGGGCCGAGTCGTTGAACGTCGGGATGGCGGCCGCCGTGCTGTGCTTCGAGGCCGCCCGGCAACGCCGGGCCCGGCGGGCACTGGCCAGCGCCACCTGAGATGTCGTCCTACGACCTCCTTCCGGACGCCGTGCTCCGCCTCGACGCCGACCGCCGCATCGTGGAGGCCAACCAGGCCGCTGTCACCCTTACGGGGTACCTGCGCCAGCTCCTGGTGGGCCAGCTGTGCAGCCTGCTGGAACCCCGCTCCAAGGGCGGCCATCCGCTGCTGGTCGACGACTGGCATCCGTCCGCCCGCCTCCGGTCGGTGGCCACCCTGCCGGAGCAGGAGGTCACGGTGGCCCGGAGCGACGGCGAGCGGGTGAGGGTCAACGCGGCCGGCCGCTACCAGCGGGGCGAGGGCGGACGGCTGGAGGGCGTCGTGCTCTCGCTGCGCCTGGCCGAGGCCCGGCGCCACCAGAGCGCCACCGGCATCGAGATCGTCTCCACCGTCAGCCATGAGCTGCGCTCGCCGCTCACGTCAGTGAAGGGCTACACCAGCCTCCTCCTCAACCGATGGGACCGCCTGCGCGACGACCAGAAGCGGATGATGCTCGAGCAGGTCAACCACGACGCCGACCGGGTCACCCGCCTCATCACCGAGTTGCTCGACATCAGCCGCCTGGAGTCGGGCCGCCTCGTCCTGCGCCGCCAGATGGTCGACCTCCCCGAGCTCAGCCGCACGGTCGTCGAGAAGGTGAGGATGGAGTACCCCGACCTCGACTGCGTGCTCGACTTCCCGGCGGCGTTCCCCAGCGTCTACGCCGACGCCGACAAGGTGGTGCAGGTCCTCACCAACCTGGTGGAGAACGCCTGCAAGTACGCCTCCCCGGTCGGCATGCGGGTGGAGGGCAACATCAGCGAGACCTTGGCCTCCGTGGCGGTCGTGGACAAAGGCGAGGGGTTCCCCGAGCGTGACCTGGCCCGGGTGTTCACCAAGTTCTTCCGGCGCGCCGAGACGAAGCCCAACGGCACCGGCCTGGGCCTGTGGATCAGCCGGGGTCTGGTGGAGGCACACGGCGGGAAGCTGGATGTGACCTCAATTCCGGGCGAGGGGTCGACGTTCCGTTTTACGCTGCCGCTCTTCGCCTTCGAGGAGCTGCACGGGTAGTGGTTGCGGACGATCTGGAGCACGTGGAGAAGCAGGCGGGGATGCGGCTGGAGGCGGCCTCCACCGTCGAGGAGCTGCGCGCCACCGAGACGGAGGTGCTCGGCAAGCGGTCGGCCCTCGCCGGCCTCAACGCCCGCCTCGGCGCTCTGTCGCCAGAGGAGCGCAAGGCGCAGGGCCAGGTGCTCAACGCCGCTCGCGCCCGCCTCAGCGAGCTGGCCGCAGAACGGGCGGCCGAGCTGCAGGCGTCCGAGCGGGCCGCCCGCCTCGAGGCCGAGCGCCTCGACCTCACCGAGGTGCTGCCCGGTCCGCGCCGGGGCCACCTGAACCTGGTCACCCAGACGCGCGACGAGCTCGAGGACGTCTTCGTGGGCATGGGCTACACCGTGTCCGAGGGGCCCGAGGCGGAGACCGACTGGCACAGCTTCGAGGCCCTCAACTTCCCGAAGGGCCATCCCGCCCGCAGTGGCTTCGACACGCTCTACCTCGACTGGGGCGACCCCGAGTCCACCCTGCTGCGGCCCCACACGTCGCCTGTGCAGATCCGGGTGATGCAGGACCAGCCGCCGCCGATCTACTCGATCATGCCGGGCAAGGTGTACCGCAAGGACACGCCCGACGCCCGCCACACCGCGTCGTTCAACCAGATCGAGGGACTGGTGGTCGACAAGGGCATCACCTTCGGCGACCTGGCCGGCACCATCGAGGCCTTCACCGGCGCCTATTTCGGGGCCGGGATCCACGCCCGCCTGCGACCCGCCTACTTCCCGTTCACCGAGCCATCGGCCGAGTTCGAGATCACCTGCGCCATCTGCGCCGGCGCCGGCTGCCGCACCTGTTCCGGCACGGGCTGGATCGAGCTGGGCGGCTGCGGGATGGTGCACCCCAACGTGCTGGCTGCCGTCGGCCTCGACGCCGAGGAGTGGTCGGGCTTCGCCTTCGGTTTCGGCATCGACCGCTGCGCCCAGATGCGCCACGGCATCTCCGACATGCGCGTCCTGCTCGACAACGACATCCGCTTCATCTCCCAGTTCTGAGGAGTTAGCTCGTGCGCGTCCCCCTCTCCTGGCTCCGTGATTTCGCGCCGTTCGAGCTGGACCCGATCGTCCTGGGCGAGACGTTCGACGATCTCGGCATGGTGGTCGAGGGCGTCGACCGCATCGGCGAGGGCCTGGGCGACGTCGTGGTCGCGCGGGTGCTCGACGTGCGCGCCCACCCCAAAGCCGACCGGGTGCGGATCACCGAGGTCGACATCGGCGCCGGCCCGCTGCAGGTCGTGTGCGGCGCCCCCAACGTGGCCGCCGGACAGCTGGTGGCGCTGGCCCCGGTGGGCGCCGTGCTGCCGGGGGACTTCGAGATCGGCCGGCGCAAGGTGCGGGGCGAGTGGTCCGAGGGGATGATCTGCTCGGCCCGGGAGCTGGGTCTCGGCGAGGACGCCGACGGCATCATGGTGCTCGACCGGGATTTCGAGCTCGGCAGCCCGCTCACCGCCGCGCTGGGCATCGAGGCCGACGTCGTGTACGACCTGGCCATCGAGGGCAATCGGCCCGACGCCAACTGCGTCGTCGGTGTGGCCCGCGACGCGGCGGCCCGGTTGCGCCTGCCGTTCGCCATCCCCGAGCCGACCGTGCGGGAGGTCGCCACCGTCGTGGCCGAGCTGGCCACCGTCGCCGTCGAGTGCCCCGACCTGTGCCCCCGGTTCACGGCGCGCGTGGTCAACGGCGTGACGGTGGGCCCGTCCTCCGCCCTGGTCGTCCGTCGCCTCACCCTGGCCGGCATGCGCCCCATCTCCAACGTGGTCGACGCGTCCAACTACGTCATGCTCGAGCTGGGCCAGCCCACCCACCCGTATGACCTCGACCTGCTGCCAGGGGGGGGCCTGCTGGTGCGGCGGGCGAAGGCGGGCGAGGTCCTCGTCACTCTCGACGGGGTGAAACGGCCGCTGAGCGCCGACGACTGCGTCATCTGCGATGCCACCGGAACGCCCGTGGGCATCGGCGGCATCATGGGCGGCGCCTCGTCGGAGATCTCGCCGTCAACCACCTCGGTCCTGCTGGAAGCGGCGTACTTCGACCCCATGTCGATCGCCCGGTCGTCGAAGCGCCTGAACCTGCGCTCGGAAGCGTCGGCCCGCTTCGAGCGGGGGTGCGACGCCGAGGGCATCGACCGGGCCTCCGCCCGCTTCTTCGAGATCCTCGCCAGCGGTGAGGTGGCGGCGGGCACGCTCGACGTGTGGCAGCGCCCGGCACCGTCGCCGCCCATCAGGGTTCGCACCGCTCGCGTCAACGCCCTGCTGGGCACCGCGCTGGTCGACGACGACGTGCGTTCCCTCCTGGCGCCGATCGGCTTCGTAGTCACTCCGGTGGGCGACGGCCTGCACGACGTGGCGCGCCCGTCGTTCCGCCCCGACGCCACCACCGAGATCGACCTGGTGGAGGAGGTCGGCCGCCACCACGGCTTCAGCCGCATCCCCCGCACCGTCCCGGGCAGCCCGCACGTCGGCCACCTCACGCCGTACCAGCGGGCCCGCCGCCACCTGCGCGACGTCCTCGTGGGCGCCGGCGTGAGCGAGGCCGCGTCGTCGCCCCTGCTGGCGCCCGGCGACAACGAGCGGGCGGGCTGGACCGGCGCGCTCATCGAGGCGGTCGATCCGCTGGCCCGGGAGGAGTCGGTGCTGCGGGCCTCGCTGCTGCCCAGCCTGCTCAAGGCGGTGGCCCGCAACGCGTCCTACCGCAGCCCCGACGTGGCGCTGTTCGAGATCGGCAAGGTGTTTCGGGTACCCGCCGGCGAACGGGGCGACCTGCCCGACGAGCGCGAGCTGGTGGGCGTGGCCCTGGCCGGCGCCGGCGGGGGAGCGGCCGCCGCCAAGCAGGTGCTCGACGTGGTGCTCGACGGCCTCCGCCGGCCGGCGACCCTCGATGCCGCCACCGCGTCCGGCCTGCATCCCACCCGCACGGCCGGCGTCCTGGTCGGCACCGACGTGATCGGCCACGTGGGCGAGGTGGACCCCGACGTGTCGGCCGCCTTCGGCATCGACGGCCGGGTGGGTTGGATCGAGCTCGACCTGGCCGAACTCCTGCCCACCGAGAACGCCTACCCCCAGGCCGTCGCCGTGGGCCGTCACCCGTCGAGCGACATCGACCTCGCATTCGTGGTCGACGACGAGGTGCCGGCCGCCGCCGTCGCCGCTTCGGTCCGCGCCGCGGCGGGTGACCTGCTCGAGGACCTGCGCCTGTTCGACGTCTACCGCAACGAGCGCCTCGGCGCCGGGCGCCGCAGTCTGGCCCTCCGTCTCCGCCTCCAGGCGCCCGACCGGACGCTCACCGACGCCGACGTGGTCGACGTCCGCCGGCGCTGCATCGACGCCGTGTCGGATGCCCATCAGGCCGAGCTGCGCACCTGAGCTCCGACCACAACGGGCGGCGAACGGAAACGCGTACGGGTAGCCGGGGGGCGAGGGATACGCTGTGGGACCGACGTGATGCCCGGAGGTGGCTTGATGCTCACCCGAAGCAAGGTCCAGCAGCTCCACGACGACCGCCTCGACGAGGTGCGTCTCTCCGCCGGTGCCAGCCGTCCGCCGCTCGGCCGCTGGCTGACGGACGGAGGCGTCATCGCCGGCAGGTGGCCCCGCGGCCTCGGTCTCGCCTGGATCGCCGTGTTCGCAGCGGCCATCGTCCTGGAGCCTGCGCCGGCCAACCCCAATGCACCGGCGCCGCTCTGGGCCGGCATCCTCTTCCTCGGGCTCTTTGCTGCCCTGGGTGCCATGGCGGCCGGCCTGGCCCACCGGCAGCGGTTGGGTTTCATCGCATCGATTGCGGCGGGCGGGTTGGCCCTCGTCGGCACCGTCATGTGTCCGGTCGCCGATCACCACAGCAGCGTGGGTGCCTGGTGGTACCTGCAGATGGTGGGCTTCTCAGGCTTGATCGGCGCCAGCCTCGTCGGCCTCCGTCGTTCCCGGCCGGCGCCCGGCTCCATCGGCTGAGTGGTCTCGGTACGCAAACGCACACTGCGGCGTGCGATTTCGTACCGGGAATGAGGCGCTGCGGCGGTCAGGCGAGGAGGCCGGCCGCCGCTGACCAGGGATCGGTGCGGCGGGCGGCGACGTCGGCCACGGCCTGGTCGAACGCAGGCCCTGCGCACTGCCCGTCGGCCCGGGCGCTGAGGAGGTGCAGGACGACCGCCCGCACCTCGGCGGCGACCCGGACGCCCCGTCGGGCGGCCAGGGTGCCGCTCTCCTCCTGGTGCGAGCGGTGGGCCACGACCGAGTCCCAGAGTTCGGCGACACCCTCGCCCGTCGCCGCCACGGTGCGCACCACCGGCGGGCGCCAGGGCCCGGGGGCGAGGTTCATGTCGAGCATCATCTCGAGATCACGCCGGGCCTCGGCCGCCCCGGGCCGATCGGACTTGTTCACCACCAGCACGTCGGCCGCTTCCAACAGGCCCGCCTTGTTGGCCTGCACGGCGTCGCCCCAGCCGGGATTCACCACCACGACGGTGGTGTCCGCCGCTCCCGCCACCTCCACCTCGACCTGGCCCACGCCCACGGTCTCCACCAGCACGAGTCCGAAGCCGGCGGCGTCGAGCACCCGGATGGCTTCCGGCGTCGACAGCGCCAGCCCGCCCACGTGGCCGCGCGTGGCCATGGAGCGGATGTAGACGCCGGCGTCTCCGGCATGGTCCTGCATGCGAACCCGGTCGCCGAGGATGGCCCCGCCCGAGAACGGTGACGAGGGGTCGACGGCCAGCACGGCCACGTCGGTGCCCTGGGCCCGGAGGTGGCTGAGGAGGCGGTCGGTGAGGGTGGATTTGCCCGCCCCGGGGGCGCCGGTGAGGCCGACCGTGTAGGCCCGGCCACCGAGCGGGTGGGTGAGGCGGCCCACCTGGCGGGCGCCGTCGCCGCCCCGCTCGACCAGCGAGATCAGCCGGGCGAGGGCGGCCCGATCGCCGGCGGTGGCGGCGGCCAGCAGGGCGGACGGGTCACGCGCGAGAACCCTGTTGCCTCCGGCCACCGGCGTGTCCGGGGGCCGGTCGATCAGAAGTTCGTCTCGACCGTGTCGAAGTCGATGCCCTTGGCCCGCACCTCGGTGATGCCGGGGACGCGGTCCTTCAGGATGCGCTCGATCCCCGCCTTGAGGGTGAGCGACGACATCGGGCAGCCGCCGCAGGCGCCCATGAGCTCGATGTCGACCACGCCCGTCTCCTCGTCGACCGAGAGCAGGCGCATGTCGCCGCCGTCGGACTGGAGGGCGGGACGGATCGCTTCCATCGCCTCGAGGAGGAGCTCTTGCATGGCACCACGGTACAACCAGGGTCGGGCCGTCCCCATTCCACCCCGCACGTCACCGCTCAGCCGTCGAGCGCCCCGGGGTCGGCGGGCACGTCGACGGCGAGCTCCTTCAGGGCGTCCAGCGGCACGATGTCGAGGGCCCGCTCGTGGGTCGACGCCAGCACCACGAAGGCGGCGGCGCCGTCCTGGTAGGCGCGCAGCCAGTTGCGGGCGGTGACGCACCAGCGGTCGCCCGGCACCAGGCCCGGGAAGTGGTAAGCCGGGTTCGGCGTGCTGAGGTCGTTGCCGATGCTGCGCTGGTGCTCCAGGAACTCCGACGTGACGACGGCGCAGATCGTGTGGCTTCCGAGGTCCTGCGGCCCGGTGGAGCAGCAGCCGTCCCGGTAGAAGCCGGTGACCGGGTCCATGCCGCACGGCTCCATCACCCCGCCCAGCACGTTGCGATCGGCCATCCCGCAGTATCGCCGCTCGGAGCGGCCGCAGCCGCTACCGCTCCCTGGTGACGTCGGCGCCGAGCGAGCGCAGCTTGCCGGCGAGGTCGTCGTAGCCCCGTTCGATGTGGAAGCCCTCTGCAACCACCGTCTCGCCCTCGGCGCCCAGGCCGGCCAGCACCAGGCCGGCGCCGGCCCGCAGGTCGTGGGCCTTCACCGGCGCCGCCGACAGGCGCTTCACGCCCCGCACGACGGCGTGGTGGCCCTGGATGCGGATGTCGGCACCCATGCGCACCAGCTCGCTCACGTAGTTGAACCGGTTGGCCCCGTAGAGGTTCTCGGTCACGATGCCGACGCCGTCGCTCACCGCCAGCACCGACATCAGCAGCGGCTTGTAGTCCGTGGCGATGCCCGGGTACGGCAGGGTGGACAGGTCGGCCGAGCGAAGGCGGCCGGGGGCGGCGGCCCACAGCCCGTCGAGGGTGGGCGACGTGCGCAGGCCCATCTCGCCCAGCTTCGCCAGCAGCATGTCCATGTGGTCGGGCCGCGCGCCGAGCACGGTGATCTCGCCGCCGGCGATGGCCACGGCGGCAAGGAAGGTGGCCACCTCCACCCGGTCGGGGATCACCTCGTGGTCGACCGGGAGCAGCTCCTCGACGCCCTCAATGGTGATGGTCGACGTGCCTGCGCCCTGGATGTGGGCGCCCATGCGGATCAGCAGGCCGGCCAGGTCGGCCACCTCGGGCTCGCGCGCCGCGTTCTCGATGACGGTCGTGCCCTTGGCCCGCACGGCCGCCATCAGCACCGTGTCGGTGGCGGTGTGGCTCGGCACCTCGAGCAGGACCCGGTTGCCGATGAGGACGTCGGCCCGACCCTCGATGATCCCGTGGCTGAGCTCGAAGGACGCGCCGAGCGCCTCCAGGCCGCTCAGGTGGTCGTCGACCGGCCGCGACCCGAAGTCGTCGCCGCCGGGCATCGACACGCACGCCCGGCCGCAGGCGGCCAGCAGCGGGCCGAGGACGACGATCGACGCCCGCATGCGCTCGACCAGCTCGTAGGGGGCCTCGGGGACGATCTCGGCCGGCCGCTTCACGTAGAGGACGTCGTCCTCCCTACCCACGTCGACGCCCATGGAGACGAGCAGGTCGCACATCGTCTCCACGTCGGCGATGCGGGGCACGTTGCGCAGGACGTGAACGCCTTCGCACAGCAGCGTGGCGGCCAGCAGCTTGAGCACCGAGTTCTTGGCGCCGCCGGCCCGCACGGAGCCCTCGAGTGGCGGGCCGGGGCGCACGACGAAGCGGTCCACGGCCCAGAGTATCCCGCGCCCGCAGCCCTGCCGCACGCACCCGCCGGCGGGCTCGCACCGCCCGGATCAGCGCGAGCGGGGCGCCCAGCGGAAGGTGGCGACGGCCGCCAGCAGGCCTGCTGCGCCCCACGCCACCACCACGGCGAGGTGCCCGAGCTGCACGCCGGCACCCGTGGTGGACGGGTCGAAAGCGGTGAGCATGGCCCGGAAGACGTGCTTGACCGGGAACAGGTCGCCCGCCCGCCGCATGCCGGCCGGCAGGTCCTCCTCGCCGATGAAGACGCCCGACATGAAGTACAGCGGAAGCACGATGGCGTTCACCACCGCCGGCGCGGCGTTCTCCGAGGGTATGGCGGACGAGAGGGCGAACCCGAGGGTGCAGAAGGCGGCCGCCCCGACGACGAGGGTGAGGAGCACGGCCGGCATGGTGGACGTGGGCACCGCCACGTCGTAGGCCAGCCATCCCACCGTCATGAGCACGGCGAGCATGAGCAGTGACACCACGACCGACGTGCCGACGCGGGCGGCGATGTAGACGCGCAGCGGCAGGGGCGTGGCGCGGACCCGCTTGAGGGTGCCGCGCTCGCGGTCGGTGGTGACGGCGATGGCCAGGTTGACGAACGTCGCCGACACGATGGCCAGGGTGATGATGCCGGGTACGAGGTACGTGGAGGTCCCCACCCGCCGGCCGTCGACCACGGTGGTGCCGCCGCCGAAGATGCTGTTGAACAGGAAGAGGAAGATGAGCGGGAGGATGACGGTGAAGAACACGCCCGCCGGGTTCCGCCAGAACGTCTTCTGGTCGTAGCGGAACTGGTGGAACACCAGCGCTGCGCCGTTCATCGCCCGACCGCCGCTGCCGCCTGCGCGTCCGCCTCCCGGACCAGTTCGAGATAGACGTCCTCGAGGGTGGGTCGCTCGACGGTGAGGTCGGCCAGGTCGAGGCCCTGGTCCAGGGCCCAGCCGGTGAGCCGGTGCAGTGCGGCGACGGGCGCCGTGCATGCCAGTTCGGCCCGCCTGCCGTCCATGCGCCAGACGCCGCCGGGTGGGGTCGGAAGGCCGTCGAGCCCGACGCCCGGCGGCAGCGTGAAACGCACGAACGTGGCCTCGTGGTCCCCGGCGATCCTGCCGGGCGGTCCCTCGGCGACGATGCGGCCGGCGGCGATGATGGCCACCCGGTCGGCCAGGGCCGAGGCCTCGTCGAGGTAGTGCGTGGTGAGGAACACCGTCTTGCCGAGGTCGCGCAGGGAGGCGATGACGGCCCACGCGGCCCGGCGGGCGGCCGGGTCGAAGCCCGTGGTCGGCTCGTCGAGGAACAGCAGCTCGGGGTCGCCGACGAGAGCGAGGGCCACGTCGAGTCGGCGCTGCAGGCCGCCCGAGAGCTTGCCCGCCCGCTTGTCCCGGTCGTCGGACAGGCCGACGAGGGCGATGGTCTCGTCCACGCCTCGGGGCGACGGGAAGTACCCGGCGAACTGGCGCAGCGACTCCACCACGGTGAGCTCGGGCTGGACCAGGCATTCCTGCAACACGACGCCGATGCGCGAGCGCCAGCGGGCGGTAGGACGTGCCGGGTCCTCGCCGAGCACCCGCACCTCGCCGCCGTCCCGGTCGCGGAATCCCTCCAGCACCTCGACGGTCGTCGTCTTGCCCGCCCCGTTGGGCCCGAGGAAGGCGAAGATCTCGCCTGCCTGGACCTCGAGGTCGATTCCCTGCACCGCAGGACGCCCTGCATAGGACTTCCGGAGGTCCCGCACTTCGATGACGGCCACCAGGGCAGCTTCACGCATTCGGGCGGCCGCGTCGACCAGCACGACGAAGGCATGTCGGCGGGTGGTCGGTATGCTCCGGCGATGCGGGCCTCCGTGGATGCCGACTCCGTCGTCGAGCTCACCAGGGCCCTGGTGGCCGTAGACACCCAGAACCCGCCCGGCAACGAGCGCGCCGTCCTGGGGGCGTGCAGGGACATGCTCGACCCGCTCGGCGCCACCTTCGAGGAGTTCGAGCCGGCGCCCGGCCGGGCGTCGTTGTTGGCCACCGTCGGCACCGGCGATCGCCCGGTGCTCATCGTGAACGGCCACCTCGACGTGGTGCCCGTCCACCGGCCGGGGTGGACACGGGATCCGTTCGGCGGCGAGATCGACGACGGAAGGCTCTACGGGCGGGGGACGGCAGACATGAAGGGCGGCATCGCAGCAGCGGTCGAGGCGCTGTACACCCTGCGGCGGGCGGGCAGGGAGCCGGCCTGCGACATCGTGTTCCACCTGGTGGCGGACGAGGAGCGGGGCGGGGGGTACGGCACCCGCGCGCTGGTCGAGTCGGGGAAGGTGGCCGGCGCCGCCTGCCTGGTGCCCGAGCCCACCGGTATGGCCCTGTGCGTGGCCGAGCGGGGCCTGTTCGTCGCCGACCTCGTCGTCCACGGTCGTCCCGCCCACGGCAGCGAGCCCCGCAACGGCATCTCGGCGGTGGAAGAGGCGGCAAAGGTGGTGCTGGCCCTGCACGCGGCCGACTTCGGCGGTCCCGAGCACGAGCTGCTGGGGCGGCCCACGTGCAACATCGGCATGATCAACGGCGGCACCGGCCACAACACGGTGGCCGAGCGGTGCGTCCTCAAGGTCGACCGCCGCCTGCTCCCCGGCGACACGGCGGCGTCGGCGGAGGCGAGCCTGCGCGCCCTGGTCGACGCCATCGGCGACCCCGACCTGCGTTACGACATCGAGCTGGAGGTGTTCGGGGAGGCCTCGGAGCTGGACCCGTCGCACCCGTTCGTGGCGCAGCTGCAGGCGGCCGCCACCGCCGTGCTCGGCGAGGCCGTCCCGGTGATCGGGATGCGCTTCACCACCGACGCCCGGTTCGTGCGCAATCAGGCCGGCATCGCGTCGGTTGTGTGCGGCCCGGGCGAGATCGCCCAGGCCCACATCAACGACGAGTGGGTCGAGGTGGCCCGGTTGGTCGACGCCGCCGCCGTCTACGCCGAGCTCTTCGCCACCTTCTCCGGGTGATATCGGACGCGCCCGCACGGGTCGCGTCGCTGCGGCGGGTCACCACCGAGGCGACGGTGGACGACGCCGCCCTGGCGCGCGTGCTCCAGCCACGGGACGGCGTCGTGCTGGAGGACGAGGGCCACGGCGGGACCTTCGCTGCAGTCGCCGGCCCGCTGGCCGACTACCGCCGCCACGTGAAGGTCGAGGCGGTGGGCCCCGGCCGCCACCGTGTTCGCCAGACCGTCGAATACCGGCTGGACCTGCCCTTCTGGGGCTTGCTGTTCCGCTGGCCGCTCCGCCGCCAGCTCGGTCGGCTGGATGCGCGCCCGGGGGTGCCGTGGTGGGCGCCGCCGGACCGCCTCGACCCCCGCGCCGCCGGCATGCTCGCCGCGCTGTGCGGGCTGTCGGTCGTGGTCGGCTACCTCGGCACCGTCCTCACCCAGACGATCACCTTCGCGGCCGACGAGTTCGGGGCCGGTAAGGGCGCCCAGGGCGTGGCCCTGGCGGCGGTGCGGGCGGACGTGGTGGTCGCCCTCGTGCTCGTCTCGATGGCCGACAAGCGGGGGCGGCGGCGGGTCCTGTTGCTCTCGTCGGGCGTCGGGTGCCTCCTGACCGCGACTGGAGCGCTGGCGCCCTCGTTGTGGTTCCTGGCAGGCAGCCAGGTGGCCACCCGCGGGTTCGTGACGGCCGCAGCCATCGTGCTCACGGTCGCCGCCGCCGAGGAGATGCCCAAGGGCTCGCGGGCGTACGCCGTGAGCCTGCTGGCCATGTCGGCCGCCCTCGGCGCCGGCTGGTGCGTGCTGCTGTTGCGGCTGGCCGACGTGGCCGGCGGCTGGCGGGTGCTGTTCGCCCTCAGCCTCCTCGGCCTCCCGGCGGTGCTGGCCGTCGGCCGGCGCCTGCCGGAGAGCCGGAGGTTCGTGGCGCCCCACGGCCAGGCGGGGCTGGCCGGCCATGGCCGGCGGTTCTGGCTGCTGGCCTCGTCGGCCTTTCTGTTCAACCTCTTCTTCGCCCCCGCATCGCAGTTCGGCAACGAGTACCTGCGCACGGAGCGGGGCTTCAGCGCCGGACGCATCTCGCTGTTCACCATCCTTACGGCGACGCCCGGCGCCATCGGCGTGGTGGTGGGTGGCCGCCTGGCGGAGCGGGGCCGACGGCTGGTCGGTGCGGTGGCGCTTGTGGTCGGCGTCGGCGCCACCGTGCTCATGTTCGTGTCGAGCGGCTGGCCCCTGTGGGTGTGGTCGGTGCTCGGGTCCGTGGTGGGCGGCGCAACCATCCCGGCGCTCGGCGTCTACGGGCCGGAGCTGTTCCCCACGTCGCTGCGGGGCAGGGCCAACGGCACTATTGCCGTCCTCGGGCGGGCCGGCAGCGTGGTGGGCCTCATCGGCGCCGGCCTCCTCTCCGACTCGTTCGGCCGCTTCGGTCCGGCCATGGCGCTGCTCGCCCTCGGCCCCCTCGCCCTCGGCATTCTCGTCATCACCAGCTATCCGGAAACCGCCCACACCGAACTCGAGGAACTCAACCCGGAGGACGCCGCCCCGCCCGGTCCCGAGTAAATAGCCCTCGGATTCCGGTGGCTATTTCCTCGGGAGTGAGGTCAGCCAGGTGGCGACCGCCTCGGCGCAGGCCGCGTCCCGCCGGCGCAGGCCGTGGTCGCCGCCGTCGAGCCACACGTGGGTGACGGGGCCGGGGATTGCCGCAGTGTGCGCCTCGAGCTCGGCCGGCGTCCCGAAGGCGTCCCGGGTGCCGGACACGAACAGGCACGGCATGGTGATTGCCGGGAAGTGGTCGACCCGGAGCTTGTCGGGGCGGCCTGGCGGGTGGAGCGGGTAGGACACGAGGACGAGGGCCAGGCATGCAAGGCCCTCGGCCGCCGCCATTGAGCAGATGCGCCCACCCATGGAGCGCCCGCCCATGGCAATGCGCCCGGGCGGGACCCCGTGGCGCTCAGCCATAGCCGCGGCTGCGTCCCGGACGGCAGCGACGAGCACGGGCGCCTTGTCCGGTGCTTTCCGGCCCGCCAGCCGGTAGGGGAAGTCCATGCGCTCGACGGCGAACCCGGCGGGGGTGACGGCGTTGTCGATGGCGACGAGGGCGGGCTGGTCCCGTCCGGCGGACGCCCCCGGAGCCAGCAGCAGCCCCCGGGCACTAGTCACCCGTCAACAGGATGCGCTTGGCCTCGGTGAGCTCGGTGATGCGGGCGCTGGCGCCCTCCACCTCGGCACCGTGGTCCGGGTGGGCGTCACGCACGAGCGAGCGGAACCGGCGCAGGATGTCGCTGCGGGGCGGCTCGCTGCGGGGCGAGAAGCCGAGCACCTCGAGGGCCCACCGCTCGTCGCCCGCCGGTTTGGCGGCGAGGAAGGCGGCCTCGTCGCCGGACAGGTAGCTGAGCATCCGTTCGTCGGGCTCGCCCTCCCACCGGGTGGCCCGGCGCAGCAGGCGGAACACCGACGGGCGCACGAGGGAGCTGAGGCGGCTGGCCGCATACACGGCCCCGAGGATCTGGGGCATCGAGGCCCCGTGGTCGTCGAGGTGCAGGGCGACGGTGCCGTCGTGGTCCTCGAGGCGGTGGCGGCTGCGGTCGAGGCCCACCACGTCGGTCTGGAAACGGTGGCGGAGGCGGGGCTGGGCCACGTTGCCCCGGTACTCGAGGTCCCAGAGCAACCGGTCGACGCCGTCGCGCTCATCGTCGGGCAGCGTGGCCGCTCGGGCCCCGAGGATTCCGGCCAGCAGGACCCCGCCGTAGTTTGGCCCGTCGGTGGGCAGGAACAGCTCGCCGAGGGCCACCCGTCTGGTCGGCGCGATGGCGCGCGAGTGACGGATCTCGATCTCTGCCAGGACCACCTGTGGAACCTACCGGGGCCGTCGGACCTACCGGCCCGCAGCCGTCACACCATGCGGCGGAGGAGGTCCCGCAGCGAGGCCGCATCCCGCACCACCACGTCGTCCGCGGCCTCGGATTCGATGGCGCCCACGATGCCCTCGGCCAGCTGCTGGACCTGCTTCCACGACGCCGGCTCCACACCGAACGGTGCCTCCGTGGCGGTGGCGACCGAGGCGGCCATCGCGAGCTCGCCCGCCGCTTCGATGTCGACGGTGTCATCGCCCGCCAGCTTGTCGGCCGCCACGAAGAGGTCCGACATCACCGCGTACACCGCCTCGTCGTCGACATCGTCGTCCTCCTCGGCGGACACCGCCTCGATGGCGTCGGGGAACTCGACGCGATCCATGAGGCCGTCGACCTGCTCCTCGGCGTCCTCGGGGACGAGAAGGTCGTCGCCGTCCCAGCGGTGGGCGATGGCCGCCGCTGCCAGAAGCTGGTCGAGCGCGGCACGCTCGCCGGGCTCCCATCCGTCCATCTCGTAGACGAGGGCGTCGTCAGCGTCGAGGAGGATGCCGCAGTCGGGACACGCGGCGACGCCTTCGGTGTACTCGGCGCCGCAGCCTGGGCAGATCGTCGTCGTCATCGCCATAGTGGATCACTTTCGACGCCGCCGGGAAACTACCTCCGCAGCTTTTGCGAAAGTCCGTGCCCGTCGAGGAACACCGCCGTCCGCTCCAGCTCGTCCTGCACGGTCGCCTGCGACCGCCAGCCGTGGCCCTCTCCCTCGTACACGTGGTGGTCTACGGGGACCCCCCGGGCGCGCAGGACGGCGGCCAGATCGGCCGTCTGGGCGGCAGGCACGACGGGGTCGTCGGCCCCGTGCAACAGCAAGACCGGAGCGGCGATGTGACCGGCCTGGGCCAGCGGTGAGCGGGCCCGGTGATCCTCGGCCGCCTCGGGCAGCGGGCCGACGAGGCCGACCGTGTAGTGAGCCTCGAAGCGGTGGGTGGTGGCGGCCAGGTCGAGGAGGTCGCACACCGGGTAGAGGGCCACCACCGCCGCCCACCGCTGCGGGTCACGGGCGGCCAGCAGGAGGGCGGTCATGCCCCCGGCCGACCCGCCCATGGCAACCATGCGGGCCGGGTCGGCCCAGCCCCGCTCGACGGCGGCCGCGGCGCCGGCGGCCACGTCGGCCACGTCGACCTCACCCCAGCCGCCCCGCAGGCCCTGGGCCCACGCCCGCCCCCAGCCGGTGGACCCCCTCGGGTCGGGATGGAGGACGGCCCACCCCCGGCTCAGGAAGAACACCAGACGGGGGTCGAACGTCACCTGGCGCTGGTCGGTGGGCCCGCCGTGGGCCCAGACCAGCAGCGGCGGGGGACCGCCGTCGTCACCGCCGTCGAGCCCGGCGGGCGGTCGCCACAGCCGGCCGCGCACGACCGACCCGTCCTCCGCCGGCCACTCCACGCGCTCGGGCTCCGGCATCCACCCGGCGGCCGCTTCGAGGTCGGGCCCGGCGCCGGTGGCCAGCACCTGTCGGGCAGCCGTGGCCGGATGGACGGCGACCACCGCCGTGGGTGTGCGGGCGCCGCTGCGGATGCAGACGATGGCGTCGCCCGTCCACGTGAGCGAGGTGTGGATGCCGCGTGACAGCTCCCGCACCTCGCCTGTCGCCACGTCGACCACGCAGAGGCGGCCGAACCCGGCCTCGTTGCGGTTGAAGGCGATCGACCGGCTGTCGGGCGACCAGGCGAAGGACTGCATGCCGCCACCCCACGCGGGGCCGCCGTGCTCGTGGTCGTCGAGGACCAGCGGCCGGGGCTGGGTGCCGTCGGGCCGGGCCAGCCACAGGTTGAGCCAGCCGCCGGCGTCGCACAGAAAGGCCAGGGCTGAGCCGTCGGGGCTGAAGCGGGGCTCCTGGGCCGCCACGTCGGGGCCCCCGGCCACCAGCCAGGGATCGCCTTCACCTGATGCCGGGGCGATCACCACGCGGCCGGCGTCCCACGGCATGGCCGGCACGTCCCACTCGTGCCACGCCAGCCGTTCCCCGTCAGGTGACCAACTCGGGTCGAGGGCGAAGTCGGCGGCGTTCGACACGACGGTGACCGTCCCGCCGTCGACCGCAACGGTCGAGACGACCCGGGTGTCCGCCACGAACGCCAGCCGGGTGCCGTCGGGCGACGCCGCCAGTGCCGATGCGCCGCCCTCGATCCGTGCGACCACGACCCGGGCCGCGCCTCCGTCCACCGGGACCACGGCCACGCCGCCGTCACGCGTGACGTACGCCAGCCGGTGGCCGCCCGGCAGCCAGGACACCACGCCGCCTCTGCCCGCCGGTTCCGGATCGGCGCCCACCACCCGCTCGCCACCTTCGCGGTCGACCACCACCAGGCGGCTGCCGGCGGGGTCACGCGTCACCAGCGCCACCGCTGACCCGTCGGCGGACAGGCGCGGCTCGCCGAGCGACCGCCCGCCGGCGCACACCGCCGCCGGCACCGGCTCAATCGCCGTCAAATCACATCGCCGTCAAATCACACCGCCGTCAAATCACACCGCCGTCAAATCACAGGGTCTTCGGTCCAGCGACCGAACTCGTCGGCCAGGGCGCTCACGATCTCGCCGACGGTGGCGGACACGCGCACGGCCTCGAGAATCGTCGGCATGATGTTCGTCTCCGTGCAGGCAGCTGTCCGACGGACGTCGATCAACGCGGCCGCGACCGCCTCGTCGTCCCGGCTCGCCCGCACCCGGGCCAGGCGGGCCAGCTGGCAGGTCTCCACCTCGGCACCGATGGACAGGATCGACGGCGCCCCGTCGTCGGTCTCGGTGTAGCGGTTGACCCCGACCACGACCCGGCGGCCGGATGCCACCTTCTTCTCGAACCGGTAGGCGGCGTCGGCGATCTCGCCCTGGAACCACCCGGACTCGATGGCCTCGCACACGCCGTCGAGTATGGATCCCGACCCGAGGCGGTCGAGATGGGCAAAGACCTCCTCGGCTCGGCGTTCGAGCTCGTCGGTGATCTCCTCCACGAACCACGACCCGCCGAGCGGGTCGGCCACGTTGGCCACCCCGGACTCGTAGGCGATGACCTGCTGGGTGCGCAGGGCGATGCGGGCGGCCCGCTCGGTGGGCAGCGCCAGCGCCTCGTCGAAGGCGTCGGTGTGCAGGCTCTGGGTGCCGCCCAGCACGCCGGCCAGGGCCTCGATCGCCACGCGGGCCACGTTGACCTCGGGCTGCTGTGCCGTGAGCGAGACCCCGGCCGTCTGGGTGTGGAAGCGCAGCCGCAGTGACTTCTCGTCGACCGCTTGGTAGCGGTCACGCATCCAGCGCGCCCAGATGCGCCGCGCCGCCCGGTACTTGCCGATCTCCTCGAAGAAGTCGATGTGGGCGTTGAAGAAGAAACTCAGACGGGGGGCGAACTCGTCCACGCCGAGCCCGGCCCGCAGAGCCGCCTCCACGTAGGCGAACCCGTTGGCGACCGTGAAGGCAAGCTCCTGGGCGGCCGTGGAACCTGCCTCTCGGATGTGGTATCCGGAGATCGAGATGGGGTGCCAGGAGGGCATCTCCGCTGTCGTGAACCGGATGACGTCGGTCACCAACCGCAGACTCGGCCGGGGCGGGAAGATGAACTCCTTCTGGGCCTGGTACTCCTTCAGGATGTCGTTCTGGATCGTGCCGCCGAGCCGATGGCGCTCCACCCCCGCTTTCTCGGCCACGGCCACGTACATGGCGAGGAGGATGGCGGCAGGCGAGTTGATGGTCATCGACGTGGTGACGGCGCCGAGGTCGATCCCCTCGAAGAGGTCCTCCATGTCGGACAGGGTGTCGACCGCCACTCCCGCCTTGCCCACCTCGCCCAATGCTGCCGGATCATCGGAGTCGCGGCCCATGAGGGTCGGCAGGTCGAAGGCGGTGGACAGGCCGTCGCCGCCGGTGCGCAGGATCTCCTTGAACCGGGCATTCGTGTCCGTGGCGGTGCCGAAGCCGGCGAACATCCGCATCGTCCACCGCTTCGAGCGGTACATCGTGGCGTAGGGCCCCCGGGTGTACGGGAACTGCCCCGGGAACAGACCGTCATCGGGCCCGTAGACGGGCTCGAGCGGGATGCCCGACATGGTCTCGAAGTCGGCGTCCCGCAGGGGTCGGACGGTTGCTTCGCGCTCCCAATCCTCCCTGTGGCTCACACCTCCAGTGTCGCCCATATGGAGGCGCAACAGGCGTCCCGGCTAGGGTCGGTACCATGTGCGCAGCCGAGAAGCAGGCCCCCGACCGCAACCTCGCCATGGAGCTGGTGCGCGTCACCGAAGCCGCCGCCCTGGCGGCCGCCCGCTGGGTTGGCCGAGGCGACAAGCTGGCGGCGGACGGTGCCGCCGTCGACGCCATGCGGATCGTCATGCAGACCGTGTCGATGGACGGACTCATCGTCATCGGCGAGGGCGAGAAGGACGAAGCGCCCATGTTGTTCAACGGCGAGCGGGTGGGCGACGGCTCGCCCCCCGAGACCGACATCGCCGTCGACCCCGTGGAGGGCACCACGCTCACGTCGCTCGGCCGGGGCAACGCCCTGTCGGTGCTGGCCGTCGCCGAGCGGGGCAGCATGTTCGACCCGGGTGCGTGCTTCTACATGAACAAGCTGGCCGTCGGTCCGGAGGCCAAGGGCTCCATCGACATCACTGCCTCGGCCACCGACAACATCAATACGGTGGCCAAGGCACTGGGCAAGTCGGTCCGTGACATCACCGTCGTGGTGCTGGCCCGTCCCCGCCACGACGACCTCATCGCCGAGATCCGCGCCGCCGGCGCCCGCATCCGCCTGATCCAGGACGGCGACGTGGCCGGCGCCATCTCCACCGCGTGGCCCGAGGCCGGCGCCGACATCCTCATGGGCATCGGCGGCACGCCGGAGGGGGTCATCTCGGCCGCCGCCCTCAAGTGCATGGGCGGCGAGCTCCAGGCCAAGCTCAACCCGATGGACGACGCCCAGCGCAAGGCGGCCCTCGAGGCGGGCGACGACCTCGACGCCATCCTCCAGACCGACGACCTGGTGAAGGGCAACAACTGCTTCTTCGCCGCCACCGGCATCACCGACGGCGAGATGCTCAAGGGTGTCCACTACGACTCCAAGGGCGCCACCACCCAGTCGCTGGTCATGCGCTCGAAGACTGGCACGGTGCGCCGGGTCGACGCCCGCCACCACCTCGACAAGCTCCGCGAGTTCAGCGCCATCGACTTCGGCTGACTGCGCTCCCGAGTAAATAACCACCGGAATCCGGTGGTTATTTACTCGGGAAGAAGTGTTCGAGCGGCTACGCCCAGACCACGCAGCCCATCTCGACCGGCGTGGCCAGGTCGGGATGGGCGGGGACGACCCGCACGGTGAACCCGTAGCGGCCGGCCTGCTCCACGTTGAAGGAGCCCTCGAAGCGCACGCGGCCGGCAGCGGTGTCCGGACCCTCGACGGTCATGGCCACCTTGGTGGGCGCCACGATCTCGTCGTTGTGGCCCACAGGGCCGTAGATGAGTTGCACGGCGACGTCGTCGGGCTTCAGCGCCCCGAGCGACACCACCGCACGCACCACCCGCTCGGTGCCGAGGTCGGCCACGGCGGCGTCGCTCTCCACGGTGTCGAGCCGCACGTCGCCCCACTGGGCGAGGACGCGCTTCTTCCATGCCGTCAGCGCCCGGGCGCGGGCGTAGTTCTCGGCTGCGATGGTGTCGGCCCTGGCCGCGGTGGGCTCGTACATCTGCTCCACGTAGTCGCGCACCATGCGCGAGGCGGTGACGCGCGGACCGAGGGAGATGAGCGAGGACCGGATCCGCCGCACCCAGCGGCGGGGCACCAGTCCCTCCACCCGCTCGTAGAACAGCGGGACGATCTGGTGCTCGAGGATGTCGAACAGGCTGTTGGCCTCGACCTCGTCGCGGCGGGCGATGTCGTCGTATGTCTCGGCCGACGAGATGGCCCAGCCGTTCTCGCCGTCGAACATCTCGTCCCACCAGCCGTCCTTGATGGAGCAGTTGAGGGCGCCATTGAGCGCGGCCTTCTCGCCGCTGGTGCCGCACGCCTCGAGCGGCCGGCGCGGGGTGTTGAGCCACACGTCCGAGCCCTGCAGCAGGGTGCGGGCCACGGCGATGTCGTAGTCCTCCACGAAGGCGATGCGGTGGCGCACCTCGGGGTCGCGGGAGAACTGCACGATCTGGCGGATCATCTCCTTGCCGATGTCGTCCGCCGGGTGGGCCTTGCCGGCGAAGACGATCTGCACGGGCCGGTCCGTCGACAGCAGGAGGGCCTTCAGCCGCTCGGGCTGCGAGAGGAGCAGCGTGGCCCGCTTGTAGGCGGCGAACCGGCGGGCGAACCCGATGGTGAGCACGCGGGGGTCGAACACCTCGTCGCACCAGGCCACGTCGGACTCGCTCACGCCCCGGGCCAGCGCCGCCTCCCGTAGCCGCTGGCGCACGAAGCCCACCAGACGGTCGCGGTTCTGGTCGCGGACGCGCCACAGCTCGTCGTCGCGAGCGCCCTCGATCCGGCTCCACATGCCGGGGTCGGCCTCCTCCCAGGCGGGGACGAGGTGGCGGGCCAGGAGGTCGTCCATGTCGTCAGACACCCAGGTGCGGGCGTGGACGCCGTTGGTCACCGAGCCGATCGGCGCCTCCTCGGGCGGGATGTTGGGCCAGAGCGCCGAGAACATCGACCGGCTCACCGCGCCGTGCAGCTTGGCCACGCCGTTCGACATCCCCGCCAGGCGCAGGCCCATCACCGCCATGTTGAACGGCGCGTCGACCGGCTCGTCGGGGAAGTGCCCGATGGCCATGAGCTCGTCGAAGCGCAGGCCGCAGTCGGCCGTCCACTTCTCGAAGTACCGCTCCATGAGCTCACGGGGGAAGCGGTCGATGCCGGCCGGCACGGGGGTGTGGGTGGTGAAGATGGTCGCAGAGCGAACCGCTTCCACCGACTCGGCGAAGGTCATCCCTTCGGACATGATCAGCCGGCGGATCCGCTCCAGGCCGAGGAAGCCGGCATGGCCCTCGTTGGTATGGAAGACCTGGGTGGTCTCGCCCACCGCGTCGAGGGCGCGAACGCCGCCGATGCCGAGGAGAATCTCCTGGCGCAGGCGGTGCTCGGTGCCCCCGCCGTAAAGGCGGTCCGTGACCACCCGGCCGTCGGGGTCGTTGTCGTCGATGTCGGCGTCGAGCAGGTACAGCCGCACGCGGCCCACGTCGGCCCGCCAGATCTGGGCGGCCAGCTCGGTGCCGGCCAGGTCGACGCTCACCCGGGCGCCCTCCACCAGGGTGAGGGCCATGGCGTGGGGGTCGAGGCTCGGGTAGCGCTCCTGCTGCCACCCGTCGGCGTTCAGCTCCTGGCTGAAGTAGCCCTGGCGGTAGAAGAGGCCGACGCCGACGAGGGGGACGCCAAGCGCGCTGGCCGCCTTGAGGTGGTCGCCGGCCAGGACCCCGAGGCCCCCTGAGTACTGGGGCAGGGCTTCGGCGATGCCGAACTCCGGGGAGAAGTAGGCCACCGACCGCAGGGCGCCGGCGGGCCGGTCGGAGAACCACGACGGCGCGCTCAGGTTGGCCTTCAGGTCGCTGTGGACCTCGGTGAGGAAGCTGAGGAAGGCCCGGTCGACGCTGAGTGCCTCCAACCGGTCACGGCCCACCATGCCCAGCAGGCGGACGGGATCGTGTCCCGTGACCTCCCAGGCGGCCGGGTCGATCCAGCGGAACAAGTTGCGGGTGTGCCCGTCCCACGACCACTGGAGGTTCATGGCGAGCTCGTGCAGAGGTGCCAGGGCGGGGGGGAGTTTGGCCCGGACCGTGAAGCTGCGCAGTGCCTTCATCCGGTGGACGCTACCGGGCTTCCCGCCGCCCCTCGCGTGGGCCGGAAAGGTCCGCTTCAGCGCGGCGCGGCTGAGGCGGCCCGGCCCGCCGCGCTCGGCCGGCGCCGCACGTCGATCGGCGCCGGCCCGCGGCGTATCCTGGCGCCGTGAACGTCGCCGTGAGGGTCGTGCTCGCCCAGGACCTGCCAGCCCAGGACGACGACGAGCGGCCCGCTCCCGGGACCCCGGTCCGCGTCGAGCTCCGGGACACCACCTTGGCCGACGCCCCGAGCACACTGGTGGCTGCCATCGACGGCGTGCTGGAGCGCGACGGCGACGAGCTGGTGGCCGACGCCGTGATCGACGTGGATGACGAGGCCTTCACGCCGCAGACCGCCCTCACGCTGTGGGCCCGCTCGGGCGACACCTCACGACGGGGCGTCGCCCGCGGCGACTGGATCACGATGCAGTCGCACCCCGTGCGGCGCGCCGACGTGGACCGCGAAGGCCCCATCGAGATCACACTCCGCCCCGTGCGCTGAGGCGGCGGGGGCCTAGCGGGCGACGCGCCGGCGGTGGGCGTCCGGCGGCTCGGCCAGCCACCCGGCGACGGCACCGGTGATCGGCAGGCCGCAGCGGTGCTCGGCGAACAGGAACTCGCCTGCCGTGTTGATCTCGAGGAACACGTACTCACCGTCCTCGGTCACCCGCAGGTCGACGGCGCCGTAGGCGAGGCCGAAGTGGGCCATGAGCCGGCGGAGTGCGTCGGCGACGTGGTCCGGCAGTTCCCACACGCTTGTCGCCGCCGTGGCGAGGGACACCCGGAAATCGACCTCGTAGCCCGTGCCCCGGGAGTCGATGGCCATCGGGAAGATGTCGTCGCCGACGATCGTGATGCGCAGGTCCGCCACCGCCGGGACGAACTCCTGGAAGATCACCGGGGCCAGGTGCAGGCCGTCCAGCATGGCCAGGTCGTCGGGCTGCACCAGCCTCGTCTCCCGCCAGACCTGATGGGTGGCCGAGAAGATCTTGTAGATGGTCTTTCCCATGCCGTGGCGCTCGATGAAGGCCCTCGCCTCGTCGGCGTCGGATGTGAGCAGGGTGTCGGGCACCCGGAGCCCGAGCCGGCTGGCCACCGCCAGCTGGAGGGCTTTGCGGGACGCCACCTCGTCGCGGACCGGCTGGTTCATCCACGGGCACGCCAGCAGCTCCCACAGCCCGTACAGCGCCTCCTGCCACTCCCCGTGGGCGAAGCCGCGAGCGTCCGCGTCTGTGATCGAGTCCAGCCTGACGAACTGAGGCCGCCGCCACCACACGGCCGTGGCCCGGCTCAGGTCGATCGGGCCGGCGGTGGCATGGGCGATGCGGGCCCGTGGTGTGGCGGGAACTCGATAGTCGACCGAGAGCGTGGCCGCTGCCGGAAGGTCGGCGAGGTCGAACAGAAAGGTGTCCGCCCCGCGCGAGGCGAGCGCCTCCAGGACCCGTACGGCGTGCGGGTCCTGGAGGTGCGAGATGACGACGATCACCCGCGGTGGCGGGCTGTCACGAGAGGCCGAACTCGGAGAGAGCGGCGAGGAGCTGCTGGTACCGGCCGAGCAGCGCGGCCTGGTCGCCCTCGATCTGGGCCAGGGCCTCGGCCACCCCGGCCAGCTCGGCCTGCAACTCGTCCACCGGCTGCGCCTCGGCCGCGCCGGCGATGGACTGGTGCGGGGTACGCAGGGCGAAGGGCAGCACGCCGCCCAGGGCCGGGTTCACGAACACGTTCCCGCCGAACGGCGGCTGCAGCCCTTCGGCGAACGTCACCGGCGGCTCCGCCCGCTCCTTGATCGTCTCGGGGGCGCGCTCCTTGATCGTCTCCGGGATCCGCTCCTTCACAGTCTCCGGGATCCGCTCCTTCACCGTCTCCGGCGAGCGTTCCTTGATCGTCTCGGGGGCGCGCTCCTTGATCGTCTCGGGCATCCGCTCCTTGGCTGTCTCCGGAGCGACCTCCTTGATCGTCTCGATAACCGGCTTCGGGGGGCACATGGTGTTGGCCGTGGTGATGTCGCCGGGGCTGAGGCCGTCCCGCTGGCCGATGACGGCGCTGGGATTGACCGGGGTGATCGTCTCGGCCGTCCCCGTGGAGAAGGCCCTGCGGGGGTAGTGCATGATCGAGCCGTAGTCGTAGGGACCGACGTCGGTGCCGTCGGTGATGTGC
>JBKJNA010000096.1:0-23404 GCA_046596195.1 Acidimicrobiales bacterium | reverse complement strand
CGGCGAGGCGGTCCAGGCTGCTCCGCCCGGCCCGAGGCGGGGGGGTCTCCGGCACGCCGTCGCCGCCGGCCGCTGCGCCGGCATGAGCCGCCCGGCTGTGCACACCGCCCCCGCCGGCGCCGGCCGGCGGACGCCGGGCATTGGGACCGGTGACGCGGAGGAAGGCCTCCTCCAGCGTCTGGCGGCCTGTGCGCAGGTCGGCGAGGGCGAGGTCGTGCTCGGCCAGCCAGGCGGTGAGGCGGGCGACGGTGGCGGGAGTGGGCTCGGCGCCGGCCAGGTACTCGCCCGGCGACTCCTCGGTCACCGTGGCGCCGAGCGCGTCCCCCAGCGAGCCGGTGTCCACCCCGGCGGGCGCCGAGAAGCGGATGCGACGCTCGTCGCCGCCCGCCCGCAGCTCGGCCGGTGAGCCCGAGGCCACCACCCTTCCCTTGTCGACGATGACGACCCGGTCGGCCAGCCGCTCGGCCTCGTCGAGCTCGTGGGTGGCGAGCAGGACGCACGCCCCCCGGTCCCGCAGGTCACCGACCACCGAGCGGATGGCCAGCCGCCCCACCGGGTCCACGCCGGCGGTGGGCTCGTCGAGGAACACCACCGACGGCTTGCCCACCAGGGCCAGGGCCAGCGACAGCCGCTGCTGCTCGCCGCCCGACAGCCGCCGCCACCGGGTCCGGCTGACCGCCGTGAGCCCCACCCGGTCGACCAGTTCCTCCGGGTCTTCCGGGTCGGCGTGGTAGGCGGCGAACAGGCGCACCGCGTCCAGCGAGTTCATGGCCGGATAGACGCCGCCCCGCTGGAGCATGACGCCGATGTGGGGAGTGAGGTCGGTGCGCGACGCGATCGGGTCAAGGCCCAACACCCGGACCGAGCCGGACGTGGGCCGGCGGTAGCCCTCGAGCGTCTCGATGGTCGTGGTCTTCCCTGCGCCGTTGGGGCCCAGGAGGGCGACGACCTCACCGGCGGCCGCATGGAACGACAGGCCGTCCACCGCCGTGACGTCGCCGTAGCGCACGACCAGGTCGGTAATCACGACGGCCGCCATGACGGCGCACGCTACCGTTCCCACCTCATGATCGACGTTCGCCTCCTGCGCGCCGAACCGGACGCGGTGAAGGCGGCGCTCGCCCGCAAGAAGGTCGACCCGGCCGAGGTCGACCGGGCCCTCGACCTCGACGTCCGGCGCCGCCAGCTGGCCGGCCGCAGGGACGTGATCAGGGCCAAGGTGAAGGGCATCTCGCAGGAGGTGGGCAAGGCCCGTCGTGCCGGCGATCAGGCGACGGCCGACGCCCTGGCGGCCGAGAGCCGGGCCGTGGGCTACGAGGAGCAATCGATCGATGCCGAGACGGGCGAGGTCGAGGTGCAGCTGCACGACCTGCTCCTGCACATCCCCAACCTGCCGTCGTCCGACGCGCCCGACGGCGCGTCGGCGGAGGACAACCCGGTGCTCCGTATCGAGGGCCACGACCCCGACGCCTTCGGCGACCACCAGCGCGTGCCGCACTGGGACGTCGGGGCCCAGCTCGGGATCCTCGACCTGGAGCGGGGCGCCAGGATCTCGGGGTCGATGTTCGTGGTCTACCGAGGCTTGGGGGCCACCCTCGTGCGGGCCCTGTGCCAGCTGGCCCTCGACCGCAACGCCGACGCCTTCGAGGAGATCCGCCCGCCCACGCTGGTGCGCACCGACACCCTCACGGCCACCGGCCAGCTGCCCAAGTTCGCCGACGACGCCTACCACCTCGAGCGCGACGACCTGTGGGCCATCCCCACCGCTGAGGTGCCGCTCACCTCGCTCGGACGCGACGAGATCTACGACGAGGCCGACCTGCCGGTGCGCCTCATGGCCCACACCACCTGCTATCGCCGCGAGGCCGGGTCAGCAGGCCGCGACACCCGCGGCCTGCTGCGGGTGCACGAGTTCGACAAGGTCGAGATCCTGGCATTCACCACGCCCGAGGAGGCGGAGAAGATGCATGCCGACCTGCTCCGGCGGGCCGAAGGCGTGCTCCAGGAGCTCGGGCTCGGCTACCGGGTGGTCGACATCTGCACCGGCGACCTCGGCCAGTCGCACGCCCGCGCCTACGACCTCGAGGTGTACTCGCCGGGCGTCGACCAGTGGCTCGAGGTGTCGTCGGTCTCGTGGTTCAGCGACTACCAGGCCCGCCGGGCCAACATCCGCTACCGCCCGGCCGGCGGCAAGGGCACCGCCTTCGTGCACACGTTGAACGGGTCGGCCCTGGCCGTGCCCCGGGTGTGGGCGGCGCTGGTGGAGACGGGCCGCCAGCCGGACGGTTCGGTGCGCCTGCCCGACGTGCTGGCGCCGTACCTCCGGGACCAGCTCCTTATTCCCGCTCCGATCGGCTGAGCCACCTCGCCGGGTGCCGTCGGAGGGACGTCGTAGGGTGACCCGGTGAGCGGTCCCCACGCCCATCCATCCGACCTCGCCGGGGCGGAGGGGCCCGCCCTGGTCACCCACCGGCTGCTGCTGATCATCGTGGCGGTGGCCGCCGTGGCCACCATCGTGGGGGCGGCGGTGCTGTGGCCCACTGGCAAGGACACGGGCATCGCCCGCTATCTCGGCCCGCCCGTCAACCTGGTCCCGGCCAAGGTGGAGGCGGTCGAGCGCACGCCGTGCGCCGGCACGAGTACGGGGGCCGGCGTGAGGTGCAACACGGTCACAGTCGTGCCGTCGAAGGGGTCGGACAAGGGCACGGCCATCCAGCTGAGCCTGGCTGAGGGACCGGGCACGCCCACCGTGAAGGAGGGGGATCGCGTCGTCCTCGGCTTCACCCCGGACGCGACAAGGGGGAACCAGTACTACCTGGCCGACTTCCAGCGCCGCGGCCCCATGCTGCTCCTGGCCCTTGTCTTCGTACTCGCAGTGGTGGTGCTCGGACGGGGCCGGGGCGCCCGCGCCCTGCTGGCCCTGGCGTTCACCCTGGCCGTGCTCGTGTGGTTCCTCATCCCGGCCGTGCTGGAGGGGGAGAGCCCGGTGGCGGTGGCCATCGTGGCGGCGTCGGCCATCATCCTCGTGAACCTCTACCTGTCACACGGCAACAACCTGCACACCACCACGGCAGTGGTGGGCACGCTCGCCAGCCTGGCCCTCATCGGCGTCCTGGCCGTCGTGTTCGTGGGCGCCACCCACCTCACCGGCATGGGCACCGAGGAGGCGTCGTTCCTCCAGGCCGCGTCGGCCCGCGTCAACCTGCAGGGGCTGCTCCTCGGCGGTATCATCATCGGCTCGCTCGGGGTACTCGACGACGTCACCGTCACCCAGGCGTCGGCCGTGTGGGAGCTACACCTCGCCAACCCCACCATGGGCCCGGGCGAGCTGTACCGCGCCGCCCTGCGCATCGGGCGGGACCACGTGGCGTCCACCGTCAACACCTTGGTGCTTGCCTACGCCGGCGCCTCCCTGCCCCTCCTGATCCTGCTGGTGCAGGCGAACCGCCGGGTGTCCGACGTGCTCACCGGCGAGGTCGTGGCCGGCGAGATCGTGCGCACGCTCGTCGGCAGCGTTGGACTGGTGGCGTCGGTGCCGATCACCACCGCCCTGGCGGCTGCTGTGGTGGGCGGCGGCCGTTGGAGCCGGGCGGAGTGACGGGCGGGCGGCCCGTGGCCCATCGCCGGCTGGGTACGCTCGACATCGTGCAGGACGCCGAACTCCACGCGACCGTCGGCGAGCGGCTCCGGGCCGTGGGCCAGCGGTACACCCCGGTGCGGCGCGCCGTGGTGGACGTGCTGGTGGGGGCGGCCCGGCCGGTGTCGATGGTCGAGCTGCTCGACGCCGGGCCGGGCCTGGCCCAGAGCTCGGTCTACCGCTCCCTGGGTGTGCTCGAGGAGGCGGGCGTGGTGCACCGCATGCTCGGCCCGGACGGCCTGGCCCGTCACGAACTGGCCGAGGCGCTCACCGAGCACCACCACCACCTGGTGTGTACCAGCTGCGGCACGGTGGAGGACGTGCCGGCGTCGCTGCGCCTGGAGCAGACGGTGGCGCGGGCGGTGGCGCAGGCGGCGGCGGCCACCGGCTTTCGACCCCAGACCCACCGGCTGGACCTGGTCGGGGTCTGCGCCCGTTGCGATTGAGACTCATTCTCAGTTAAGCTGACGGACGTGCGTCGTCCGATCGCCGTCTTCGCGTCGAGTGTGCTCCTGTCCGCGGCCATGGCCGCCTGCGGCTCCGGGGGCGGGGCCGCAGGTGACGGTCGGGTGCGGATCGTGGCCGGGTTCGCCCGCCTGGCCGAGGTGGCCGAGCGCATCGGCGGGGAGGGCGTCGCCGTCACCGACCTCACACCGCCGGGGGCCGAGCCCCACGACCTCGAGTTGACGTCCGACGAGATCGACGCGGTGGACGACGCCGATCTGATGCTCTACCTCGGCGGCGGGTTCCAGCCCGGCCTGGCCGAGGCGTCGCATCGGGCGGGCGTGGCGGTCGACCTCCTGGGGGCGCAGGACGGCAAGGACCCGCACATCTGGCTCGACCCGCAGCGCCTCGCCGAGGCGGCGGTGGTGGTCGAGCGGGAGCTGGTGGCGATCGACGCGGCCGGCGCGGACGGGTACCGTCGGCGGGCCGCCGCCTTCCGTGACGAGCTGGCCGCCCTCGACCAGGAGATGGCCGCCGGGTTGGCCACCTGCGAGCGCCGGGAGATCGTGACCGCCCACGAGGCGTTCGGGCACCTGGCGCGTCGGTACGACCTCGTCCAGGAGCCGATCACCGGCATCTCGCCGGAGGCGGAGCCCGATCCGGACCGGCTGGCCGACCTCGTCGACCTGGTCCGCGCCAACAAGGTGACGACCGTATTCACCGAACGCCTCGTGTCGCCCAGGGTCGCTCAGGCACTGGCCCGCGAGGCAGGTGTGAAGGTCGCCGTGCTCGACCCGCTTGAAGGCCGCCTCGAGGACGGCTACGGCGATGCCATGCGGCGCAACCTGGGCGTGCTCCGCACCGCCCTCGGCTGCACGTGAGCGAGCGCGCCGGCGGCGACCCTGACCTAGGGTATTGGGAAGCATTCTCATGAACGACCACGCTGCGGAGCCTGTCCTCGAAGCCGAGAACCTGTCCTTCTCCTACGGCAACGACCCGGTCCTCGACGGGGTGAGCCTCACGGTGGCGCCCGGCGAGTTCGTCGCCCTGGTGGGGCCCAACGGCTCGGGCAAGTCCACTCTCCTGCGTTGCCTGCTGGGTCTGCTGAAGCCACAGGCCGGGGAGGTGCGCCTCTTCGGCGCGGCGCCGGCCGACCTGCGCCAGCGGTGGCGCCTCGGCTACGTGCCCCAGCGTGCCGCCCTGGCCCGGGAGATGCCGGCGACCGTGGAGGAGGTCGTGGGAGCCGGTCGTCTGGCCCGCAGCGGCTGGCGCCGGCGCTTCGACGCCGCCGACCGCACCGAGATCGAGCACGCCATGTCGTCGGTCGCCCTGCTCGAGCACCGGCGCCGCCGGGTCAGCGAGCTGTCGGGCGGCCAGCAGCAGCGGGCGTTCATCGCCAAGGCGCTGGCCGCCCAGCCCGAGCTGCTGGTGCTGGACGAGCCGGTGGCCGGGGTCGACGCCGAGTCCCAGCACCGCTTCCGTGACTCGCTCACCCACCTGGTGGCCGAGCACTCGGCCGCCGTGCTGCTGGTCTCCCACGAGCTCGGCGCCGTGGCCGACGACCTCGACCGGGTGGTGGTGATGCGGCGGGGCAAGGTGTACTTCGACGGGCCGCCCGCCGATCTGGTGGCCACCGGCGTGAGCCTCGGCGTGCACCACGACGACCTCCCCCTGTGGCTCGAAGGCCTCGTCAAGCCCGACGACGGCAGCTGAGCCGTGCTGCCCCTGCCCTATCCGTTCGACCGCGGCTACATGCAGCTGGCGCTGGTGGCGGCCGTCGCCGTGGGGGCATCGGCGCCCCTGATCGGGGCCTTCCTGGTCCAAAAGCGCCTGTCCCTCATGGGCGACGGCATCGGCCACCTCGCCTTCGCGGGCGTGGCCGCCGGGCTGCTGCTGGGCGTGTGGCCCGTGGCCACCGCCCTGGTCGTGGCGGTGGCGGGCGCTGTCGGCATCGAGCGGTTGCGGTCCCGGGGGCGGGCCAGCGGCGACCTCGCCCTCGCCCTGTTCTTCTATTCGGGGATCGCCGCCGGCGTCGTCCTGGTGGGCGCATCAGGCGGGCTCGACGCCAGCGTCCTCAGCTACCTCTTCGGGTCGATCCTCACGGTGTCGCCGGCCGACGCATGGACGGTGGTCGGCCTGGGCGCAGCCATCGTGGCGATCATGGCGGTGCTCGGTCGGGCGCTGTTCGCAGTGGTGCTCGACGAGGAGTCGGCCCGGGTGGCGGGCCTGCCCGTCGAGGCGCTCAACACGGTGCTGGCCGCCCTCGCCGCCATCGCCATCGTGGGGGCCATGCGCGTCGTCGGACTCTTGCTGGTGGCCGCCCTGATGGTGCTGCCGGTGGCCACCTCGCAGCTGGTGGCGGGCTCGTTCCGTGCCGCCGTTGCGGTGGCCATGGCCGTCGGGGTGGCGTCGTGCGTCGTCGGCCTCGGCATCGCACGGGTCTTGGCGCTCCCTCCCGGCGGCACCATCGTGTTGACGGCAGCCGCCGTGTTCGCCGTGACCTCCCTTACCGCCGACCGGCTCCTGCACCGCGCCGGCAAGGCGCCGGGGCGCACCGTCGTCCCCGGCTCCCATCTCCGCTGAGTTCGAGTCGCAACTGATCGGCGTCATGCCGGCGCCAGGTTGCACGACGGCCGACGGGCGCCGGGGTAGCGTCGCTTTCTGATGACAACGGCCCAGGCGCTGTTCGCCGCCGCCCTCGGCGCCGTCACCCTGCTCATCACCGCGTTCGCCCTCTACGTGCTGTCGTCCACCATGTGGGCGGGCCGCTGGGTGCGGGGAAAGCGGCGGCGGTGAGCCCCGGGCGGGGAAGCATCTACCGGGGCCGTTCGGGGCAGTGGGCGTTCGTCACCCACCGCATCACCGGCTTCCTCGTCTTCTTCTTCCTCCTCCTGCACATCATCGACGTGTCGCTCATCTCCCGACCCGACCTGTACGACGAGGTCCACGAGCTCTACGGCAACGTGGTGCTGCGCCTGTTCGAGGTGGGCCTGCTGTTCGGACTCGTCTTCCACTCGCTCAACGGCCTGCGCATCGTGATGGTCGACTTCTTTCCCGGCGGCATCCGCAACGAGAAGCGGGCGCTGAGCACGGTGCTGTTCTTGACCATCGTGCTCACGCTGGTCGGCGGCTACGTGATCATGAAGCCCTTCATCGACGGGCGCATCCTGTGACCACGACGCCCACCACCACACCGGCCACCACGCCGGCCGAAGGGGGCACGTCGCCGCAGCGCCGCCCCCGCCAGAACAGCGAGGTGTGGTCGTGGTTCTTCATGCGGATCTCGGGCCTGGTGCTGGTGTTCCTGGCCCTCATCCATTTCTCGCTCACCCACATCGTCAACGACGTCACCGAGACCGATGCCCGCTTCGTGGCCGAGCGCTGGGACAACCCGCTGTGGCGCCTGTTCGACGGGGCCCTGCTCGTACTGGCACTGCTGCACGGCCTCAACGGCCTGCGCTGGATCATCGACGACTATGTGCGCTCGCCGGCCAAGCGGGCCGCCACCAAGGCGGTGCTCTACTCGGTGTCGTTCGCCCTCCTCGGCTACGGCACACTCACCATCGTCACCTTCTCCGGATAACGGACCGTCGCAGGTAGCGTCTGGCGGATGGCTGACCTTCCCGATCTCGGCGTGCCCTACCGGTTCGACCCGGCGACAGACGAGGACCAGACCGGCGGCATCACCGTCTTCGCCCTGCACGGGGCGGCCGGCACCGAGGACGACCTGGTCGACGTGGCCCGGCGGATCTCGCCCGGCGTCGCCGTCCTCAGCCCCCGCGGCCGTCTCGACGACGAGGACGGTGGCTTCCGCCATCTGCCCCAGCGGCCGCCGGCCGCGGAGGAGGAGGAGCTGGACCCCGACCTTCCCACGCCGTGGGCCATCGCCGTGCACGAGGCCGTCGGCGAGCTGGCCGGCTTCTTGACCGACGCCTGCAAGGCGCTCGACCTCGACGCCGAGGACATCTGGTTGCTGGGCTTCTCCGACGGCGCCACCGCCGCTGCCGCTCTCTTCCTCGACCGTCCCGATGCCGTCGCCGGCGCCGTCATCCTGAGCGGGAAGCCGTCGTTCCGCCCGCCCGGAGGCCGGGTGCTCGACCACAAGCAGATCTTCTGCGCCACCGGGCGCAACGACGAGCTGGTCACCATCGACGACTACGAGGAGCTCGTCGAGGGACTCGTCACGGCTGGCGCCGACGTCGAGCTGCACTGGTACGACGTGGGCCACGAGATCCCCGACGAGGCCGTCCAGCACGCCGCGGTCTGGCTCGGCAAGCGCCTGGCCGTCTCCTGAAGGGGATGGCGCTGCACGGCCGGAGCGGCCCCAGGGTCGACGTCCACCTCACGCCCGATGTGCTTGCCCAGAGCCTGCGCGACGACGTGCGCCACGGTCTCGACCGGGTGCCGCGGGAGCTGCCGCCCAAGTGGTTCTACGACGAGCGGGGCTGCGACCTGTTCGACGAGATCACCCGCCTGCCGGAGTATTACCCGACTCGGCGGGAGCGGGAGATCCTGGCCCGGGAGGCGGCGGCCATCGTCCGGCTGACCGGCGCCGACACGCTGGTGGAGCTCGGGTCGGGCACGTCGGAGAAGACACGCCTGCTGCTCGATGCCATGACCGCCGCCGGCGCCCTCCGCCGCATTGTCGCGTTCGACGTGAGCGAGCCCACCATCCGGTCGGCCGCCACCGCACTCGCCCGGGAGTACCCGGGCACGGAGGTGCACGGCGTGGTGGGCGACTTCGACCACCACCTCGGGCTGCTACCCACCGGCGGTCGTCGCCTCGTCGCTTTCCTCGGTAGCACCATCGGCAACCTGCGGCCCGCCCAGCGCAAGCGCTTCCTGGCCGACGTGGCCTCCCAGCTGGCGCCCGGTGACAGCTTCCTGCTCGGCACCGACCTGGTGAAGGACACCGCCCGCCTGGAGGCGGCCTACGACGATGCGGCCGGAGTCACGGCGGCGTTCAACCGCAACGTGCTCACCGTGCTCAATCGCGAGCTGGGTGCCGACTTCGATGTCACACAGTTCGACCACCAGGCCCGCTTCGACACCGACGAGGAGTGGATCGAGCTCGGCCTGCGGAGCCGGCAGGCGCAGACGGTGCACATCCCTGACCCCGGGCTCACGATCGAGCTGGCGGCGGGCGAGATCGTCGTCACCGAGATCAGCGCCAAGTTCCGCCGCCGCAGCGTGGAAACCGAGCTGGCCGGCGCCGGCCTGAGGCCGGCCGAGTGGTGGACAGACGAGGGTGGCGACTTCGGCCTCTCGCTCTCGTTCGCCGGATAGGTCAGTACGTGCGGCGGCGTACCACTCGGCGGGACCGGGCCACAGGAGAGGGATCCTCGATGATCTCTCCCTCGATGACGTCGGGCCTGCGCTCGATGACGGTCGGCCGGCGGTCGACAATGACGTCCCGGTCGTAGATCACGCGTCGACGGCGCCCGCCGCTCCACTGGCCTGCGAACGCGACCAGCACCATCAGTAGTACCAAGATGACGAAGAAGGCGATCATGCCTTTGCTGTTCCCCGCGCTCCGGCGCAGGAAACGACCTGCGTGGGTGCAGGGCCGCCCTGCCGGGATTCCGCACTGGGAATGCCCGGGAGCGGGCCCGGCTGACCCGGCGTCGTCAGGTTTGCGGCTGCGGCCGAACGGGCACCACCGATCCTGCAAGGGATCGAGTGATCTCGACGCAACGAGGAGGCCAACGTGTACATCGGTGTCGGAACTCTCATCCTTATTATCATCCTGATCCTGATCCTCACGTAGCGCACCATCGGTCATCGTTGGCGATGCTCACGCCGGCCCTACCGGTACCACCATCGACCGCCTGGGGGCGGAGGGCTGACGGCGAGCAGCCCCAGGGCTGAGCCCACGCCCTGCCCCGTGCATGCCGCCCGGTACGGTTGCACTCCCGGGAGTTCCGCGCACGGCGCCGCCTACCCTTTGGGTGCAGCTCCCCGGGGGCGTAGGTCAGTGGTAGACCGCGAGACTTTTAATCTCGGCGTCGGGAGTTCGATCCTCCCCGCCCCCACGCTCACACCGGCTCGCGCCGAGCTTCCTTCGCCGTCGGCCCGCACCGCGATGGCCAGGACTGCGACGACGACGCCGGCCGAGCCTTGAACGACGACCGCTATGTCTGGTATGTCTAGGAAACTGCACGCGCACCTGGGGGGTGGTTCACACGACCGACGCATGGGACTACGAACTCATCTGGAACGGCGACGACGGGCTCTCGGGCCTGCGCCGCCAGTTGCAGTCCCTGGGCGCCGACGGGTGGGAGCTGGTGGCCACGGTTGCGATGAACGGGGTGATGGTGCTGACGCTGCGCCGGCCCCTCCTACCGGAGCCGCTCCCGCAGGACGACGAGGACGTCGAAATGGTGCCGGCCCCCGGTGGAGGTGATGCACCGCTGGTCATCGACCTCGACAGCCTGGCGGTGAACGGCCGGCCCTCAGAGCGGCTCCGAGCGGTCCGGCCCTCGTAGCGCTCGCGGCTGTCGTGCCCCTGGGGCGGCGTTGGGTGGCGGCGCCGCTACGATCGCCCGATGGAACAGGAAGCGGCCCGGGCCCGGCTCGACGAGGAGCGCACCCGCCTCGGCGGCATCCGTGACGGGTTCGTCGCCGACGGTCTCACGTCCGAATCCGAGGACGAGAGCCTCGGCGAGCTGTCGTCGCAGCACCAGGCGGATGTCGGCACGGAGACGTTCAACCGCGAGCGCGACCTGTCGATCCTCGAACGCGTGCAGGCCGAGCTGGCCGACGTCGAGCATGCCCTGCAGCGCCTCGACGACGGCACCTACGGCACCTGCGAGGCGTGCGGCACGGTGATCGGCGACAGCCGGCTCGAGGCCCTGCCGGCGGCGCGGTTCTGCCTCGAGGACCAGGCCACCGCCGAGCGGGAGGTCCGGCTGCCCGGTGGGTAGCACCCGCCGCCGCGCCGTCGTCCTGGGCGCAGCGGCAGGCACGGCCGCCGCCGGAGCGGCGGTGAGTGTCGCCCTTCGGGACCAGTCGCGCCGGGTCCATCTCGAGCGCCAGATCCGCGTGTGGCGCCTTACCACCCGCCGTGCTCTGCACTACACCCAGATGAAGATCAAGGGCCGTCGGGCCACCGAGGAGGAGCGGGCCCGGCTCGAGGAGCAGTTTGCCATCCGCTCGGCCGAGGACGTGGCCAAGGTCCTCGGCGGGATGAAGGGCGCCATCATGAAGGCCGGGCAGATGCTGTCCTTCATCGCCGACGGGCTGCCGCCCGAGGCCAAGGCCGCTCTCGCCACCCTCCAGGCCGACGTGCCGCCCATGGCGCCCCGGCTGGCCGAAGGCGTCATCCGCGATGAGCTCGGCGCCGACCCCCACGAGCTCTTCCTCGACTTCGAGCTGGTGCCCGTGGCCGCCGCGTCGATCGGCCAGGTGCACCGGGCGGTGATGCACGACGGGCGCATCGTGGCCGTGAAGGTCCAGTATCCCGGCGTCGACGGCGCCATCAAGAGCGACCTCGACAACGCCGAGATGCTCTACAGCCTCTTCGCCCAGTTCGCCCTGAAGAACCTCGAGGTGAAGGCCCTCGTCGACGAATTGCGGGCCCGCATGGCCGACGAGCTCGATTACCGCTACGAGGCGGCCTGTCAGACCGAGTTCGCCGAGCGCTACGCCGACCACCCCTTCATCCACGTGCCGAGGGTGGTGCCCGAGCGCAGCAGCCGGCGGGTGATCACCAGCGAGTGGGTCGACGGCATGCGCTGGGACGAGTTCCTGGAGCTCTCGGACCAGGCGGCCAAGAACCGGGCGGGCGAGGTGATCCTGCGTTTCGCCCAAGGCTCGATCCACCGCGACGGCGTGTTCAACGGCGACCCCCATCCCGGGAACTACCGCTTCCACGAGGACGGCTCGGTCACGTTCCTCGACTTCGGCCTGGTGAAGCGCTGGGCGCCGGGCGAGTTCGAACGCCTCGGCCCGCTCCTCGACGCCATCCTCGACGAGGACCCCGAGGCCCTGGTGGAGCGGGCGGTGACGGCGCGGTTCCTGGCGCCCGACCACGGCTTCGACCCGGACTTCGTGTTCGAGTACGTGCGGGGGCCATACGAGCCGTTCCTCACCGACACGTACACCTACACAAGGGACTCGACCGGCAAGGCCCTGCAGACGGTGGTCGACGTGCAGGGCCGCTACGGCGATCTCATCAAGGCGCTGAACATGCCCACGTCGTACGTGATCCTCGACCGGGTGGTGTGGGGCGTGAGCGCCCTGCTCAGCCGGCTGGAGGCCACCAACACCTGGCGCGGCATCCTGTCGGAGTACCGCAAGGGCACGCCTCCCTCCACCGAACTGGGCCGTATCGAGGCGGAGTGGTGGAGCGCGACAGCGGCGAAGCGGTAGGCCGCGGCGGCGCAGCCGCCGGGCAGCGGCGGCGCAGCCGCCTGTCCGCCGACCGCCTGCTCGACGCCGCTGCCGGCGTGCTGGGTCGGCCCGCGCGTCGGCCGGACGGTCGTCCTGGGGCACGAACGGTCGCGGTACGACGCGTCGTGCCCCTGGCCGGCGCCGCCCTCGCCAACGGGCGGCTCGCCCGCTACTACGGCCTGTACGTGGCGCCGCCCCGGTACCGCCCCGAGCAGCGGTTGACCCTCACCACCGCCGACGGTGTCCGTCTCAACGCGTGGCGCCTCGACGGACCGGCGGACGCCCTGTGCACCTTCGTGCTCGTGCACGGCTTCGTGAACTCGTCCCGCTCGCCGGGCGTCCACCGTTTCGCCCACCTGCTGGCCCGCAGGGGCCACGTGATCGTGCCCGACATGCGGGGCCACGGGCGATCGGGCGGGCTGTGCTCGATGGGCCGCAACGAGCCCCTCGACGTGGCTGCGGCGGTCGCCGCCGCCCCGCGGGGGCTCCCGGTGGTGACCATCGGGACGAGCCTCGGGGGCGCCGCCGTGCTGATGCACGCCGGCGCATCCGGCACAGTCGCGGGGGTGGTGGGCATCAGCGCGCCGGCCTGGGGTGATCTCGACCGGGTCGGCACCCACCGGGTGCGCAAGCTGGTCAGCGGCCGGGTCGGCCGCGTGGTGCTGGCCGCCGCCCTGCGCACGCGGGTTGGGCCCGACTGCATCTACCTGCCCGACGCCGGCTCCCTGGTGGCGAACATCGCCCCCGCCTTCACTGTCGTAGCCCACGATCGCGACGACTGGTACTTCGGCCCGCAGCACGCTGAGAGCATCTACGAATGGGCCAACGAGCCCAAGGCGCTGTGGTGGTACGAGGACGCCGGCCATGGTGGCGACCTGCTCACCGAGGAACTGGCCGAGCGGATCATGGCCGAGACGGCCCTTCGGCTGGCCGAGGCCGAGGCACCGGCCAGCGCCGCCCCTGAGGATGGCGGCGATGCAGGCGACGACCTCAGCGGGGCGGCCGGCCCCGTTTCTGAGCCGCGTACGAACTGATCAGCAGCGACCGCCAGTAGAGGGCGGCGCCGAGCGAGGCGGAACCGGCCACCACGCCGGCCACCGACAGCGCCGTGCTGTCTGCGACCGCCCCTGCGACGAGCAGCACCAGGCCCACGGCGCCGGCGACGCACGACAGGATGAGCGGCACCGGGGTGGACGGGCGCTTGCCGGGCTGGGCGGCGCCGTTGGCCGCCGGATCGCTCATCGGCGCACCGTCGAGCCTGTCGACCGTGCACCCGGATCACTCATCCGGCGTACTCCAGCCCCCGGGCCATGAGGAAGCCGCGCGCCCGCTCTGCGCGGGGGTAGCGCTCGACCAACCGCCAGAAGGCGGGGCCGTGCCCGGGGACGACCAGGTGGGTCAGCTCGTGCATGATCACGTAGTCGAGCACCCAGGAGGGCTCGGTGGCCAGGCGGGTCGAGATGCGGATCGTGCCGTCCGACGGGGTGCACGATCCCCACCGCCACTCCTGGTTGTCGACCCAGCGGATCGACGCGGGCCGGGGCAGGCCGTGGGCCGACGCCAGGGCGATGGCCCGGCCAGTCAGGTCGACGACCGACGACTCCGACCGGCGCTCCATGCGCCGCACCATCTCGGCCACGTGGCGCTGCTCGTCGGCCTTGCTCATGGAGGCCGGGATGGAGACCCGGAGGACGCCGTCCACCTTCCGGGCCTGCACCGTCTTGCGCCTGCGGGGGCTGCGGATCACCTCGACGTCCACGGCACGGGAAGGTAGCGCCCCCATGTGACATTCCGGGTGGATGGGCCGGCTACAGGGCCGCGGTGATGGTCTCCTCGGGCACCTCGGGGAGGCCCTCGTGCTCGCCCGCCCGCAGCCGCTTGTCCGCCGCCAGGTCGAACCAGCGGCCGCCGAGGTTCTGCGTGCTGGCCGGTTCGACCCCGAGATGACGCTGGAGGGCCCGGATCACGCCGCCGTGGGTGATGGCCAGCACCGGACCGTCCCGGCCGGCGGCCAGGCGCTCGACCACCCGCACCACCCGCGCCCGGAACGCCGGCTCGAGCTCGCCGCCGGGAGGCCGGTCGAGCCGGCCCTCCCGCCAGGCGGCGATGGCGCCCGGCCAGATGATGTCGATCTCCTCGGTGGTGCGCCCGCTCCAGTCGCCCACGTCGCGCTCTCGCAGGTCCGGCTCCACCGCCACGTCGCCCAACTCCAGCGCCTGCGCCATGACGGCGGCCGTGTCGATGGAGCGGCTCAGGTCCGACGAGACCACCCCCACGAACCGCACCTCCGCCGACGCCAGCCGGGCGGCCATCTCCGCCGCCTGGCGCAGGCCCTCGTCCGACAGCGGGGCGTCTGCCCACCCCTGCCAGCGGCTCTCGGCGTTCCAGGTGGACTGCCCGTGGCGGAGGAGGAGGACGGGGGGCACCGACCCAGCGTAGGGCCGCCTCGGGAAGCGGGCAGGTGGCGTCCGGTACCGTTCGGGCATGGCGCTGGCCACCGAGAAGCTGGGCACGACGTGGTCGGGAGAGGTCGAGGAGGTCGACGCTGACCGCGCCGGCGCCTACGCGGCGGCCACCAACGACCCCAACCCGGCGTACGCGTCGGGCACCCTGGCCCCGCCCGTGTTCGGCGTCGTGCCCACGTGGCAGTCGATGAGCGACGCTCTCACGTCGATGGTGCCACCCGAGGCGTTCCTGATGATCGTGCACGGCGAGCAGGACATGCACTTCCACCAGCCCCTGGCGCCCGGGCAACTTCTCGCCACGGCGGCCGAGGCGTTCAGCGTGCGGGTCGGGCGGTCCGGCACCCGGTACACGATGAAGGTCCTCAGCGAGGACACCACGACCGGCTCGTTGGTGCTGGAGCAGTACGTCACCATGTTCATCCGGGGCATGAGCGACGGGGAGTCGGCCGGCCCCGACAAGCCCGAGCACGCATTCCCGAGGGGCGCCCGGGTGCAGCCGCTCGGCACCTTCAGCGTCCACGTCGACGACGACCAGACCTACCGCTACAAGGAGGCGTCAGGGGATGACAACGCCATCCACCTCGACCCAGCGGTCGCCGTTGCCGCCGGCCTGCCGGGGATCATCGTGCACGGCCTGTGCACCATGGCCATGACGAGCCAGGCCGTCATCGGCTCCGTCGCTGGCGGCGACCCCGGGCGGCTGCGACGGCTGGCCGTGCGCTTCTCCCGGCCCGTCTTCCCCGGCACCGACGTGGTCACCAGCCTCTACGACGCCGGCCCGGGCGACGGCCGTCACCTCTACGCCTTCGAGGCGCACAGCGGTGGTGAGCTGGTCATCTCCAACGGGCGGGCGGAGGTCTCGCCCTGAGCGAGCGGGGAGCCCGGCCGTGCCGGTGCTGAGACTGTTCGCATCCGCCCGCGAGGCTGCCGGCACCGGGCGCGACGAGGTGGACGGCGCCACGGTGGCCGACGTCCTGGCCGCCGCCCGCGCCCGGTACGGCGAGCCGTTCACATCCGTGCTGCGCACCGCCAGGGTGTGGGTGAACGGTGAGCCGGCGGACGGCGACGTGGCGGTCGGAGAAGGCGACGAGGTCGCCGTGCTGCCTCCCGTGTCCGGCGGGAGCGGGGACGCCGTCCTGGCGCCACTGCCGGGCGGGAGCGGCTAGCGGTGGCCGACCGCTCCGTCCGGATGGGCGAGGTCGGCCTGGCGGGCGAGACGCCCCGCAGGGCCAGGTTGCGGCGGCCGGCGACCGACGGTGGCGACGCGACGGCACCTGCGACCGCCGCCGACGGCACCGGATGGCTCGCCAGGATGCGGGCCCTGGAGGAGCGACCTCGGGTCGTGGGGCCGCACGCCCGCCTCGGCCTCGTGTGGTTCGTGTTCATGATGGCCGCCCTCGCCGCCGGCCGGCCCGGCCTCGTCGTCCTGCTGGCCCCGTGCGCCGGTCTGGCCGCGCTTCAAGCGGTCCGCTCACGCCGGGCCCATCCCCGGCCGTCGGCGCCGGTTGCCGCTGCCGGGGCTGCGCTGGTCGTGGTCGCCGCCGCCGCCGGCCCGCTGGCGGTGGGAGTCGTGGCGCTCGCACTGGTTGGCACCGTGGTCGCCGGCGTCGTGGTGGGTGGCAACGCCAAGGTCGAGCCCGTGGGCACGCTCGTGGCCGCCGGCGTCATCGGCCTGGCCTGTGCGTCGCCCGTGCTTCTCCTCCAGAACGGCATCGTACCGGTGTTCGTCCTGCTCACCTACGCCGCCGTCCACGATGCCAGCGCCTACGTGGTGGGCACTGGCGCCGGAAGCGCCTGGGAGGGGCCGGCGGCCGGCGCCGCCAGCATCGCCGCCGTCACCCTCGGCGTGGCCGCCGTCCTGGTACCGCCCTTCCGGGGCGCCACCCCGTGGCTCCTCGGTGGCATCGCCATCGTGCTCGCGCCCCTGGGCCCGTACGTCGCCTCGGCGCTGATGGGGGACCGGCGGGCCAACGTCCCGGCCCTGCGGCGTATCGATTCGCTGCTCGTGCTGGCGCCGGTGTGGTGCCTGGTGGCGGCGCTCGTCCTCGAGTAGCGGCCTGCGCTGGCCGGCGACCGGTCCAGACGGCACCAGGGTGCGGAATCCGGGCGCCGCCGTCGTGGCCGGTGCTTGATTCCAACAAATCTGTTGCCAACAGATTTGTTGGCAGTACGCTGGGCGACATGACCGCCGATGGACCGCTGCGTCCCGCGCTCGGCAACTATGCCGCCGGCGACCGCTTCTGGGACCGAACGCGCGAAGTCGGCGACATCTCCGCCTATCTCGCCGACGGGCAGAGCGTGCTTGTTACCGGTCCCCGGCGCGTCGGCAAGACGAGCGTGGTCCGCCGCGTGCTGGCGGGGCTCGATCCGTCTATCCGCACGTTGTTCATCGACGTGGAACACCACGACGACCCGACGGAGATGTTCGCCGCCTTGGCCGCCGCCGCCAGCGGCGATGCAGGGTTCTGGCGCAGGATCGGCGCCTGGTTCGGCAAGCGCCTGGGCGCCGCTGCCGACGGTGTCGACACCGTCGACCTCGGTGTCCTGAAGGTCGAGCTGCAGGCAGCCATGGCCGGGAGCTGGCGGGACGACGCCCGCGCCATCGTCGGGGCATTGGCCGCGCAGAGCTCGTCGACCATCGTCGCGATCGACGAGCTCCCGCTCCTCGTCGAGCGGGTGCTCCGTCGCGATCCAGCCGAAGCCGAGCTGCTGATGAGCGTGCTCCGGGCGCTGGACGAGGAGTTCCGCTCCGTGCGGTGGGTCGTCAGCGGCTCCATCGGCCTCGAACCGGTCCTCCACCGGGCCGGGCTCACCGGCACCATCACCCATTTGAGGGCCTACCCGATCGACGCCTGGGACGAGCCGACCACCGAGGGTGCGGTGGATGCGCTGGCGCTCGCGACCAACCTGCGGCTGGCGACCGGCGCCGCCCAGGCGGTCCATGCCCACCTGGGCCTCGGTGTGCCGTACCACGTCCAGCTACTGATGGACGAGATCCGTCGCGACGCCGACCGACGAGCCGATCGCTATGTCGTCGCCGACGACGTGGCCCGGGTCTACGGCGGGCCGTTCCTGTCGAGCGCGGTCCGGGCGCACCTGCTGCATCTGGAGACCCGCCTGGAGAAGGCCCTCGGCGAGGGCGACGCGCTGCGCCTGGCCCGGGACCTGCTCACCCAGGCAGCGGTCACCGACGCCCTTACGTCGGGCGACGCCACCCTTCTCGCCGACGACCTCGTGGAGGACGAGGGTGAGCGGGCGGCAACCCTGCGCCAGGTGCTGGAGATCCTGGAGCACGACGCCTACCTGGGCCGCGGGCCGGACGGCTGGCGCTACCGCTCACTTGTCGTGCGCGACTGGTGGCAGCAGGGCAATGGGATGGGCTTCGTCCCGGCCGGTGATCGGCCGCCCCGCCGGTGAGCCTCGCCGTTCACAATGTCGTGCAGTTGAGCGACGCCGACGTGCGCGCCCGCTTCGTCGTGCGCCAGGCCGAGCTGGACGAACTGCTGGCGCACCTACGCGAGCCGGCGCCACCCCGCCACGCCCTGGTCGTGGGCCCCCGGGGGATGGGCAAGTCGCTCCTGCTGCGCCGGGTCGCCGTCGAGGCGGCCGACGATGCCGAGTTGGCCGCTCGTTGGCTGCCGGTGCTCATGGCCGAGGAGCTGTACGAGGTGACGTCGGTCGGTGAGTTGTGGTTGGCGGCGCTAGCCCGCCTGGCTGCCATCTTGGGCGACGCCGACCTCGTCGCCCAGCACCGCGCCCTGCTCGCCGAGCCGGACCCCGCTCGGATGGGGACGCTGGCGCTGCAACGCCTGCTCGGCGCGGTCCGTGGGCGCGGGCGCAAGGTGCTGCTCCTGGCCGAGAACCTCGACATGCTGCTCGGCGACCAGATGTCGTCGGACGAGGGGTGGACGCTGCGGCAGGCCCTGCAGACCGAGCCGGACCTGCTGCTCATGGCGAGCGCCGTGACCACCTTTGCCCAGATGGAGGAAGGCGGTGAGGCCTTCTACGGCTTCTTCCACCGGGTGGACCTGCGCCCCCTGCACGACGCCGAGGTGCGCACCCTCTGGCAGGACGTCACGGGTGTCGACCTGGACGGCGACCGGGCCGTGCCGGTTCGCATCCTCACGGGCGGCAATCCGCGCCTGATCACTGTCCTGGGCCGGTTCTCCCAGCAGCCCGACCTGGGCAACCTGCGCCAGGACCTCGAGTTGCTCATCGACGAGTACACGCCGTTCTTCAAGGCCAACATCGAGGCGCTCCCCGCCGTCGAGCGCAAGGTGTTCGGCATCCTCGCCGACATCTGGGCCCCGGCCACAGCAGCCGAGGTCGCCGAGCGGGCCCGGATCGACACGAGCAAGGCCAGCGCCCTCATCGGCCGCCTCGTCCGTCGCGGCGCCGTGCAGATCGTCGACCTGGAGGAGGCGCCGGGCCGGCGCCGCTACGAGCTCACCGAGCGCCTCTACAACCTCTACCACCTGCTCCGCCGCCCCGGCGGTGACGGCCGAGTCAGCGCGCTTGTCGACATCCTCACCCACATGTACGAGCCCGACCGACTCGAACGCGAGGTATGGCGCAACATCGTGCACACCTCGCCTGCGCCCAGATCGGAACTCGACGTGTTGGTCGCGTCGAGTCTGCAACGTCACCTCGACGCCAGCGGCGTTTGGGAAGAGCTGTCGGTGGACGACGTGCCCGGACGTCTTCCCACGTTCGAGGCGCTGCTCGCCGAGCAACGGGCGGCGCTGGGCGACGACGACGCGAATACCCTGCTCACGCGCCAGATGATCGCGTTTTGTGTCGGCCGGCGCGGCGACTGGACGAATGCCCTTGCGTTGTACCGGCAACTCGTCGCCGACCAGGAGCGAGTGCTCGGCGCAGACCACCGTGACACCCTCACCAGTCGCAGCTGCCTCGCCGAATGCTTCGGCATGACGGGCGACCTTTCGACCGCCCTCGAGGCCTACCGTCTGGTCGCCGCCGACGACGAGCGAGTTCGCGGCACTGACGACCGCTGCACCTTGGTCAGTCGCCACCAGGTCGCCTACTACACGGGCGAGACCGGTGACCTCAGATCGGCGCTTGAGATCGCCAAGGAGGTCGTGCGTAGAGCCGAGCGGTCACTCCACGAGGATGACGCGCTTCTCAACGCGGCGCGATCGCTTCGGGGCTCGCTGGTGGTGCAGATGGCGATCACCTCGGGCAGGCCGCTCCCGAGCGAGTTTCGGGAAATTCGGCTGGTGCTCGAAGGCCGCCACCTGAACTCAGCCACTGGTCGTGGCTGAGTTCTTGCGCGCGGGGGCCGGGGTGCGGTCCTGAAGGCGCTGGAACCGGTCCCTCCCACCGACGAGCGGCACCTCGCTAGAAGAGCAGCTCCCACATCGCGACGAACACGGCCCACAGCACGAACCCGGCGACGATCGACTTCACGTGGTCGTCGAGGTAGGCGCGGGTGCCGCCGGGCGCCGTCCCGCCGAGGCGCCCCGTGCCGTTGAGCTCGAGCACGACGATGAGGGCCAGGGTGATCAGCCAGTAGATGCCGCGCTTGGCCCCCTCGGGACGGATGTCGTAGGCGAAAGCCAGGTGGCTCGTGACGCCCATGAACCACAGCATGGGGATCGAGAACAAGGCGTTGGTGCGCGAGGCCAGCAGGGCGCGTCGGGAGGCTTCGGGAGCTGCGGGGTCGGCAGGCCCGCCGGTCGCCACCGACTGCGCCGAAGCGATCACCTTCTTCTGGTTCGGCAGGATCACGCTGAACACGTTTCCGAACATCACCAGCGCCAGCAGGATGCCGGTGGAGATGCTGATGCCGGGCGCCGTCTTGAAGTACTCGCCGCCGCTCAGGTTCTCCTGGAAGCCGAGGATCATGATCCCGGTGGCCAGGGTGAGCATGGCGGCGAACTTGAACCACCACAGCGCCCGGGGGACGAGCTTCGTCAGCGCCTCGGTGCGGGCGGCCGCCTCGAACTCGGCGAACGACGGCGCCTGTACGAAGTTGAAGTAGTACAGGAGCCCGATCCAGGTGACCCCGGCCATGTAGTGGCCCCAACGCGACAGCATCTCGCCGCCGGCCTGCGAAAAGACCTCCATGGACCAACCCCCGTTCTCGTCGTGCGGGGCGAAGCTAGCCCCGCACGACGAGCGACCGAGGTATCGGCTACCGCGTTGCTACTTGCCCTTGGTCTTCCAGAAGATGGCGGCGATCTCGTCGATGAGGCCGAGCAGCTTCTCGGCGTTGGCTGCGTCGGCGGTCTGCTTGGCCTGGCCGGCCGCCTTGGTGGCCTTCCAGAACAGGTCGTGGAGGTCGGGGTGGGCCTCGAGGTGCTCGGGCTTGAAGTAGTCGGTCCACAGCACCCACAGGTGGTGCTTGACCAGTTCGGCCCGCTCCTCCTTGGCGATCAGGCAGCGCGTCCGGAACGCCTCGTCGGTGGAGGCGTGGTACTTCTCGATGATCTTCTGGACCGAGTCCGCCTCGATGCGGGCCTGGGCCGGGTCGTACACACCGCACGGGACGTCACAGTGGGCGGACGCCGTGACGGGTGGGCGGACGCGGTCCGCCAGGTCGAGCAGGCGGAGGACGATGGGCATGGGCGATGCTCCTTGTTGTGCGACGGGTGCGAGGGCTACACCCCGTTTCTACCCCCTGGCTCTGCTGGGCAACAGCCGCGCTGATCGCAGGGGCCTGTGCCGCCCGCCCGGTCCGCCGGGTCCAGGTGGAGGGCGAGAGCATGCAACCCACCCTGCAACCCGGTGACCGCATCCTCGCCGTCCGCCCGGCACGGCCCCGACCGGGCGACCTGGTCGTGGTGCGTGACCCCCGCCGGCCGGACCGCCTGCTGGTGAAACGGGTGGCAACGACCGGCAGCCGAGGCGTCGTCGTGCTCGGTGACAACCCGGCGGTCAGCACGGACAGCCGCGCCTTCGGACCGGTGCCACGGGTGTGGGGCCGGGCCGCCTACCGGTACGGCCCCGCGGACCGGGCCGGGCGCCTTCGCCGGGCCGACGCCCACGGAGGGTGAGGGGTAGCATCGCGGCTGTGACCCAGGTCCTCGACTTTGACCGGATCATGGCCGACGACTACGTGGCCGACCTGGGCGGGCTCTCCATGGCCGACCTCCGCGCCCGCAAGACCGAGTGCGGCGAGGCGGAGGGTGCCCTGTCCTACCTGCGCCGGGTGGTGCAGGTGCGCCTCGACATCGTGCTGGCCGAGCTCGAGAACCGGGCCGCCGGTGGCACAGGCGAGCTGTCCGAGCTGGTCGACCACCTGGGTGAGATCCTGGCCGAGGGCGGCACCCGCACCACCGCCGGGCGCCTGACCAGCCTCACGCTGCCCGACGTCGACCACGGCGTCCTCACGGCCGACCTCGACGCCATCATCGACATCGACAAGGCGGGCGCCCTGCCCGAGACCGACGAGGTCGAGGTGCGGCGCATCGCCGACGCCCTGGTGGAGCTCGAGCGGTCCGTGTCCGCCCGCCGCCGCGAGTTGTTCGAGCGCCTTGACGCGCTGCAGGCCGAAGTCGTCCGCCGCTACAAGTCGGGCGAGGCCAACGTGGACTCCCTGCTCACGTAGGTCACACCCTCCGGCGGCTGTCTCGGCCCGCACGATCGCGAGAGGAAGGAAGACGACAGCCCCGCCTAGGGTTGACGTTGATCCATGCGCCGCCTCGCCGTCCTCTCCATGCACACGTCGCCGCTGGCCCAGCCCGGCGCGGGCGACGGCGGCGGAATGAACGTGTACGTGCGCCAGCTGTCCGCCGCCCTGGCCCGCAGTGGCGTGGGGTGCGACGTCTACACCCGGGCCTGGTCGCCCGAGCTGTCCGCCGTGGTGCAGGTGGAGCCGGGCTTCCGGGTCCACCACGTGGCCGCCGGCCCCCTCGCCGAGGTGGACAAGGAGGACCTCCCCTCCCTCACCGGTGAGTTCACCGAGGGCGTCCTGGCCCGGATGGAGCGGGGGTACCCGGCCGACGCCATCTCGGCCAACTACTGGCTGTCGGGGGTGGTGGGCCACGCCCTCAAGCACCGCCTCGACCTGCCGCTCGTGTCCACCTTCCACACCCTCGCCCGGGTGAAGGCAGAAGGCGACGTCGACCCCAACCGCCGCACCAAGGCGGAGCTGGAGGTCATCGGCTGCTCGGACGCCGTGCTGGCGTCGTGCACCGTCGAGGCGGACCAGATCGCGGAGTTGTACGGCGCCGACCCCCACCGCATCGAAATCGTGCCCCCGGGCGTCGACCATGCCTTCTTCTCGCCGGGCCACCGGCCCCAGGCGAGGCGCGCTCTCGGCCTTTCGAACGATGGGCCAATGCTGCTGTTCGTCGGCCGTATCCAGGCCCTTAAAGGCCTCGACGTGGCCGTGCGGGCGCTGGCCGAGATCCTCCCCAGCGTGCCCGATGCGTCCCTGGTGGTGGTCGGCGGCCCCAGTGGGCGGGAGGGCGCCGCCGAGCTGGCCCGCATCAGCGCATTGATC
>JBKJNA010000129.1:0-19168 GCA_046596195.1 Acidimicrobiales bacterium | reverse complement strand
ACGGGGTCGACGTTGTTGTCGTTGGACCAGACCGCGATCTTGGTGCGGTGGCCCGGCTCGCGGGCGGCCGCCTTGATCTCGACCACGCCGCTGCTGATCTCGGGCACCTCGAGCTCGAACAGGCGCCGGATGAGCCCCGGATGGGTGCGGCTCACGACGATCTGGGGGCCCTTGGTGGTCTTGCGCACCTCGACGATGTAGGCCTTGAGCCGCGACCCGTGCTCGTAGCGCTCGTACGGCACCTGCTCGGCCTGGGGCAAGAGCGCCTCGACCTTACCCAGGTCGAGCAGCGTGTAGCGGTTGTCGCTCTGCTGGATGATCCCGGTGACGATGTCGCCCTCGCGGCCGGCGTACTCCTCGTACTTGAGGTCGCGCTCGGCCTCGCGGATGCGCTGGAAGATGACCTGCTTGGCCGTCTGGGCGGCGATGCGCCCGAAGTTGTTCGGGGTGTCGTCCCACTCCCGGGTGACGGTGCCGTCCTCGTCGAGCTCCTGGGCGTACACCCGGAACTCCATGGTCTCGGGGTCGATGGTGACCACGGCCTCCTCGGCCGCGTTGGGCATCCGCTTGTAGGCGGCCACCAGCGCGTTGGCCAGCGCATCGAGGAGGGTGTCGATCCCGATCCCCTTCTCGCGCGCGACCAGCTGCAGCGCCTCCATGAACTCGTAATTGCCCTTCATGACGCCGCCTTCTTGCCGGCCGGGCGCGAGCCCGGCTTCGGTGCGGCACCCCACTCGAACACGGTGTGGGCCCGCTCGATCTCTCCGTACGCCAGCCGGCGCCCTCCGATCACGATGCCGTCGTCGTCCGCCGTCTCGAGGACGCCCTGTGCCCGCCGCTCGCCCTCGGTGCCCGGATTCGTCTTGACCGCCACCGTGGTGCCGACGAAGCGGCGGAAGTGCTCGGGCCGGCGCAGCGGCCGCTCGAGCCCGGGGCTCGACACCTCGAGGGTGTAGCGGCCCGGCACGGGGTCGTGCTCGTCGAGCAGGGCGGAGACGGTGGTGCTGACCGCGCTGATGGCTTCGAGGTCGATGCCGCCCGGGCGGTCCACGAAGATCTGGAGGGACCCCCCGGCGAAGAGCGCGTCGACCAGCTCGAGGCCCTCGGCCTCGAGCACAGGCTCGACCAACGCACGCACCCGGGTGGCGGGGTCCATCTTCCTCCCTCTCGTCCGATCGACACAGAAAAGCGTGGGCAACCGCCCACGCTCCGTGACGAAAGAAGTGCAGCTAAGCAGCCGGATCAGTATAGACCCGGCTCCTCCGGACGGGGTGGGTCAGGGGGTAGCGGCGACTGTCGCCACCGCGTCCGATAAGGGCAACTCGTCGCGCTCGCCACTGCGGCGGTCCTTGCGCTCGACGATGCCCCTGGCCAGGCCCTTGCCGCCCACGATGAGCTGTGTGGGCATGCCCAGCAGGTCGGCGTCGGCGAACTTCACGCCGGGCGCCACGTCCCGGTCGTCGTAGAGCACGCTTGCCCCAGCGGCCGAGAGGTCGTCGTACAGGGTGTCCGCCGCCTCCCCCACCTCGGCGTTGCGCGAGACCCCCAGAGCCAGCAGGTGGACCTGATAGGGAGCGATCTCGGCGGGCCAGATGAGGCCTGCCTCGTCATGGTGCTCCTCGGCGATCACCGCAGGTGCCCGGCTCACCCCGATGCCGTAGCAGCCCATCCAGTAGAGCTGCTGGACGCCCGCCTCGTCGGTGAAGGTGGCGCCCGGGATCTTGGACGAGTAGGTGAGCCCCAGCTGGAAGGTGTGGCCCGCCTCGACCGACTGCACCAGCTCGATGGGCGCCCCGCACCGGGGGCAGGGGTCGCCGTCGGCCACGGTGGCGAACGAGCCCCACTCGGCCACCGTGAAGTCGCGGCCCAGGGTGGCGCCGCTCACGTGGTGGTCAGCCTTGTTGGCGCCCGTGACCCAGGGCCCGCCCGCGCGCACGGCGTGGTCGCCCAGCACCCGCACGCCCGCCTCCCGCAGGCCCATGGGCCCGATGTACCCCTTCACCAGTTCGGGATGGCGATCGAAGTCGTCGGCGTCGAAGGGGCGCAGGCCGTGGGGCACGCGCACCTCGCGGTCGCCGGGCACCAGCACCACCACCGCGCTCCCGTCGGCGTCGGCCAGGGCCAGGCACTTGAGCATGGCGCCGGCGGTCAGCCCCGTGTCGGCGAAGAAGTCCACGACGAGGTCGATGCCTGGACGGCCGGGCGTGTGATGCTCGTCGAGGGACTCGTCGGGGGCGTCCGCCGGCTCCCGCACGCCGGTCTCCGCCGCTTCGACGTTCGCCGCGTAGTCGCCCTTGGTGCAGCGGGCGAAGTGGTCCTCGCCGATGGAGCTCGGCACCATGAACTCGTGGTTGACGTCGCCGCCGATGGCGCCTGCGTCGGCCTCCACGGGCGTGTAGGTGAGGCCCAGGCGGTCGAAGATGCGGCAGTAGGCGTCGTACATGACCTGGTACGACGCCCGCATGCCCTCCTGGCTGGCGTCGAAGGAGTAGGCGTCCTTCATGATGAACTCGCGGCCCCGGAGCAGCCCGAAACGGGGCCGGGCCTCGTCGCGGTACTTGAACTGGATCTGGTACACGTTGCGGGGCAGGTCGCGGTAGGAGTCGACCTCGCCGGCCACCGTGGCCGTCACCAGTTCCTCGTGGGTGGGCGCCAGCACGAATTTCCCGCCACTGCCCTCGAGGCGGAACAGGATGTCGTCCATCGTGGTGAGGCGGCCGGTCTGGGCCCACAGCTCCTCGGGCTGCAGGATGGGCATGAGCATCTCCTGGGCGCCCGCTGCGTCCATCTCCTCCCGCACCACCCGCTCCACATTGCGCAGCACCTGCCAGCCGAGGGGCAGGAAGGTATAAATGCCCGACGCCGCCCGGCGGATGTAGCCCGCCCGCACCAGCAGCTGGTGGCTGATGGCCTCGGCGTCGGAGGGGGCGTCGCGCAGCGTGCGGAGCAGGAGGCGGGACATGCGCATGGGGCGAGGCTACCGGCCGAGCCCGGGCCGGCCCCGGCCTTCCCGCCACCGCCTGGCGCTTCCGGGTAGCTTCGGCGCCGCGGCCGCCGGCAGCGGGAACCCCGGGCGGCGCAGGGACGTCCAACTGACCATGCGCCGACGCAGAGTCTCCTTCCTGTCCTCCCTGGCCCTGGTGGCGCTGTCTGCGTGCAGCGGGGAGGACACGGCCGTGAAGGCCGGTGACGCCGACACGACGGTGCCGTCACCATCGACGACCAAGCCGCCGAGCGACGCCGCCGGCCTCGTGCTCCGGGTGCAGACCGGTGGTGGCTTCGTGCCCGTCGAGTTCGCCTTCGCGGAGATACCGGAGTTCTCGGCATACGCCGACGGCCGGGTCATCGTGACCGGGCCGACCACGATGGAGTTCCCGGGCGCCGCCCTGCCGAACCTCCTGGCCGGCACCCTCCCGGCGGCCGCGTTGAAGGACGCCGTCGCCGCCTTCAAGGACGCCGGCATCGGCCGGTCCCCGGATCTCGGTCAGCCGCCGGTGGCCGACGCTCCGACCACGAAGTTCACCCTGGTCGACGGCGGTCGCAGGATCACACTCGACGCTCACGCCCTCGGCTTCGACGACGCTCCTACGTTGTCGGCGGCACAGAAGGAGAACCGGCGGCGTCTCGATGACCTTGCGGAGCAGATGCAGAAGCTGGGCGCCGCCGCCACCGGGCCCTACAAGGCCTCGGCCTTGTCGGTCCTGGTGCTGCCCTACGCGGTGCCCGACGTCGGTGCGCCGGCGCCCCAGCCCGCACCCGGACAGGCCACGTGGCCGCTCGGCGATCTCGGCACGGGCGGCGAGGAGCAGTTCGGCGGGCGCTGCATCGGGCTCATCGGTGCAGACGGGGCGAAGGTCCTCGCCGCCGCCGGCAGGGCCAGGTCGAACACCCGCTGGCAGTCCGCCGACAAGGACTGGTCACTGTCGTTCCGTCCGGAGCTGCCCGGCGTCCAGCCCTGTACCACCGATCGCTGACCCCGTGTCCTGTTCCGGCAGCGGAACGCGGCGCCTGGGGCGTGATTCCGCTGCCGGAACGAGGGGCGCCCGGCGGCGGCGCCGGGTCAGAAGCCGGTGCGGCTGAACGGCGCCGGGTGCGACGCCAGCATGGCGTCGGCCGTGCGCAGTGCGCCGGGGCGCACCTCGGTGATCCGGCCGGCGGCAGCGAGGGCGGATGCGGCCACCCCGCCCAGGTAGACGGCGCCGAGGTCCTCGACCCCGAGGGCGAGGTCGGCCTCGTCGGTCGTCCGCCGGCACGCCGCTCCGTCGGGACCGCCGTCGAGCCGGTAACGGCCCGCCGTCTCCGGACGGAAGGCGTCGCCCACCTCGAACACCAGCGTCGCCTCTACCGGGTAGCGGCGGGCCGACAGGGCGGCGGCCACATCCAGCATGCGCACCCACAAGAAGTCGCCCACCATGGTGACGCGCAGGCGGCGGGGGTCGACGAGCATCCAGCGCAGGGGGTCGTCGAGGGGACGACGGTCGGCCGTGACGGTTTCGGTGAGGTCGAGCGAGAACAGGAACCGCCACAGGTCGGCCTCGGCCGCCGGGGTGAGGCCGACGACCTCGTACACGATCACCCGGCTCTTGTGGAGCCCGGACTGCCAATCGGACTTCACCCGGTAGCTGGCGTACCCGTCGGCCTCGCCCGACGCCGACTCGTGGACGGCGTAGAACTGCTGGCTGGCGCCGTCGCGGTCCTTCTCCGGGTCGAGGAACCGGGCGTCCCACCACGCGTCCGGGCGGCGGACGTCGCCCGGCTGGAGGCGCCGGGCCTGGTCGAGCAGGGCGGGGAGCAGGTGGCAACTTCCTCGGCGTCGGGCGCGGTCGACCCGGAGGCGGCGTGATCGACCCGGAGCAGCGCTTCGAACTCGCCGTCGGTGACGGCGCGCAGCTCGACGTCCATGCAATCTTTGTAGGGCGCCCGCTACCGCCCGTCGAGCGATTTGCGGATCAGCTCGACGGCGACCTCGCTGGCGTTGGCGTCATCGCCCTGCAGGTCGAGCAGCTCGGCCCTGTCCTTCTCGGCCTCGGCCGCCGCCCCCTCGTCGGCCGCCGCCAGCCGCGCCTCCACGCCCTGCTCCACCAGCAGGCGGGCCTCGGTGAGCAGCGCCTCCACCATCTCGTCCTCGGGGACGACGCGGACCACCTTGCCCTTCACGAACAGGTGGCCACGCTTGCGGCCGGCGGCGATGCCGATATCGGCCTCGCGTGCCTCGCCCGGGCCGTTGACCACGCAGCCCATCACCGCCACCTGCACGGGCAGGTTCTCGGACTCGAAGGCGGCCATGGCGTCCTTGGCCACCTGGATCACGTCGATCTCGGCCCGGCCGCACGACGGGCAGGCGATGAGGTCGACGCCCTTGCGCTCGCGCAGGTTCATCGCCTCGAGCAGCTGGCGACCCGCCTTGGCCTCCTCCACCGGGTCGGCGGTGAGCGAGTAGCGGATGGTGTCGCCGATGCCCTCGGCCAGCAGGGTGGCGATGCCGGCGGTGCCCTTGATGAGGCCGGCCGGGGGCGGCCCCGCCTCGGTGACGCCGAGGTGCAGCGGGTGGTCCATGGTGTCGGCCAGGAGGCGGTAGGCAGCCACCATGAGGGGGACGCTCGACGCCTTCACCGAGATCTTCACGTCGTCGAAGCCGACCTCCTCGAACAGGCCGAGCTCAATCTGGGCCGACTCCACCAGCGCCTGCGGCGTGGCCCCGCCGTGCTTGTCGTAGAGGTCCTTGTCGAGGGAGCCGGCGTTGACGCCGATGCGGATCGGGACCTTGCGGTCGCGGGCTTCGGAGGCGATGAGCTTGATGCGGTCGGGCCGGCGGATGTTGCCGGGGTTGAGCCGCAGGCACTGCACGCCCGCTTCCAGGGCGGCGATTCCCATGCGCCAGTCGTTGTGCACGTCGGCCACGATCGGCACCGGCGAGCGGGGCACGATGCGGGCCAGCCCCTCGGCCGCCGCCTGGTCGTTGCACGTGCAGCGCACGATGTCGGCGCCGGCGCCGGCCACGGCCTACACCTGGGCCAGCGTGCCCTCCACGTCGGCCGTCTTGGTGATCGTCATCGACTGCACGCTGATCGGCGCCCCGTCCCCCACGGGCACCCGACCCACGTCGATGCGGCGGGTGGGGCGGCGGGGCGCGGCGAGCATCATCAGGGCCCAGCGTAGGGCGATGCCGACAGCTGTCCGGACCGCGCCGCCGGCGCCGCTTCCCCGTCGCCAAGCAGAGCTGGATCGAAGCCGGCGTGCCCGTGGAGGCGATGTTGCAGGCCGATGGGCCGGCCCCCGGCGAGGGCGTCCCGATCGAGGCGCACGATGACCTCGGCGGGGCTCGGCGGCTTCGGGGGCGGCGTCGCCACGGTGCCGTTGGAAGCTGCCGCGCAGCCGGCGCAGGAGCCGTGGTCGCCGGGAAGCAGTTCGGTAGCGAGCAGCGACGGCGTGCCCGGAACGGTCGGGGGCTGCTGACCCCCCGTCCGGGGTCACCGTGTCCGGATGGCGTCGGTTGCGCCCGCACCGCATCGGTTCAGTGTCGACGAGTACCACCGCATGGCCGAGGCGGGCCTGCTCGGTGTGGACGACCGCCTGGAGTTGGTCGCGGGGGAGATCATCGACATGGCACCGATCGGGAGCCGCCACGCCGCCTGCGTCAATCGCCTGAACCGACTCCTGGGCAGCCGCCTCGGCGAGCGGGTGATCGTCTCCGTGCAGAGCCCGGTGCGGTTGGGCGACCTGTCCGGGCCCCAGCCCGACGTCGCCGTGCTTTCCCCCGTGGCGACTTCTACGCCGGGGCCCACCCGGGCCCGGCCGACGTTGTGCTGGTGGTCGAGGTGGCGGACACGACGCTCGGCTGGGACCGGGGCGTGAAGGTCCCCCTCTACGCCCGGGCGGGGGTGGCCGAGGTGTGGGTGGTGGACGTGGCGGCCGGGGTGGTCGAGGTGTCCCGCCGCCCCGCCCGCGAGCGCTACGACGAGGTGCGCCGGGCCGGGAGGGGCGAGCAACTCGACGTGGCGGGCACCGTTGTGGGGGTAACGAGATCCTCGGCTGAGGCCTTCGGGTCCTGCCCCTTCGTTTTCAAGGGGTTCTCGGAGGCCCGCCGCTGCGACGGGCCGAGTCGATCACCTCCCCTCGAATGGACCGCCCTACCCGGCTGGCCGACCTGGGCGCCCCTACTCCGCCGGGGCGGTGAACGTCGGCACGGTGAGGCGCCCGAGGAAGGCTTGGACGAGGGGCCCGATGCACAGGGCGAAGGCCAGCGTGCCCACGCCCACCGAGCCGCCCAGTGCCCAGCCGGCGGCCAGGGCGGACAGCTCGATGAGCGTGCGTGCCAACCGCAACGAGTGGCCCCGTGCGGCCAGGCCGGTCATCAGGCCGTCGCGGGGGCCGGGGCCCAGCCCGGCGCCGATGTAGAGACCGGACCCCAGTCCGACGAGCACGATGCCGGTGCCGAGGAAGGCCACCCGGGCGACCAGCGCCCGCGGCTCGGGGGAGACCGCCAGGACGGCGTCGATCACGAGGCCGATGAGGACGACGTTGCAGAGGGTGCCGATGCCCGGGCGTTGGCGGAGCGGCACCCAGCCCAACAACACGACGAAGCCGACCAGGATCCCGGTCGTGCCGATGGGCACGCCGCTTCTCGCCGACAGCCCCTGATGGAAGGCTTCCCAGGGACCGAGCCCGAGGTCGGCCAGCACCATCAGGGCCAGCCCGACGCCGAACGCAACCAGGCCGGGCAGCAGCCGGACCAGGCGGCGACGCACCTCGGTGGGGGGCGACATCGTGAGCATCGAAGGACGACGGTAGCGGCCCCCGGCGCCTTCGCCCCTTCGATTTGGGTGCGACGCCACAGGAGTGACTCCCGGCGGGCGATTTTTGCCGACGATCCCACGCTGGAGCGCCCCAGGCGGACTTGAACGTCCGAAGGTAGGGCGAGAAGGCCCTCGCGTCTTGGCGACCGAGGCCATCGATGTCGGTCACCGGCGACGTGCGGCCGGTCCCCCGACGACGTGGCAGGGGCCCGGACGTCTGCGGCCTGGGTGGAGGCAGAGCGCGCCGCCGATGAGGCAGGGGCACGGCCCCGCCATGCGCCGACGAACCTCCGGCTCCGGGCGACTACTCGAACGGGTTGGCGATGGGCCGGACGATGTCGAGGTACAGCGACGACACGCCGAGGAAGACGATGACGAGGAAGACCATGTAGTACACGGGCATGGCCTTGGCCACGTCGGCGTGGTACATCCGGCCCTTGCGGGAGCGGATGCGCTCGTAGGTCGCGATGGCGACGTGGCCGCCGTCGAGCGGCAGCAGCGGGATCATGTTGAAGATCCCCACGAACACGTTGATGCTCAGCAGGAGCGTCAGCACCTCGCGCCAGCCGGTGTCGGCCGCCTGGGACGCCACCCGGACGAACCCGACGGGCGACAGAAAGCGGGGGTCGTTGTCGTCGGTCTTGGCGTTGCCGTCCACCAGTTGGCGGCTGTAGGACGTGGCGCCCTTGGGCGAGAAGATGTTGCCGAGCGCCTTCACCGTGTCCACCGTCGCCCGGCCCAGACCAGTGGTGGACCGGCCTATCGCCTCGATGGGGCCGGACCGCTCGATCGGGAACGTGGGGTTGCCGATGCCCACGAAGCCGAGGGGCTCGGTGGGCTTGGGGACGTCCCCCGAGCCCTTCACCACGACCGTGCTCAGGTCGACGGGCACGGCGGTGAGCTCGAGGCGGCGGCCGTCGCGCTCCACGTCGAACACCACGGGCTTTCCGGGCCGGGCCCGGATGTACCGGGGGACGTCGTCCCAGGTCATGCGGCGACCGTCGACGGCGAGGATGGTGTCACCCAGCTCGAAGCCGGCCTCCTCGGCCGGGCTGGGCCCCGTCTCCAGGCGGCTGATCTGGCCCACCGTGAACTCCCGGTCGTAGTTCGGCACGCCCACCACTGCGTACAGGGTCACCAGCAGCAGGAAGGCGAGGATGAAGTGGACGGTGGAGCCCGCCACCGCCACGGACAACCGGCGCCAGTAGGGCTTCTGGCGGTACGTGCGTTCCTCGTCGGCCGGGTCGACCTTCTCGAGACTGCTCATCCCGATGATCTTCACGTAGCCGCCGGCGGGGATGGCCTTGATCCCGTACTCGGTCTCGCCCTTGCGGACGGACCACAGGCGCGGCCCGAAGCCGAGGAAGTACTCGGTGACCTTCATGCCCGCCCACTTCGCCGTGAGGAAGTGGCCCAGCTCGTGGAGCATGATCATCACGATGATCGCCACCACCACGAGCACGGTGCTGGTGACACCGGTGAGGTAGGCGGCGGCGATGCCGCCGACCACGATCAGGCCCAACCGCACGAGGGCGGCGCGCTGCTCGCCCGGGCGCGGTTCGGGCGCCGGGTCGTGTCGTTCTGAAGCCGTCTGTGTCTGTGTCACGCTGCTGTTGCTCTCCGATGCACGGCGGAGCGGGCGTGCTCCCTCGCCGTACGATCCGCCTCGAGTACAACGTCGAGGGTGTCGGCATTCGTTCCCTGCACGGACTCGAGGCAGTCCTCGATCACGGTCGGGATATCGGCCCAACGAAGCCCCCGGTTGAGGAATGCGTCCACTGCGACCTCGTTGGCGGCATTGAGGGTGGCCGGGGCGGTTCCTCCCGTCCGCCCGGCCTCGTAGGCCAGGGCCAGGCACCGGAACGTGTCCAGGTCGGGGGCGTGGAAGTCGAGGCGGCCGAGGCGCGACCAGTCGATGGCGCCGAACGGCACCGGCGAGCGGTCGGGGTAGGCGAGGGCGTAGGCGATTGGAAGGCGCATGTCAGGAAGTGAGAGCTGGGCGACGGTGGACCCGTCGGTGAACTCGACCATGGAGTGCACGATCGACTGGGGTTGCACGACGACCTCGATGGCGTCGTACGGAGTACGGAACAGCTCGTGGGCCTCGATGACCTCCAGGCCCTTGTTCATGAGCGTCGACGAGTCGATGGTGACCTTGGGGCCCATCGTCCAGGTGGGGTGGGCCAGGGCCTCGTCCACGGTGACGCCAGCCAGCTCGGCCCTCGATCGGCCCCGGAAAGGACCGCCGCTGGCCGTGAGCACCACCCGTCGGACCTCTTCGGGCCCTCGGCCCGAGCGCAGGCACTGGTGGATGGCCGAGTGCTCGGAGTCCACCGGAATGATCTCGGCGCCCGGGGTGGACCGCACCGCCTGCACCACCGGACCACCCGCGATCAGCGATTCCTTGTTGGCCAGCGCCAGCCGCCGCCCGGCCTGCAGCGCAGCCAGGGTGACGGGCAACCCGGCGAAGCCGACCACGGCGTTCACCACCACGTCGGCCTCGCCTGCGATCGACGCCAGGTGCTCGGCGCCGACCCGCAGCTCCGTCCCCGCCGGCAAGCGCGTCCGCAATTCCCTGCCCGCCGCCTCGTCGACCACCACCACGACGTCCGGCCGCAGTTCCGCTGCCTGCTCGGCCAGCAGCTCAACGGACCGCCGGGCTCCGAGCGCGACGACCCGGTAACGCCCCGGATTGGCACGCACCACCTCGACTGTCTGCGTCCCGATCGACCCTGTCGACCCGACCAGCGACACCGTGGTTGTCACGGAAGCTCTGCTTCCGAGGCGCACCTCATGCGAGGTTGAGGAACTTGACCAGGTAGTAGGTCGCGGGGAGCACGAACAGGAGGGCGTCGAAACGGTCGAGGACGCCGCCGTGGCCGGGGAGGATCGTGCCCATGTCCTTCACGCCCAGGTCCCGCTTGAACATCGACTCGCACAGGTCGCCCAGGGGGGCGACGACGGCGACGACGAGGCCGAGCACGAGCGCCTTGCCCGCCGTCCACGGGGCGATGCCGGGCACCACGCCGATGAGCAGCACGGTGACGAACACGGCCGACGCCATGCCGCCGATGAGCCCCTCCATCGTCTTGTTGGGGCTGATCTCGGGGGCCAGGGGACGGCTGCCCATCTGGCTGCCGAAGAAGAGCCCGCCGATGTCGTAGGCGGCGCTGGCCACCACTGCGGCCAGCAGGAAGGCGACACCGTGGCGGTCCGGCAGTGCCAGCAGCAGTGCGGCGAAGGAGCCGAAGAACCCGATCCAGAGGAAGACGAACAGGGTAACGGCCACGTTGACGGTGGGCCGGGCCCGGACGACCCCGAACAGGTACCAGAGGAACGTGACCATCACGTTGATGGCGATGACCAGCGGGACGGCCGTGAGGCCGTCGCTGTAGGTGGCGATCATCAGCGACACGACTGCGATGAGCCCCGGCAGAGTGGCCGGGCGGTAGCCGGCCCGGCGCAGGACGTCGTAGGCCTCGGCCGCGGCCAGGGTGACGATCGCCGTCACCAGCACCAGCGCCGGCTTCGGCCCGGCCTTGAACATGATCAGTGCCACGGCCGCCATGGCGACCCCGATGGCGACGGCGGTGCGCATGTCGCGCTGCGCCGGCACGGGCGCCCGCTGGCCGTTGTCGGGCGGCGGCGCCTGGCGGGTACGGATGGACGTCGTGACCGGCGACGGCCGCTCCTCCATCTCCACCGGTTCCGGGTCGTCGAACGAGAACAGGTCTGAGTGCTCGGTGCGGCCCTCGTCGAGGGCGCCGAGGCGGGTCTCGCCGTCGCCCAGGTCGGCCACGTCCTCGAAGTCGGAGTTGTCCCAGTCGGAGTCCTGGTCACGCCACCGGGGCGCCCGGGCGGCCAGGCCGGACCACGCGTCGAGGTCCTCGGGGTCGTCGTCGCCGGTGTCGAAGACGCGGGGCACCTCGCCGGTGGGCGGTTCCGTCCAGTGCGGCATCTCGGCGCCCGGGCCGGCGACCGGCGGGCGGACCACGACGTCGGCAGGGTCGACGGAGCCAGGCAGCGGGAAGCGCTGCGCCGGCTTCGGGCCGGACGGTCGCTCGGGGACGTCGCCGAAGCGGGGGGCGTCATCGGGCCGGCGGCCGGCTGCCTGCCCGTCCTTCAGAGCCTGGGCGGCCTCCTCGGCGCCGATGATGCGGACCCCCTCGGCCCGGCGACCGGTGCTGCGGCGCGGCGCGGCCTGGCGTGCCGTGTCGTCCTGGTCGTCAAACTCGTCGTTGTCGTCCATGGGAACCCTCCCTGGCTCGGATCCGGCGCATCACACCTCGAGCAGCTCTTGCTCCTTGTGCTGGACCATCTTGTCGATCTCGGCAACGTGGTCGTGGGTGACCCGTTCCAGCTCCTTCTCGGCCCGCTCGAGGTCGTCGGCTGCGATGTCGCCGTCGTGCTCGAGCCCCTCGAGATCGTGGCGGGCAGACCGGCGGATGGCCCGGATGGCGACCCGCGCCTCCTCCGCCTTGTGCTTGACGACCTTCACCATCTCCTTGCGCCGCTCCTCGGTGAGCGGCGGGATGGCCAGGCGGATCACGACACCGTCGTTGCCCGGGTTGATGTTGAGGTCGGACTGCTGGATGGCCTTCTCGATGGCCTTGATGGAGCCCTTGTCGAACGGGGTGATCACCAGCAGCCGGGGCTCCGGCACGCTGAAGCCGGCCAGCTGCTGGAGCGGGACCGGCGTGCCGTAGTAGTCGATCTTCAGCTTCTCGACCATGGCCGGCGACGCCCGGCCGGTGCGCACGGTACTGAAATCGCCCTGGGCGTGTACGACAGCCTTGTGCATCTTCTCGCGGCTCTCGTCCAGGACCGCGCCGACCAGAGTTTCGTCGTCGCTCACCCGACCAGCGTACCGATCGGCTCGCCGAGAAGGGCCCTTCGGACGTTGCCCGGGGTCATCACGTCGAAGACCAGGACGGGCAGCGAGTTGTCCTTGCAGAACGTGATGGCGGTGAGATCCATGACGCGCAGATCCTTGTCGAGCACCTCCTTGAAGGTGATCTCGTCGAAGCGGGTAGCGGTGGGGTCGAGGCGGGGATCGGCCGAGTACACGCCGTCCACGCCGCCGTGGGTGCCCTTCAACAGCACCTGGGCCTCGATCTCGACGGCCCGCAGCGCGGCGGGGGTGTCGGTCGTGAAGAACGGGTTCCCCATGCCGGCCGCGAACACCACCACACGGCCTTTCTCCAGGTGCCGCATGGCCCGGCGGCGGATGTAGGGCTCAGCGATCTCGGCCATCTGGATGGCCGAGAGCACCCGCGTGGGCTGGCCGTGGCGCTCGAGGGCGTCCTGGAGGGCGAGGGCGTTGATAACAGTGGCCAGCATGCCCATGTAGTCGGCCGTGGCCCGGTCCATGCCGGCGCCCGCCCCCGTGGTGCCGCGCCAGATGTTCCCGCCGCCGCACACGATGGCGATCTCCACGCCCAACTCGACGCGGGCGGCGGCGATCTCGGCGGCGAGGCGGTCGACCACGGTGCCGTCGATCGTCTCGTCGGACGCGGAGCTGGCGAACGCCTCACCCGACAGCTTCAGGACGACGCGGCGCCAGCGGCCTTCGCTCAACCCCCGACGACCACCTGGGCGAAACGCACGAGCTTGGCGTCGCCCAAGACCTGGGCTACCGACTGCTTGTCGTCCTTGGCGAAGGGCTGGTCGAGCAGGACCCGCTCCTTGTACCAGCCGTTCAGCATGCCCTCGATGATCTTGGGCAGGGCGGCCTCCGGCTTGCCCGAGTTGCGGGCCTGCGCCTCGAGGGTGGTCCGCTCCTCGGCCACCAGGTTGTCGGGCACCTCGTCGCGGGAGACGTAGGCCGGTTTGCCGAAGGCGGCGTGCACGGCGATGTCGTGGGCCAGCTCCTCGGTGCCGCCGGCCAGCTCGACCAGGACACCGTTGACGCCACGCCCGTTCTGGACGTGCAGGTAGGTGTCGAGGACGTCACCGTCGGCCGCCTCGACCCGCTCGACCCGGCCCAGCTGGATGTTCTCCTTGAGGGTCACCTTGAGGCGGTCGATGTCGTCCTGGCGGTCGGCGGCGGCGCTTTCGGTGCCGTCGGCCACGGCCTGGGCCAGGGTGTCGGCCAGGGTCACGAAGTCGGGGGACTTGGCCACGAAGTCGGTCTCGCACTTCAGCTCGACCAGGGCAGCCACGTTGCCCGAGCGGGCGATGGCCACCGCTCCCTGGCTGCTCTCGCGGTCCTCCCGCTTCGACGACGACGCGAGGCCCTTCTCGCGCAGCCACTTGGCCGACGTCTCGAAGTCGCCGCCGTTCTCCACCAGCGCCTTCTTGGCGTCCATCATCCCCGCCCCGGTGAGCTGGCGGAGGCGCTGGACGTCCTTTGCCGAAAAGTCAGCCATCGCTGCGCTCTGCTCCTTCTTCCCCGTCGCCGGCCGGCGGCGCAGAGGACTCATCAGTGCCGCCGGCTGCCGCTTCGGGCATCGGCGCATCGTCGGCCACGGGGGCCGGCGTCTCGATCTCCGCCTCGGTTGCTGCGGGCGCCTCATCGGCCACAGCTTCGGCCGGAGCCTCGGCAGCCTCGGCGGGTGCCGCAGCCTCGGCGGGTGCCGCGGGGGCGGTTTCCTCGGCGGGTGCAGCGGTGTCCTCGGCGGTGCTGGCGGCGGACAGGCGCGCCTCGCGCTCTTGGGCCTGGAGGGCGGCCTGGCGGCGGGCCTCGGCCTGCTGCTGGGCCCGGCGGGCCTCCTCCTCGGGATCGGGCGCCGCCAGTGCAGGGCCACCCACGGGCGCCGACTTCACGGCCTTTCGGGAGGCGATGAAGCGGCCCTCTTCGACGGCGTCGGCGATGACCCGGCACATCAGCGACCCGGCCCGGATGGCGTCGTCGTTGCCCGGGATCACGAAATCGATGACGTCGGGATCGCAGTTGGTGTCGACCACGGCCACGATGGGCAGGCCCAGCTTGTTGGCCTCGGTGACGGCGATGTGCTCCTTCTTGGTGTCGATGATAAACACCGCCTCTGGCATGCGGGTCATGCCCCGGATGCCGCCCAGGTTGCGCTGGAGCTTCACCAACTCCCGGCTGAGGATGAGCGCCTCCTTCTTGGGCATGGCCTCGAAGTCGCCGGCCACCTTCATGCGCTCGTACTCGGTCATCTTCTTGACCCGGCCGCTGATGGTGGAGAAGTTCGTGAGCATCCCGCCCAGCCAACGCTCGTTCACGTAGGGCATGCCGCACTTGGCTGCGTAGTTGGCCACGGGGTCCTGGGTCTGCTTCTTGGTGCCGACGAACAGGATGCTGCCGCCGCCGGCCACGGTGTTACGGACGAACGAGTAGGCGACCTCGATGCGCTGGAGCGTCTGGTTGAGGTCGATAATGTAGATGCCGTTGCGCTCACCGAAGATGAACCGCTTCATCTTGGGATTCCAGCGGCGGGTCTGGTGGCCGAAGTGGACGCCGGCTTCCAGCAGCTGCTTCATGGTGACGACAGGCATGTGCGCTCCCTCCCACGGTTCGTTCGGGGCCGTCGTGCCGCGCCGCTCGAAGCGGCGACCGTGGGTGGCACGGGCGGGTCAGAGTCCTCCCCCGGTTGGGCAGGCGAAAGCAGTCTAGGAGACGCGACCGCCCACGTGCAGGCTGCGGAACATCGGCGGGCCGGTGAGCCGCCTGGAGGTGGTGCCGGCGCCGTAGGCGACCGCTCAACGAGGACCACGGCCGTAGCAGTGGTGAAGGGTTTGTTGCCGTCGCAGCCCATGCGGCCTTTCGCCGGCCCCTTTCGTCCCGCCATCGCTGGCGCGGACAGGGGCCGCGCCTTGGTCCCGCTGGCTACGAGAAGAGCCCTCGGATGTCGTCGGCGGTGAGACCGCTCGCGAATACATCCCCGTCGTCCATCACACCCCGGAAGAGCGCCGCCTTGCGCTGCGCCAGGGCGACGACCTTCTCCTCGATGGTGTCCTTGGAGATCATCCGGTACACCATCACCGGGCGCGTCTGGCCGATGCGGTGGGTGCGGTCGATCGCCTGGTTCTCGATAGCCGGGTTCCACCACGGGTCGAGCAGGAAGCAGTAGTCGGCCTCGACGAGGTTCAACCCGACGCCGCCGGCCTTGAGGCTGATCAGGAAGGCGGGGTCGTCGCCGCCCCGGAAGCGCTCGATCACCCGCTGGCGCTGGCGCGTGCGACCGTCGAGATAGCAGTAGGACACGCCTTCGCGGTCGAGGCGATCGCGCACCTTGGCGAGGAAGGACGTGAACTGGCTGAACACGAGCGCCCGATGGCCCCCGGCGATGACGTCGACCAGTTGCTCGGTGAGCCCGGCGATCTTGGCGCACGGGACCGTTCGGTGGCGTTCATCGACGAGCTCGGCATGCAGACTGAGCTGGCGCAGCAACGTGATCGACCGCAGGATCGTGAACCTGTTGCGATCGAAGTTGCCGAGGAGACCGAGGACGCGCTGGCGCTCCCGTTGGAGATGGGTGTCATAAAGCTTGCGATGACGCGGGTGGAGCTCGACCTCAAGCGTCTGCTCCTGCTTGGGCGGTAGGTCGCCGGCGACGAGCTCCTTGGTGCGGCGCTTGATGAGCGGCTTGATCCGCCGGCGCAGCCGTGCCAGGCGATCGCCATCGCCGTGGCGCTCGATCGGGCGCGCGTACTGCTCGGCGAAGCGCTTGGGGTCGGGGAACAGGCCCGGTGCGGTGATCGAAAGGAGCGACCACAGCTCCATCAGGTTGTTCTCCATCGGCGTGCCGCTCAACGCGAGCTTGACCCGCGCGTCGAGCCGTCGAACGCTGCCGTACGCCTTCGCCTGATGGTTCTTGACGTTCTGCGCCTCGTCGCAGATCACGCCGGCCCAGCGCATCGAGCCGTAGACGTCGGACTCGATCCGCAGCAGCGTGTAGGTCGTGACGACGACGTCCGCCTTGGCGATCTCGTCAATCGTGCGCCCGGACTTTGCGAAGGTGTCCGTGACCGCGGCAACGCTGAGGGACGGGGCGTACCGCGCCGCCTCTCCGACCCAGCCCGGCACGACGCTCGTCGGAGCGACGACAAGGAACGGCCCGACGTCGGGGTCGCGGTCGCGAGCGTGGCAGATCAGGGCCAGCGCCTGGAGGGTCTTGCCCAGTCCCATGTCGTCGGCGAGAATCCCGCCGAGCCCCAGCTCCCACAGGGTAGCGAGCCAGGCGAAGCCGTCGCGCTGGTAGGGACGGAGCTCGGCCAGCAGCGTGGCCGGCGGAACGTGGTCGGAGATGCCGTCGAGCTCCAGCAGGGCGTTCACCTGCGATTGCCACACCTGTGCCTGACGGGTCACCACGCCGAGCGCCGCCAGCTCGGCCCACAGACCGGCCTGGTACCGGCTGATACGCAAGCCGGACGAGGGCGAGTCGACCAGGGCGCGGGCTTCCTCGATGAGCTCGCGCAGTGCCTGAAGCCGGGCGTCGAGCAACGAGAAGTGGGCGCCGTCGGGTAGCAGCACGTGCTCCTCGCTGCTTGCCAGTGCGACGAACACGTCCGCGAACGGCAGCGGGCGGCCCTCGACGGAGATCGTCACACCAAGGTCGAACCAGTCTCGCTCGCCCTCGATCTCGTCGGTCGAGACGCCGATCTCCAGGGAGCCGGCGACATCGCGGTAGTCGGCCGGCTCGCCCTCGAGCTCAACGGCGATGCCCGCCAGCCCAGCCACCCTGGGTAGGTACTCGGTCGTGAACAGCATGGCGTCGAGGCCCTGGAGCACCGCCGGGGGACCTTCCCGCACCCGGCCGCGGTCGTCGATCAGGCCGAAGCGGTCGAGGCCGGTCTCGCCGAGGGCCGTGGCCGCGAGGACTCGTCGCTCGGCGTCGAGGTCGCGAATACTGCCGCCCCGCCCTCCGGCGGTGAGCGCCGCCCGGTTGGTGGTGCCGCCGATCTGGTAGGCCCACTCCCATTCGAGCTCGACCGTGTGCGGCGCGCTGTAGCGGGCGCGGAGCGCAAGCGAGGGCGGCGACACCTCCAGCGGAATGAACGACCCGTCCGACGACACGACGGTCGCGATGCGCTGCAGCGCGGGGCACAGCTCCTCGGAGAAGCGTTGAAGGTCGTCCGCCGGGATCACGAACGATCCACCGTCGAGCAGCATCCGTTGTACCTGTGGAGCGACCGGCCGAGCAAGGCGAACCATGCGCAGGGGCCGGCTCTCGATAGCGCCATCTGGTGGCTCGGCGCACACGACCCCGTGGCCGCTCGTGCCGAGGAACAACACCGGATCGAGGCCCGCCTGGTCGTCGCCGTCCACGCACAGACGGGCGCGCACCACAGCGTCGGTGCCAGGGAGCCGCGTGACGTCGAACTGGATCTCGCCGTGCAGATGAGGCGCCAACTCCCCCAGGCCGCAACGGGCGTGGACGAGCGGGAGGCCGATCCGGGCCGCCTCGTCCAGCAGCGGCCACAACTGGGCTCCGTAGTCGCTCCAGTCGAGCGTCTTCTCCGCCCCATAGCTCCTGTAGCCGTACGTGTACGTGTGCCGGTGTTTCGAGCGGTGGATCGCATGCAACTCGGTGGCCAGCGCCAAGTGATCGGGGCGGAAGCCTCCGTTCCTGACGTGCCACCCGTCGAGATCGCTCCACGCCAAGGACCCGTTGACCCACCCACCCCGGGCCCCCGGACGCATCAGGCGCGCCAGCAGGCGCCGCCCGCCCCGCTCAGCCGCGCCGCCGAGGTCCAGCGCCAACTCGACGGCGATCGGTATGCCCTGGACAGCCGTCTCCGGCGCATCGATCAGCGCGCGCAGCGGAGCCTCCCACGACGGCAGAGGTGGCGGGCTGGTGACCGGTTGCAGCGAGCGCCGTCGAGGTCCGCGCCGAGGATGGCCGAGGTCAGCGGCGGCGCAGACGATCGCCGCGACGTGCTTGCAGTTGTAGGCGACAGGGCAACTGCATTTCCCGTCCTCGAACGACGGCGCGCCGCCGCCGGGGAGGGCAAAGGACGCTGTGGTGACGTACACGGCCCCCTGGCCGACCACTGATCCTGTCAGCGCCTTGGTGTGCGGGTCCCACTCGACGCTGAGGACCCTGCCTTTGCGGGCATACGTGCGGCCACGCTCGAACGACTGCGCGCCCACCACCGCCTCGATCTCGCCCAGCTCGACGAGTCGAAGGTCAGACATCGTGCTGCCCATTCACGTAAAAGTAGCCGTCGGTACGGCACGCCAGGTGGATCCGGGCGAGCATCTGGGTCGGACCAAGGGGTCCGTCGTGCACCTCCTCGAGCACGAGATCTGCCAGCTGTCCGCCCAACTGTCGGCCGCCATGTGTCGCTGGCTGGAGCTGGTTGCCGAGTTCGACCGGCGAGAAGGCTGGGGCCACCAGGGAGCGAAGTCCTGCGCCCACTGGCTGAGCTGGCGCTGCGGCATGAGCCTGGTGTCGGCTCGGGAG
>JBKJNA010000242.1:0-11655 GCA_046596195.1 Acidimicrobiales bacterium | reverse complement strand
CTCGGGCTTTCGAAGCGCTGGTCGAGCGTCGCCATACCCAATGCCATGCCCGGATTGTCGAACACCGGCCGGCTGGAGCGGTGGATGGTCAGACGACTACTTCAGCAGCCACCTAGGTGGCTGTGTCCAGGGCCACTACCGCCTCGTGGCGCCGCCGCAGACTGCGACGTGCAGCAACAGCCCTCCATGATGAGCGCAGCGCCGCGCCTGCGTAGCTGGCGGCGCCGGCCTCCTGCTATCCGCCCGGTCTCACATGGGCCGCCCGCTCCACGCGCACGAGGAGGACCCGACTCAGTGGACCACCCGGACTCGATGGACAGAGCGCGAAAGCCCCTGGTAGAAGGCATGAAACCGCCGCTGAGCAGCGGCTTCAGGATTGCAGCCCCAACGGGATTCGAACCCGTGTCGCCACCTTGAGAGGGTGGTGTCCTAGGCCTCTAGACGATGGGGCCATGGCCGCCGGCTGCGCCGGCGGTCAGCTCGGGGGGGAGGACTCGAACCCCCAAAAACAGGTCCAGAACCTGTCGTGTTGCCGATTACACCACCCCCGAACGGGCGTCTCGAAGGTTAGCCGGTGCCCACCATCCCCGGCCAAGCGGTTCTCGTCGTCCAGCCCCTCGACCGCGAGACCAAGCGCCGAGGTGGCTGCCGTGGAGATACCGGCCACCCGCCGGTACCCGATGATGCGGCCGGCGGCCACGGCCAGCGTCTCCTTGCCCAGGTAGGGCAGGACGCCGGCGCCGTGGATGGGCGACCCGGTCGCCGGCGACGTGTAGCCCTGGAGCCCGAGCTCGTGGGCGATGGCGGAGATGCGTACGCTGTGGAACCCGTCGGACACAAGGACGACCTGGGTGATCCCCCGCTTCTTGAGGAACGAGGCCGCCGCCGCCAGCTGCTGCCACGACGAGCGTCCGTTGACCTCTCGAAGGATCGACCCCTCGGGCACCCCGTGGCGGGCCAGGTAGTTCGCCGACACGGCGGCCTCGGTGAGGCTGTCGCCCACCTGCTTGCCGCCGGTGACCACCACCTTGGCGGCCAGGCCCTGGCGGTAGAGGTCGGCGGCGTGGTCCAGGCGGGCCCGCAGGACGGGCGACGGCTTGCCGTTGTACTGGGCCGCCCCGAGCACCACGATGGCCTGCACCTCGCGTGCCTGGTCGCGGCCGGACGCCCGCACCACCTGAATGAACGTGAGGGCCAGATACACGACGATGACGGTCATCAGTCCGGCCACCACCTTCACCGCCGGGCGCAGCAACGGAGACCCGCTACCCCGCCGGCCGCTCGGGAGGGTTCGGCGGTCCGGCAGCGTCAAGCCGCTCCAGCGCCGCCCCTAAGCGCCGGATCGACCGCTCCCGGCCCAGCACGACGAGCGACTCGAACAGCGGCGGGCCCACATCACGCCCGGTGATTGCCACCCGGATCGGGAACTGGGCCTTGCCGAGGGTCAGCCCGAGCTGGTCGCCGAGGGCGGCGGTTGACTCATGGAGGGCTGCGGCGTCCCACGCCACCGATCCGTAGACATCCACGGCTGCGGCCAGGATCTCCCGGGCGGAGGCGCCGCGCACCACCCGCTTCTCCCACGCCTTGGCCTCGAACGGCGCCTCCGACAGGAACAGGAAGTCGACCATGGCGGGGACCTCTGCCAGGGTCTTGACCCGCTCCTGCACCAGCGGCGCAAGTGCCGCGAATGCAACGGGGTCGAAATCCTTCGTCGGCCATCCTCCCTGCTGGAGAAAGGGCGCCGACCGGGCTACGAACGCATCGAGGTCCAACGCACGTATGTACTCGCCGTTGAAGTGCAGCAGCTTGCGTTCGTCGAAGAAGGCGGGCGACGAGTTCACGTCCTCCAGCCGGAACTCGTCGACCATCTCCGAAAGCGTCAGCACCTCCCGGTCGCCGCCCGGCGCCCAGCCGAGCAGGACCAGGTAGTTGCGCATGGCCTCGGGGAGGATGCCCTGATCCCGGTAGTCCTCGAGCGCCACCCGGTGGGTGCGCTTGGACAGTTTCTTGCGGCGCTCGTCCACCAGGACGGGCACGTGGGCGAACACGGGCAAGTCGACACCGCCGGCCAGCGCTCCGTGTAGCAGCACGTACTTGGGCGTGGTGGGAAGGTGCTCCTCGGCCCGGATCACGTGGGTGACGCCCATGTCGACGTCGTCCACCACGTTGGCCAGCACGAACAGCGACGTGCCGTTCGAGCGCACGATGACGAAGTCCTCGATGGTGGCGTGCTCGAATGTGGGCCTGCCCCGGATGATGTCGACCACCGTGGTCGATCCCTCGTCGGGGACGCGGAAGCGCAGGGCCCGGCCGGGGCCCGGTTCCAGGTTGCGGTCACGGCAGAAACCGTCGTAGCCGGGGATGGCGTTTCCCTTGGTGCGTTCCAGCACCACCTCGCGCGTGCAATCGCAGGAGTACGCCTGCCCACCGGCCACCAGCTTGGCGGCGGCTGCCTCGTACAGATGGGCCCGCTGCGATTGGAAGTAGGGCCCCTCGTCCCAGTCGAGGCCCAGCCACCGCATGGCGGACTGGATCCCTTCGACCCATTCCGGGCGATTGCGCTCGGTGTCGGTGTCCTCGATACGGAGGATGAAGGCGCCGCCCTGGCGACGGGCCTCGAGCCAGTTGTACAGGGCGGTGCGGGCTCCACCTACGTGGAAGTACCCGGTGGGCGACGGCGAGAATCGGAGCCTGACCGTCACGGCGCGCATGCTACCGGGCGACCACCGCCGGCCCACGGAAGCGGACGGGCAGCGGCGGCGCAGGTGGACGCGTCGCCTGCTTCCCGGCGGGGGGGAATCACACGGGTCACACCAGGGCGCAGAGCCCTTCGAGTGTGGGAACCAGTTCGCACCATGTGCGGCTCTTGTCGATGTACCCGTCCACGCCGCGTTGCATGGCGAACGCCAGGGTGAGCGGGTCGGGAAAGGCCGACACCACGACGATACGGGCGCGCGGCAGTCGCTCGCGCAGCAGCGGAAGCGCCGTCAACCCGTCCATGCCCGGCATCTGGAGGTCGAGGACGACCACGTCGGGCTGCTCGGAGACGGCCAGGCGCACCGCCTCGGCACCGTCGGAGGCATGGCCCACGACGGCGAAGCGCCCGTCCTCGGCCAGCATGATCTCGAGCAGGCTGCGCATGTCCGGATCGTCATCGACCAGGAGCACCCGGAGCAGGCCCAGCGTCCCCATCGCCTGGGGCACAGCGTGTGCCACTCGCGGCCTCCTTTCTTCCTCGGGGCCGAAACTGACCACCGAGAGTGGTTTCGGCATGGTCGCCGGGAGCCTGTAGAAACCCGCCGCTCGCGGAACTAGTTCGCATTGCTAAGGAGTTGGAGCCAATATGGGACACATGACCTCCGTGGAGCCGGATGCGACGGGCACTGACGAGACGGACGCCGAGCTGGCTGCCCGCCTTCGGCTGTCCGTGATGCGCCTGGCCAGGCGCCTGCGCCAGCAGGCCGACACGGACGTCTCGGCCTCGCAGCTCTCGGCACTGGCCTCGCTGGCCAACTGCGGCCCCCTGACGCTGGGCGAGCTATCGGCCGCCGAGCGGGTGAAGCCTCCCACCATGACGCGCATCGTCGCGTCGCTGGAGGAGCTCGGCCTCGTCTCCCGCGCCGTGAACCCCACCGACCGCCGGGTGTCGCGCGTGGCCGTTTCCGACGCCGGGCAGCGTTTCGTCGAACGCAGCCGCCACCGCAAGGACGCCTACCTGGCTGCCCGCCTCAGCGCTCTCGGCGCCAACGACCGGGCCGCCCTGGCCGCTGCGGTCGATGCCCTCGAACACCTGCTGGACGTGCCTGCATGAGCCTGACCCGGAGCCCATTCGGCGACGACGGAGCGCGCGCTGCGGTCGGCAAGGCCACCCGGCACACCTTCCGCTCCTTGCGGGTCCGCAACTACCGCCTGTTCTTCACCGGCCAGCTGGTGTCGGTGTCGGGCACCTGGATGCAACAGGTGGCACAGAGCTGGCTCGTGATCACGCTCACCGACAGCGGCACCGCCCTCGGGTTCACCGTCGCGCTGCAGTTCCTTCCCATGCTGCTGTTCGGCATGTGGGGCGGCGTGGTCGCCGACCGCTTCGACAAGCGCAGGGTCCTCATCGCCGCCCAGGCGGTGGCCGCCGTCCTGGCCCTCACGTTGTGGACACTGGTCGTGGCCGACGTGGTCCAGCTGTGGATGGTCTATGTGCTCGCCTTCGCCCTCGGCCTGGTGCAGGTCGTCGACATGCCGACCCGGCAGGCCTTCGTCACCGAGATGGTCGGACCCGACGAGGTGCCCAACGCTGTCGGCCTCAACAGCGCCATGTTCAACGCCGGCCGGCTCGTCGGCCCCGCCGCCGCCGGCGTGGTGATCTCCACGGCCGGCGTGGCGCCTGCATTCCTGGTGAACGCCGTGTCCTACGTGGTGGTCATCGCCGCCCTGCGGGCCATGCGCCCAGCCGAGCTGTACCGCACCGCGGCGGTCGAGGGCGACGGCGGCCGCCGGCCCGGGCAGATCCGAGAGGGGCTCCGCCACGTGTGGCGAACCCCCGAGTTGCGGTCACCGCTGATCCTCGTGGCGGTCGTGGGCACCTTCGGCTTCAACTTCGCCGTGGTGCTGCCCCTGCTGGCCCGAGACACGCTGCACGGCGGCGCCACTCTCTACGGCCTCCTCACCGGCGTCATGGCCTTCGGCTCGCTGCTCGGCGCCCTCTTCGCCGCCTCCCGCGCCAGGCCGACCCGCCCCCGGCTGGTGGGGTCGGGCGTCGCCTTCGGCGTCCTGACGCTGGCCACCGCCGTCGCACCCAACGCCGCCACCGTGGCCGTGCTGCTCGTGCCGGTGGGCGTCTCGGTGATGTTGTTCCTGGCCACGGCCAACGCCACCCTGCAGCTCAACTCGTCGCCGGCCATGCGGGGACGGGTGATGGCCATCTACGGGCTGGTGTTCCTCGGCACCACGCCGATCGGGGGTCCGCTGCTCGGCTTCGTGTCGGAACACTGGGGGGCTCGCGCCGGCCTGGCGCTCAGCGGGGCCGCCAGCCTGGTCGTGGCCCTGGTCGCCCTCGGCATGCCCAGCCTGCGGCGCCGGCAGGCAGTAGGTGCGCAGCGGGCGGTCGAGGCCCTTCAGGCGGCCGGCCAGGCCGCCTGAAGGAAGCCCAGCCCGACCAAGCAGGTCACGTCGAGAGTGTCGCCGACCGGATCGCCACGACCACCGACCCCTGACGGCGAGATTCTGTGGAGTCCTACGTCCGGATACCGGATGCAGGACTCCGCAGAACGCAGCGCGCCTCCCGGCAGCCATGATCGCTGCCGACGCCAGGAGTTGGCCGGGACCTGAGGTCAGGCGGTGTGCTCGTCGCCCGGGAACACGTCGACCTCGGACTCATGCCAGACGGGGTGGTCACCAGACGTCTCCACGTTGAAGCCGTAGTCATAGGCCAGCGAACCGCCGAGGGTGCCGCCGATGAACGTGAGACCTGCGGCGGCCAGCGTCACTATCAGAACGCGGGGCGGGGTGTACCGGACGAAGTCGTAGAGGAACCACCGCATCACGATGTCGACAAGCACCAGGCCGGTGACGGTGAGCATCGTCCAGGCATGGGCGTTGGCCGTCCGCCGGGCCTGGGTGCCCTTCTTGGTGGACTTGAGCCAGTCCCAGAAGCCGGTCAGGGCTGCGAACACCGACACCACCGCGCCGCCCACCATCGTGAACGTGCCCGCCCGGTATAGGTCGCGGGCCCACAGCTCGTCCTTGAAAAGGAACGACAGCACGTCGAACGCTGCCACCAGGATGTAGGCGCCAACGGGCACGTCGGTGAGCGGCGGGTGCAGCGGCTTGCCCGCCCACCCCCGCAACCCCTTGAATTTCCTGCCCCGCAGGGTGAGCGCCGGACGGAACGAGAGTGCACGCATGACCACTCCTGTCTCTGGGACGCCGCTAGTCTGGCAGGCCCCCGGCGACTCGATGCGTGTGGAGTACCCCGCCACCTGCGGGGCGCCGGTGCCGGTCTTTCGGCGGGTCAGGACGACGCGCTTCGGCTCAGCCTGACCGGCGGCCCGCAGAGGCCAGCAACCGCTGCTGCGGATCAGCATGGGCCATCACCGGCACGTCGGGCTTGGACACCCCAACTCGATGTTCGTCGGTGAACTGGCATCACCACGGGGCCGGGAACAAGGACCGGCGAACTTACCTGGCCGGTGATCACCCGCTGCGACCACACGACCGCGTTGGTGTCAGCGCCCTGCGAATGGACCCGTTTCAGCCGACAAGATCGAGGATGGCGACTCGTACACGCTCGATGTAGTCGTCGGGATCGCCATAGACGTCCTCGACGTACTTTCGGCCCCGGGCACGCAGGACTGCCAGCCGGTCCGGGTCGAGAAGTTTGCGCGCAAGGTTGACGGCTCCGGGCAGGTCGGAGAACGGCGAGCCACCCGCCGCTTCCGCGTGCACTCTCGTCGCTCCCCCATCGTGGGGCACGATCACGGGCGTGCCGAGCAGCATCGACTCCAGCACCTCCCGCCCCACCAACCGGGCCGGCCGGGGATCGACCAGGGCGACAGCCAAGAGGATCCATCGCCAGGCGTCGGTCCGCCCGGACGCTGGCGGCGACACCCCACCCGGGACGAGGTGGGACCCGGGGCCGACGCAGCGCAAGACGAGGCCCGGTGCGAGTGCAGACCGCAGTTCGTCGCACCACGACGCAAGCGCGACCCCGTCCTCGTCCTCCCAGTCTGCCGCCACCACGACCGAGGGCGTGCGGTCGGTGGTGACCGCGAAGCGACGCACGACGTCGTTGACGCGAACCACGGAGCCGACGACCCGAACCCGGTCCTGCGCCAGCTCGGGGACCAGCTGCCGGACGACCGACCCCTCGTGCTCGGTCGTGACCACCACCCTCGCCGCGCGCATGCACGCCTCCGTCCCGTGCCACGGCTCACCCAGGCGAGCCAGGGGAACGGCGACCACAGGCGTCTTTTCCGGCACCGAACGCAGCGCCGCCGCCGACGCGGGATGGCGGAAGCCGGCAGCCACCACGAGGTCGTAGCGACCGACGGCCAGGTGCCGCCCGAGGCTGGACCGTCGATCGCCGGCCTCGCCCACGTCGCGAGGAGCCGGGAACCGGCGGACGGCGACGGCGCCGTCATGGCCGGCACGAGGCCCGGGCCCCTCGACGAGGAGGTCCACATCGCCATGACAGGCCAGTGCGCCGCAGAGGCGATTGACCACAAGGCGCTCCTCGCCCCACGGACCACCGGCCTCGCCGCCGATGACCGCCACGCGCCTTCCGTTCATCGGGCGCTCATGGGACCGGGACCATGGCCAGCGTCTCGGCGAGCCGCCGAGTACCCGCCCAGGGGTCGTCGATACCGATGCCGGTGCGCACGGCGGGTTGCGGCGCTAGCGGATCGAGGTTGCGGTTCAGGTACGGGTCCGACCGGATGAGCGGTTCCCAGCGCCGGAACATCTCCAGCACTTCGCCGGGGTCCACACCCGCGCCGCGACCGACGCTCTCGTGGTGCACCAGCTCGGCGAAGGGCGTATAGACGATCTCGTAGCCGCGCTGGCGGAGCCGCAGGCAGAAGTCCACGTCGTTGAAGCACACAGCCAGGTCCTCGTCGAAGCCTCCGACCTCGTCGAAGACCTCCCGGCGCGCCAGGAGGCACGCGCCCGTGACGGCGCTGACATTCCGGGTCGAAACGGCCAGGCCGAGATACCCGGGGTCGTCAGGCGGCAGCCCGAGGAACGGGTGCCAGGCCACGAAACCTCCCAGGCCGAGCGTCACTCCGGCGTGCTGCACCCGGCCGTCGGGGTAGACCAGCCGAGCCCCCACTGCACCGACCTCCGGCCGCTGGGCGTGCTCCACCATCGCCTCGAGCCAGCCGTGACGGCGGCCCTCGACGTCGCTGTTCAGGAACAGCAGCAGGTCGCCGTCGCTCTGGCGGACTGCGCCGTTGTTGATCGCCGACCAGTTGAACGGCCGCTCGTCGGAAACGATCCGACACCTCCCGTCGGTGGCCAGTCGCTGCACGAGCGCTCGTGTCTCGGGCTCCCAGCTCGCGTTGTCGACGAGCACCGCTTCCCACCGCTCGTACCCGGCGGTGCGGTGCAGCGAGGCAACACACCTGCGGAGCAGCTCGGCACCGTCGCGGAAGGGCACCACCACGCTGACCAGGGGCGGGCGTGCGATACGCCGGCGCACGCGATGGGTGCCGTCGATCAGGCCCGGCTCCACCACGGCGTCCTCCCCGCGCCGGTCGAGAGCGGCGCTGACCACCTCGGGGCCGGCCGGTAGGGCAACCTGGCGGCAGTGGTAGGCCACCACCGGGACATGGCCCACCCGGCGTGCACGCTCGGTGAGGCGGAGGACGAGATCGTGATCGGCGGCCGGGCCCGAGTGCGTGGGTGCTCCCCCTGCGCCCTGCAGCAGCGACCGGCGGGCGACGAGGAGACGGCCGACGTAGTCGCAGCCGAGGAGCAGGTCCGGTGACCAGCCCGGTTTGAACCGAGGCCGGCTCCGGCCACCTCCCGGGTCTACGAGGTCCTCGTCGGTATAGACGACGTCGATCTCTTCATCGGCCGCGAAGGCGGACACGACTGCGGCGAGGGCGGTGGGCGCCAACTCGTCGTGCTGGCCGAGGAACGCCACCAGCTCGCCGGTGGCCAGGGCCGCAGCCCCCGCACTGCCACTGCCATCGCGCGTGGTGATCGCCCTGTCATCCGCTTCGAGCGCCGACAGCCCATCGCCCGCAGAGCCGTCGTCGCTGATGCAGAGCTGCCAGAAGGGATACGTCTGAGCGGCGACCGATGCAAGGCAACGCCGGAGCAGCTCCCGCTCCGACGCGCGCACCTCCACGATCACGCTCACGACCGGCGCGCCGGGGTCGCCAGCGACCCGCGCCTGTCCGGCGGACTCAGCGGCGATGAAGCGCGGCTCCACGCCCTCCACAAACGCCCGGTAGGCGGCGTCGCCGGTTTCATCCCGGCCGGCGGCGCCGGTCGTCGGCCCCGGACCGGGCTCGGTCGCTCCTTCACCGTCAGCCCACGACAGCACGAAGAGCGTCCTCCCAGTCGCGCCAGCGAATGGCGGCGTCGAACTCCTCGACCCGGGCCCGGAGGCGGGCTGCCGTCGCCGCTCGCTCGCCCGGGTCGCTGAGTCGCTCGAGCCGGTCGACCCAGTCCTGTTCCGTCGCCGCCGTCACGTCGGGAGCGAACCACTTGTACTCGCCGGTTGCCTGGGCCACGAAGGGAATGCCCGAGGCGGCGTACTCCATGCCCTTGACGGCGCTGTTGTGGCTGACGAGGCCCGCGGCCACGAACACCTCACCGGTCACCTGGATGTCGACAGGCCGCACGGTGTCGGGCCTCACGGAGGCGATGACGTCCTCGCCCGGGCCGGCGCCCACCGCGTCCTCCGGGGCGCCGTTTCGGGGGGCCCGCGGCGCGCAGAGCAGGTCGCCGGCGGCGAGCGCACCTCCTGGGACCCAGCCGTCGGGCGTGCGCATGCGGTGCTCGGGCGTGAGAGCCAGCTCGCGGCCGCCCACCGTACGGATCCGAAGACCGGCCCGGGGCAGCTCGTGGGCCACGGCCTCGACCGCCACCCAGTCCTCGCCGTTCCACACCAGCTGGCCCGGGCGGAGCTCGGCAACGGGCACCAGGCCGTGTGGCGTGGGCACGGGCACCTGCACGTCGAGGCACTTGGCCAGGTTGAACGGAGCGCGGTGAAGGGGCACGAGGCCGATGTGGATGCCCGTGAAGAGCTCGGGGTACTGCTCGGCCGCGACCATGTCCCGGACCCGCTCCACCTGGTCGACGCCGACGGCGAGGAGGTCGGCGGCGCTGGGCGCGCCGTCGGCATTGCCGTGGTGGGCGAAGCGGAAGCCGTGGCGGCGAAGATAGGGGCCGACCACGGCGGACAACGTCTCGAGGTCCCCCGGGTGCCATCCGGTCGCCCCCACCCACCCGACCACCACCGGGGCCGAGGGCGGGGGCCGCACCCGCCAGCGCGCCAGGTCGATGGCGTTGCGCACGACAAGCACGGGCCTGCCCAGGGCCTCGAGCCGCTCGGCCAGATACGGCGTGGAGGCGGTCAGCGCCGAGCTGGCGGCGAGCGAGGCCCGGTATTCGTAGAGGTCCGGGCCCGCATCCGACCCTGCCACAGGACGAAGCGCGTCATTGGAGCCATGGATACCGTCGAACCAGTCGTCGCAGTCGTTCACCACTGCCTGGCCGGTCGTCCTGGCGGCGCGGATCGCGTCCGCCGCCCCGTCCTGCATCCAGCGCAGCAGCACGAGGACGTCGTAGCCGGAGGTGTCCTCCTCCCCCTCCCATGTGACCGGGACAAGCTCCCCCGTCGGCCGGCGGCGGACGCTGGGCACGTGGACGGCGTCATGCCCGTTGGCGCTCAGGTACCGGGCCGGGATCTCGCAGCGCCACCAGCTCGAGCCGCTCCGCAGCCAACGTCCGTCGGTTGACGCCCGCCGCGAGTCGGCGCTGACGAAGGCGATGCGCATGGTCGAACCTCCCCCCGCCGGGTGCGGGTCGGAGAAGAAGACCTACCACCTGCGGGCAGCCGGCGCACCTCCGCGCCTCGTTCCGTGAGCCATTCCCGTGAGCCGGGGGCCTTGCGACGCGCACCCGGGGACGACCACCACCCATGGCCGAAAGGGGATGTTTCGAGCCGGGAAACCGTCTACTTTCAGAGCTTGAGGGGCTTTCGTGACAGCAGGAGGAATCGTCGTGGTCGAACCGAGGACGCTGGCCTACTGGACCACCCGCCTGGCCGGCCACCCCCTGGTGCTCGACCTGCCCGCCGACCACCCCCGCCCCCCGGTGCCCTCCCACCGCGGCGCCACCCACGCCTTTCGCATCGAACCCGGCGTGGCCGAGGGGCTGCGGGCCCTGGCCCGGGCGCAGGCGGCCACGCCCTTCATGGCCCTGCTGGCCGCCTTCGAGGTGGTGCTGGCCCGCTGGAGCGGCACCGACGACATCGTGGTCGCCACCCCCATAGCCGGGCGCACCCACACCGAGGTGGAGGACGTGGTCGGCTACTTCGGCAACACCTTGGCGTTGCGCAGCGAGTTGTCGGGCGACCCGAGCTTCACCGAGGTGCTGGCCCGGGTGCGCGAGGCCGCCCTCGGTGCCTACGACCACCAGGAGCTGCCCTTCGAGCACCTGGTGGCCGAGCTGGCCCCGGTGCGCGACCTGAGCCGCAACCCCATCGCCCAGGTGGCCTTCCAGCTCTTCGCCCCCCGCCACGCCTCCTTCGACGCCCACGGCGGGGCGGTGGCGTCGGGCGCCCTGGGCGGGCTCAGCGGCTACGCCTACAGCGGCGAGGTGGCCCGCTTCGACGTCGAGGTGACCATGGCCGAAGCCGCCGACGGAGGCGTGTCGGGCGAGGTGGTCTACGCCACCGACCTGTACGAGGCGGCCACCATGGCCGCCCTGGCCGGCCACCTGGTCAACGTGGTGGGCGCAGCGGTGGCCGACCCCACCACCACCGTGTCGCGCCTTGCCATGCTGGGCGACGACGAGCGCCACCAGATGGTGGTGGGTGGCCCAGGCGGTGGTGGTGGCGCGCGAGGACGTCCCCGGCGACACCCGCCTGGTGGGTTACGTGGTGGCCGACGGCGCCGCCCCCGAGCCGGGCGAGCTGCGCCGCCACCTGGG
>JBKJNA010000241.1:0-8026 GCA_046596195.1 Acidimicrobiales bacterium | reverse complement strand
GCGAGGCCGCTTCGCTGTCGGACGGCGAGAGCATCGAGCGCCTGCACCACGCCCTGGCCCGCCTGGAGGCAGCTGCCACGGTGGCATCCGCGGCGTTCGACGCAGGCGGCGAGTGGCAGGCGGGGCGGGCCCGCTCTGCGGCCGGGTGGATCTGGATCCGCTGCAATATCCCGAAGTCGGTCGCCTCCCGCAGAGTGGCGCTCGGTCGTGACCTGCGCCACCTCCCGGCGGCGGAGAAGGCGTGGCTGGCAGGCGAGATCAACAACGCCCATGTGGCCGCGCTGGCCCGGGCCCGCACCAAGACCACGGCCGACGCCATGGAACGCGACGAGGAGCTGCTCGTGGGCAAGGCCCGCGAGCTGCGTATCGACACCTTCTTCCGGGTGGTCGGCTACTGGTCCCAGCACGCCGACCCTGACGGCGCCGAGGACAGGGCGGCCAAGCAGCTCGACGCCCGGCGCTTCCACCTGTCGCAGGGCTTCGAGGGCATGTGGCTGGGCGACCTGCTCCTCGACCCGGTGGGGGGCGACATCGTCAACACCGAGTTGGGCAGGATCGTCGACGAGATGTTCGAAGCCGACTGGGAGGAGGCCCGAGGGCGGGTGGGCGACGCCGTCGGGGTGGACGACCTGCGCCGCACGCCGTCGCAGCGCCGAGCCGACGCCGTGATCGAGATGGCGGTGCGCTCATCGACGGCCCCGGCCGACGGGCGCCGGCCCGAGCCGCTGTTCACTGTCGTGGTGGGCTACGAGACCTTCGCCGGGCCCATCTGCGAACTGGCCGACGGCACCGTGGTGAGCCCGGGCACCGTCGCCGGATGGCTCGACCGGGCCTGGATCGAGCGGGTGGTGTTCGACACCCCGTCGAGGGTGATCGACGTGGGGGTGACACGGCGACTGTTCACCGGGGCGCTGCGCCGGGCCGTCCAAGTGCGCGACCGGGAGTGCTTCGAGGAGCTGTGCGACGTGCCCGCCGGCCGCTGCCAGGTCGACCACATCGAGCCGTGGGCGGCGGGCGAGCGGACGACGCAGCGCAACGGGCGCGCCGCGTGTGGGTTCCACAACCGCGCCGTAACCGGCCACCTGATCCGCCGCTTCGGCGTTGAGCCGGCGCCGAGAAACCCTTGTTTCTCCAAGCGACTTGCTTGCCCGCGATGGCAGATTGAGGCCCGAGCGGGTTGGGGTGCAGGAAGAAACGGCCGCCCGGAGGACTGGCCTATCGGGTTTGGGGGCGGCGGCGGAGCCGGTCCAGTTCGATGGCGTCTGACGCCGCAGCCCTGATCGCCGCAAGGCCCGAGCCCGCACCGGCTGTGCTTTAGCGACCCCGGGAACCGGCCATCGGGTCCGAACCGGCCCGATGCAGGCCCCTGCACGAAACCGCACCGCATCAACACCGCCAGAATGGCCTCGCACCCCGCGAGAAACCGCTCGAAACCGTTATCGATGGCCGCCGACCCTCGGGAGCGCTTGTTTTAGGATTAGCGCAACTCTTCGGCGACCAGGTCCATGAAGAGGGTGTCGTGGAAGGTGCCGTCGGGGCCGCGCTCGTTCCGGCGGAGGACGCCGACCGGGCGGAAGCCGACCTTCGAGTAGCAGGCGATGGCCCGGGCGTTGGCCGCGGCCGGGTCGATGGTGAGGTGGTGGTGGCCGAGGTCGTCGACGAGGTGGTGGGCCAGCGTGCGCAGGGCGTCGACGGCCACCCCGGTGCCGTGCCAAGCCTCGGCCACGGCGATGTCGATGCTCGCCGACCGGTAGTCAGGGTCGTCCTCCTCGTAGCACTGCACGACGCCGGCCACCTGGCCGTCGACCTCGATGGCGTAGATGGTCGCCTCCGGGTCCTCGTCGCCCACGATCTCGCGCTCGACCTTGTCGACGTCGTACCGCGGCCACCAGAGGGCCACGGCCGGTTCCTGGAACATCTCGACCAACGCCGGGCCGTCGTCCGGCCGCACGGGGCGCAGGAGCACCCGGGCGCCTGTCAGGGTAGACTCAATCCCTCCAGAATGCCCGATCGAGGCACTCTCGCTCGTTGACGAGATCAGCCGAGCCCGAGCACCGTCGTCAGGGCTTCATCGACGCCCCACATCTCGTCGGGGCTCAGGTGTCCGCAGAGGTCGCCGAGTCGGGACACATCGACTGCACCGAGCTGCTCGACCAGCACCCGGGTTGTCCTGCCGCTGATCTCGACGTCAGGGCGGAACGACGCTTCTCGAGCGCTCCGCGACGTGGGCGCCACGATCACGACCGATCGTGGCAGAAGTGCGTCGGCTTGGACGACAATGCCGAACCGGTCGCCGTGCTGCTCGTGGCCGATCCCCTTGTGGAGTTTGAAGCGGTAGACGTCACCCCGGAGCACGTATCGACTCCATGAGCGCTGCGACCGCCGACATCTCATCCCGGTCCGCCTCGTCTGCTTCGAGCGCCGAGACCTCTGCCGCGAGGGACGACTTCTGGCGCAGCCTCTGGGCCGATGCGATCAGCGAGGTTCGGATCGCCTGCGACCTTGACATGCCCGATGCTTCCAGTACCCGGAGGGCCTTCTCTGCCGCGTCGTCGAGCCGGACGGAGATCGCGTGCGCCACGCTGGTAGCGTATCGCGATTCGTGATACGTAGGCTCGATCGCCACTCGCCGGCGGGGGTGGCCGGAAGGTCATCTGATCAGTCGACGGCGAGGCCGAGAGCGGCGGCGAGGGGCGCCAGCTCTGCCCGCGGCGCAGCGCTGCCCCGCATCGAGCGGTGCACGAGCTCCTGGGCCCGTTCCCACGGACCGTCGAGGCCGAGGTCGTCGGAGATCTGGAGCAGGGCGAGGGCGGCATCGATGCCGCGGGCGGCATTCGGCCCGCCCCGCACGGCCTGCTCGGTGGCACCCTCGAGGAGCCGGCCCACGAGGGCCCGCGAGCGGGGGGTTCCCACGGCGAAGCCGGCGGCCCGTGCCTCGCGGGCGAGCGCCACCGCCCGGCGGTAGTCGGAGGGTTCCACCGATCCCTGCTGGGCGAGGACCTCGGCGTCGAGACGGCGGGCCAGCACCAGCTCCGACGGAGCCCGCAGCTCCGGGGGGAAGGGGTAGTTGGCGGCGGCCAGGATGTCGATGGTCTTGCGGTGGTCGTCGAAGAGGCGCTCGTAGGCGGCGGCGAAGCGGTCGGCCAGGGTGCCGGCGGCGCCGTCGACGATGTGCTCGGCCGCGTCGGGTAGGGCCGACGTGAGGTCGAACTCGCCCGGACCGAACCCCTCGCCCAGCAGTCGGAGCAGGGTGGTCACGGAGGCGCCGTGGTCGAACGACCCCCGGAGGAAGCCGATGGCGGCGGCGTCGGCCACCGGATCGGCCCGCCGGGTCGACCCCAGGACCTCCAATGCCCCGAGGTGCAGGGCTGCGTAGACGTGCTCACTTCGCCGGCCCGTGCGCAGGTGGGTGAGGGTGACGCGGCCGGAGCACAGGGAGACAACGCCGCGGTCCGAGCGACCGTGGTCGAGCACCTTTACGGCGTACCCGCCCACGATGGGCGTGGGCGGGCGGTGCTCCAGCAGCTCGAACAGCGCCAGATTGGCCACCGCCCTGTCGGCGTCGACCCGGGCGGGCAGCACGTGCTGGTGCCAAACGTCACGTCCGCTGCCCTCCTCGGCCACGTTGCTCTCGGCCTTGGCGAGCACGTCGAGGAAGGCCTCCTCGTGCGGGTCCTCCGCCAACTCGGAGATCAGGTCCATGACCCGGGCCGCGTAGCGAAGGATCTGCACCGTCTCCAGTCCGGCCAGATCGTTGAAGAACCAGCCGCACGACGTGTACATGGCCATGGCGTTGCGCTGCGCCTCGAGCAGTGTGAATGCCTCGACGACGTCGCCAGTGACGTGCTCGGCGGCGAATTCCTCGCGGCTGGTGGCGCCGAGGAACACCCGGAGGTAGTCGTCACGAGCCGCCCACGGGTCGTGCAGCACGCCGGCACCCCGCCGCTCGAAGATCTCGGCCAGGCGGTCCCGGAGGCCGTCCAGGGCGGCTCGCAGGGGCGCCCGCCAGCGCTGTTGCCATCCCGGCAGCCCGCCCGTCGAGCAGCCGCAATCGTCCCGCCAGCGACCCACGCCATGGGCGCACGACCACGAGCTGAGGGCGACGTCCACCTCGTGGGCGGGCCGCTCGGCCCGGAGGTAGGCGGCCACGTTGGTGACGTCCACCCCGCGTGCCGGAGCCTCCACCGACAGGGCGTGGGCGGCCAGGCGCTCACCCCAGCGGTGGTGGTGACCGAACGTCTCGCCGTCGGCCGCAATGGTCACCACGCCCTCGGCGCTGCGCTCGGTGACCCGCTCCAGCAGACTCTGGCTCGACAGGGTGCCCATCTCGAAGGCGATCCCGTGCGACAGGCCGCCGTCGTAGAACACGATGTCGACGCCCCGGCCCGACCCGTCGGGGTGCAGCCAACGGTACGGGCGGGAGGTGTCGACCGCCCCGCCCTCCACGTGTGTCCACGAGCGCGACCCGCCACCGAGGGGCCGCACCCGCCGGGCCTGGCCGGGTGCCAGCACTGTGAAGGTCACGCCCTCCTCGGCCAGCACGGACAGCACGGCGGCGTCGACCGCCGCCTCGGGCAGCCACATGCCCTCGGCCGGGCGGCCGAAGCGGTGCTCGAAGTCGATCAGGCCCCAACGGACCTGGGTGCGTATGTCTCGATCATTGGCCAGCGGGAGGATGATGTGGCCCCACCCCTGGGCCATGCCCCCGCCCGAGCGGGCGTCGGCGGCCAGGATGCGGCCGTATGTCTCGGGGTCGTGGACCTCGAGCCACGACAGCAGGGTCGGGCCCACGTCGAACGAGAGGTTCGCGTAATTGTTGACGATGTCGACCACCCGGCCGGCGTCGTCGAAGACGCGGGCCACACCATTGGGCCCGTAGCACTCGGCGTCGATCCGGGCGTTCCAGTCGTGGAACGGCGCCGCCGACGGCTCACGCGCCAGTTGCTCCGTCCACGGGTTCTCCCGGGGCGGTTGGTAGAAGTGGGCGTGGACCACGAGGCTCGGGGCCATCACCCTGACGGTACCGGCCCGGCGGTGCGGTCAGCCCTCGGCGGTGAGCCAGAGCACGGCGAGCGGGGGGAGAGTGAGCTCGGCCGAGAAGGGCAGGCCGTGCCACGAGGCGTCGGCCGCGTACACCGTGCCCGCGTTGCCGACGCCGCTGCCGCCGAACTCGACGGCGTCGGTGTTCAGGACCTCCCGCCAGTCACCACCGGTGGGGAGACCGAACCGGTAGCCGTGGCGGACGACGGGCGACAGGTTGGCCACACACGCCAGTTGGCTGCCGTCGGAGCCGACGCGGAGGAACGACAGCACGTTGTTCTCCACATCGCTGGCGTCGACCCACCGGAAGCCGTCGGGGCTGTCGTCGCGCTGCCACAGCTGGGGCAGGTCCTGGTAGGCCCGGTTGAGCGAGGCCACCATCGTCTGGACGCCCTTGTGCCCGGGGTCGTCGAGGAGGTTCCAGTCGAGACCGCGGTCGTGGGCCCACTCCCGCTCCTGGGCGATCTCGCCGCCCATGAACAGCAGCTGCTTGCCCGGATGGGCCCACATCCACGCGTACAGCGCCCGCAGGTTGGCGAGCCGCTGCCATTTGTCGCCCGGCATCTTCGACACCAGGGCGCCCTTGCCGTGCACCACCTCGTCGTGGCTGAGGGGCAGCATGAAATTCTCGCTGAAGGCGTAGAGGAGCCCGAAGGTGAGGTCGTTGTGGTGGAAGCGGCGGTGCACAGGATCCTTGGAGAAGTACTGGAGGGTGTCGTGCATCCAGCCCATATTCCACTTGAAGCCGAAGCCCAGCCCGCCCACGTACGTGGGACGCGACACGGCCGGCCACGCCGTCGACTCCTCGGCCACCATCATCACGCCGGGGTGGGCCCCGTAGACGGCCTCGTTGAGCTCCTTGAGGAAGTCGACCGCCTCCAGGTTCTCGCGACCCCCGAACTTGTTGGGGATCCACTCGCCTTCCTCGCGGGAGTAGTCGAGGTAGAGCATCGACGCCACTGCGTCGACCCGCAGGCCGTCGACGTGGAACTCCTCCAGCCAGTAGAGCGCGTTGGCGACGAGGAAGTTGCGGACCTCGTTGCGACCCATGTTGAACACGAGGGTGCCCCAATCGGGGTGGGCGCCCTGGCGCGGGTCCTCATGCTCGTACAGGGCGGTGCCGTCGAAGCGGGCCAGCGCCCACTCGTCGCTCGGGAAGTGGGCGGGCACCCAGTCGACCAGGACGCCGATGCCCTTGGCGTGAAGGGCGTCGACCAGGAACCGGAAGTCGTCGGGCGTGCCGAAGCGGGCGGTGGGGGCGTAGTAGCTCGTGACCTGGTACCCCCACGACGGGTCGTAGGGGTGCTCGGCCACGGGCATGAACTCCACGTGGGTGAAGCCCATCTCGACCAGGTAGTCGGGGAGGCGCTCGGCCAACTCCCGGTAGGTGTAGTAGGTGTACTCGTCGGACTTCCGCCACGACCCGATGTGCACCTCGTAGACGGAGATCGGTGCGTGGACCTTCTCGGTCGATTCACGCGTTTCCATCCAGGCGTCGTCGGTCCATCGATGGTCAGACTCGGCGACCATGCTGGCCGTACCGTGCGCCGGGTGCTGGGCCCGGAAGGCCATCGGATCGGCCTTCAGCGTCAGGTGGCCGGCCGCCGTGAGGATCTCGAATTTGTAGAGGTCCTCTTTTTCGATCTCGGGGATGAACAGCTCCCAGACACCGGACGAGCCGAGCGAGCGCATGGGGTGGGTGCGGCCGTCCCATTGGTTGAACGTCCCCACCACCCGTACCGACCGTGCGCTCGGCGCCCACACCGCGAAGGCGGTGCCGTGCGCCCCTTCATGGGTGCGGACGTGGGCGCCCAGGGCCCGCCACAGGTGGCGGTGGCGACCTTCGCCGAACAGGTGCAGGTCGACATCGCCCACTGTCGGCCAGAACCGGTAGGGGTCGTCGTAGACGTACGTGCCGCCGCCGTCGTAGCTGGCCTCCAAACGGTAGGGGCCGGCGTCGGCCGTGGCCGGCGCCTCGAACACCCCAACCGGGCGGAGCACGGTCATCTCGACGGCCGCGCCGCCGTCCGGCAACAGCCGCATGGCGGTCGCGCCGGGGCGCCACGCCCGCACGACCCCGTCGTGGGGACCGAGCACCTGGTGGGGGTCACCCAACGTTCCCTCGGTCAGTCGGTCGAGCTGTTCGTCGAGCGGGCCACGGGTCCTCAGGGGCACAGCCTCCTCCTCATTCCTGGGCATCGGGTTCGTGGGCATCGAGCAGCCTGGTGACGGCACGCAGGGGGATGTCGAGCCACCCCGGGCGATGCGCCCGTTCGTAGAGCACCTCGTAGACGGCCTTGTCGAGCTCGAAGGCGGCAAGCACGGCGGAGCGGTCGGCACCCGGTTCCGGCAACAGGGCGTCGATCCCGTCGGTGCCGAGGTAGCCACGAAGGAACGCCAGGCGGTTGCGTTTCTCCCACGCCTCGGCCACCGGCAGCAGGCGCTTCTGCTCCCCCTCGTCCCGCTCGGAGAGGGCGACGGCAGCTGCATACTGGAACGACCGCAGCATCCCGGCGACATCTTTGAAGGGGGACGACGGCCGGCGGCGCTCCTCCAGTGAACGGGCGGGCTCGCCCTCGAAGTCGAGCACGAACCACCCGGCATCGGTGCGCATCACCTGGCCCAGGTGGTAGTCCCCGTGCACCCGGATGGACGAGCCCGGGCGCTCGACAGCGCGCAGGCGCTCGACGAACTCCTTGGCCTTCACGGTGTCGACGTCGCCGGCGGCGAGGCGGCTCATCTGGACTTCGACGCCCGCTGCCCACGCCGCCGCGTCGCCCGGTGACGTGCCGAAAGCGTCGGCCAGGGCGAGGTGCAGCCCGGCCGTGACCTCGCCCAGACGGGAGGCCTCGGCGCCGAAGTCGCCGCCGGTGGCGGCAGGGTCGTCGACTTCCGTTGCGTACAGGTCGCGCAGAGAAGTGAGGGCGAGTGCCCACCCTTCGGCGCCGCCCGCCAGGTACTGCACGCACACGGCCAGGTCGACGCC
>JBKJNA010000050.1:0-19874 GCA_046596195.1 Acidimicrobiales bacterium | reverse complement strand
GAAGAAACTTTCGGACGTGGCGGACGTGAACCGCACCCAGATCAATGCCCGCAATGCCCCGGAAGAACTCCACTACATCGACATCTCATCTGTCACACCGGGTCAGATCGAGACCGTTACGACCTACGCTTTTCAAGATGCACCGGGTCGTGCTCGACGCGTCGTGCGACATGGCGACATACTCTGGTCATGCGTGCGGCCGAACCGACGCTCCCACGCGCAGGTTATGCACCCTAATCCAAACACGATAGCCTCGACGGGCTTCGCCGTGCTAACTGCTACTGAGGTCCCGTTCGCGTTTCTTTATTTGGCGACGACCACCGAAGATTTCATTGCGTACCTCACCAACAACGCAACTGGCGCAGCTTATCCAGCTGTCACCGCTACGACCTTCGAGAAGGCCGCGATACTCATTCCGTCCAGGCTCCTTCTAAAGAAGTTCGGAGACGCAACGACCGCAGTGGCGGAGCAGATTCACACTCTCCAACGCCGAATCCAAAACCTCCGCCGCACTCGCGACCTCCTCCTCCCCCGCCTGCTCTCGGGCCAGATCGAGCTCGAAGCCGCCTGACCCTGAGCCCCCACGCCGGCACCGAGGACCAGCCCGTCGAGCAGCCCTGGCATCGACTTGCGCGGCCCTGTTGGAGCGTTTGACAACACGGATAGCGTGTTGTTACCCTCTCCAACATGAAGGCACGGCTGGTGTTCAATCAGCGCGTTGTGATTGCCGAGGCAGCGTTTGCAGAGCTGGTGCTGTGGGAAGTGCCGAGTCCGGTTCGCGGAAGCGCGCATGGCTACAAGTACCGATTGGCGCTGATCGTCGACGGCCACTGCGCGCTGCGCTACGACAACGAGGCGGGCAAGGGCGATCACCGCCACGCGGGCGATGTCGAGAAGGCCTACCGGTTCACGACACCCGAGCAACTCGTCGCCGATTTCTTCTCGGACATGGAAAGGTGGCTGAATGAAAACCGTGATACTTGACGTGCGCAAGCCGCGCGCAGCGGCTGCCGATCTCGTACGCGTCTGGAAGAGCGGTAAGGCGGATGCGAGCGCGCGAATCAGCTTTGCCACTCCCGAGCTGCTGTGGAAGGTGCTGACTGCCAAGCGCTGGGAATTGATCAGGGGCATGGCGGGCCAGGGGCCGATGACTTTGCGTGAGGCGGCGCGCCGCGTAGGACGCGATGTCAAGGCCGTGCATGGTGACGCGCACGCGCTCCTCGGAGCCGGCATCCTGCGCAAGACCCCCGAGGGCAGCCTCGAATTTCCGTTCGATGCCGTGCACGTGGACTTTCTGCTGCATGCTGTTGCCTGAATCTGCGGTCCTGAACGCCTGATTGCGTGAGCGTCCACGCCTACACCGAAGACCAGCTCGTCGAGCAGCCCGCGGTGAAGCTGTTCGCCGAGCTCGGCTGGCAGACGGTGTCGGCAATGGACGAAACGTTCGGCGCGGGCGGGCTGCTGTCGCGCGAGACGAAGAGCGAGGTGGTGCTCGCGGCACGGCTGCATGCGGCGCTGACCCGGCTCAATCCCGCACTGCCGACTGAGACGATCACCGCGGCAATCGACGAGCTCGCCCGCGACCGTTCGGCGATGAGCCTCGAGGCCGCGAATCGCGAAGTCTACGGGCTGCTCAAGGAGGGCACCGCCGTTTCGGTGCCTGACCACGAACGCGGCGGGCAGAAGGCCGAGCGCCTGCGCGTGATCGATTGGGACGAACCGCAGAACAACGACTTCCTGCTCGTCAGCCAGTTCAGCGTCACCGGCACGCTTTACACCTGCCGGCCCGATCTCGTCGGCTTCGTCAACGGCCTGCCGTGGGTGGTCATCGAATTCAAGAAAGTCGGCGTGCCGGCGCGTGCCGCATTCGACGAAAACCTCACGCACTACAAGCACCAGGTTCCGGCGCTCTTCTGGTACAACGCGCTGCTCATCGCCTCCAACGGCACGGACAGCCGCGTCGGTTCGCTGACCGCGGACTGGGAGCGGTTCTTCGAGTGGAAGCGCATCGAGCGCGAGGACGAGCCCCGCCGCGTCTCGCTGGAAGTGATGCTGCGCGGCACCTGCGCGCCCACGCGGCTTCTCGACCTCGTCGAGAACTTCACGCTGTTCTCCGAGCACAAGGCGGGACTGGTGAAGATCCTCAGCCAGAACCACCAGTTCCTGGGCGTCAACAACGCGATCGCGTCGATGCTCGAAGCGCGCACGCTCGGCCACGGCCGCGGCGGCGTATTCTGGCAAACGCAGGGCAGTGGCAAGAGTTTCTCGATGGTTTTCTTCGCGCAGAAAGTGCTGCGCAAGGTGACGGGGAACTGGACGTTCGTGGTCGTCACCGACCGCGTCGAGCTTGACGAGCAGATCGCCAAGACCTTCAAAACCACGGGTGCGGTGTCGGAAGCGGAGGGTGACGCGTGCCACGCCGCCAGCGGCGCGCACTTGCGCGAGCTTTTGCGCGGCAACCATCGCTACGTCTTCACGCTGGTGCACAAATTCCAGACGCCGGAACTGCTATGTGACCGCTCCGACGTCGTCGTGCTGACCGACGAAGCGCATCGCAGCCAGTACGACACGCTGGCGCTCAACATGCGCGGCGCGCTGCCCGACGCCGCCTTCATGGGCTTCACGGGCACGCCGCTGGTGGTCGGCGAGGAGCTGACCAGGCGGGAGTTCGGCGACTACGTGAGCGTCTACAACTTCCGCGACGCCATCGAGGACGGCGCCACCGTCCCGCTCTACTACGAGAATTGCATCCCCGAGCTCCAGCTGGTGAACGAGGACTTCGCCGAGGAGCTCACCGTGCTGCTGGAGGAGGCCGAGCTGGACGAGGCGGCCGAGGGTGAACTCATCGCGGCGTACAACGCCGGCAGCCTCAACATCGACGAGTACCTGCGCCGCCTGGTCTCGCTGTCCCAGGACCTCACGGCCGAGGAGCGCCGCACGGTCAGCGAGGATATGACCGAGGAGGAACTGGCCCTCTTCGACCTCCTCACCCGGCCCGACCCGGTGCTCGACGACGTCCAGCGCAAGGCGGTGAGAGCCGGGGCCAAGCGCCTCCTCGCCACCCTCCACGACAAGCTGGTGCTCGACTGGCGCCGCAAGGCGGCCACCGCCGCCGAGGTGCGCACCACCATCAGGGTCGTCCTCGACCAGGACCTTCCGGCCGACCCGTACCCACCCGAGCTGTTCGCGGCCAAGGTTCAAGCCGTGTTCGACCACGTCTTCACCGCCTACGGCGATGACGGGACGAGCGTCTACGCGGGCGACGAGATAGCGCCCGCGTCGGGAACGGCCGTGGCCCTCGCCGCTCCTGCCGATCTGCGGGCGATCGCCGACGAGGTGGTCGAGCGGATCCGGGTCGACGCCGAGTTCGCCTCACTCGTCGCCGAGCAGCTGGGCGTGCCCGGCGGCGCGGCGCTGCGGACGGTGGCCGAGGTGATCGACAACGCGAGGACTTCGCTGTCGAGTTCAAGTCGACCGCCAGATGGGACCTGCGGGAGGACAAGTCGAGCAAGGCGATGGAGGACGCCGTGGTCAAGACGGTGGCCGGGTTCCTCAACGCCGACGGCGAACCCTCTTGATCGGTGTCGGCCCCGACAAGACGGTGGTGGGCCTCGGCCACGACTACCTGCGGGTGAAGCCGCCGAACGGCGACGGCTTCGTGAACTGGCTCACGACCCACCTCGCCGGCGCTGTCGGCCACGCCGCCGTGCTGCGTTCCCGGGCACGGATCGTCGTCCACGACGGCCACGAGGTCTGCCGCCTCGACGTGGCCCGCTCGTCCCAGCCTGTGTGGGCCAGGACCAGCAAGGCGGAGTGTGTGTTCTTCGTGCGAATGAACAACTCCACCCGGGCGCTCCCGGACGAGGAATTGCCCGCCTACCTGGCCGACCGCTGGCCGGGATGACCCCTGCCCCCACCTATTGGCCGGCGGCGCCCGGGACGTCGACGGTGACGGTGGTGCCCTCGCCGGGGCGGGACAGCACCACGACCTTGGCGCCCACGAGGGCGGCCCGCTCCTGCATGCCGACGAGCCCGTAGCTGTGCGGCCGCCGCTCGTCGCGGGCCCGGTCGGCGTCGAACCCGATCCCGTCGTCGGCCACCACGAGGCGGGTGCCGGCGGCGCCGGCGGACAGCGACACGGCCACGGTGGTGGCGGCGGCGTGCTTGGCCACGTTCTGGAGGGCCTCCTGGGCGATGCGGAACAGGGCCGTCTCCACGTGGGCGGGCAGGGAGAGCGGCACCACGTCGACGGTGACGTGCAGACCGGGGATGCTGGTGGCCAGGCTCTCCAGGCCGGGCCCGAGGCCGAGGTCGTCGAGCACGGCGGGCCGCAGGCCCACGATGGCGCGGCGGGCCTCCTCCATGGCGGCGGTGGCGAGGTCCTTGGCCAGGGCCAGCTCGTCGGCCACCACGCCGGCGTCGAGGTGCACGGCCTCGTCGGCGGCGGACAGGTGGTACCAGAGGCTCACAAGGCGCTGGCTGATGCCGTCGTGGATCTCGGCCGCCACCCGCCGGCGCTCCAGCTCCTGCAGCTCGATGGTGCGCGCCGCGAAGCGCTCGAGCTCGGCCTCGCGCTCGGCCAGGCGGGAGTACAGCCGGGAGTTCTCGACGATGCCGGCCAGGAGGCCGGCCACGTCGGACAGGACCGCCACCTCCTCATCGGTGTGCTGGCGGCGGGCCTTGGAGTGCACGTTCACCACGCCCACCACCCGTCGTCCCCGGCGCACCATGGGCAGCGACACAAGCGACGCGTAGTCCTCGCCCCGTAGGGCCGGGATGTACTTGTAGCGGGGATCGCTCCACTTGTCGTCGACCACGAGGGGCTTGCCGTGCTGGGCGACCCAGCCGGCCACTCCCTCGCCGAAGGCGAGCTCGATGGTGCCGGCCAGCACGTCGAACGGTGGTGTGGCGCCGGCCAGCACCAGGCAGCCACGGGCCTCGTCGACCAGGTGGACGAAACACACGTCGGCATCGTTGGCCTCGATGATGAGCGCAGCCACCCGGCGCACGACCTCGCGCAGGTCGAGGTCCTCGGCGGTGATCTCGATGATGCGGCGCAGCAGCCCGGAACGGGCGACCCGCCGGACGTCGTCGCGCCGCGACGCCGTTCCGGGCACGTGCGGGGCCGCCGGGCCTAGCGCCCCGTCCCCGGCCGTGGTCGGTGGAATCAATGGAACAGGCCCTCGCGCAAGGCCGTGGCGATGGCCTGGGCCCGGTCGGCCACACCCAGCTTGCGGTAGACGGAGCGGGCGTGGGTCTTCACCGTCTCCTCGCCCATGACCAGCTGGTTGGCGATGGCCCGGTGCGACAGGCCCCGCACCATCTGCTCGAGCACCTCGCTCTCGCGGTGGGTGAGGCCGAGGTGGGCGCCGGGCCAGTACTCGCCGCTGTGGAGCCGGGCGGCCGACAGGGCCACCCGTCCCATGAGGGCGGGGTCGATGGCGATCTCGCCGTCCATCACGCGCTCCAGGTGCCCCACCAGCTCCAGGCCGGTCACCCGCTTTAGCAGGAAGCCCGAGGCGCCGGCCCGCAGCGCCTGGAACAGGTACTGCTCGTCGTCATAGACGGTGAGGAACACGACGCGCAGGCCGACGAACCGGCTGAGCAGTTCCTGGCACAGGTCGAGCCCGCTGGCGCCCTTCAGGCGAACGTCGAGAAGCACGACGTCGGGCTTGACGTCCCGGACGAGGTCGCCTGCGGTGGACGCTTCGGTGGCCCGGCCCACGATCTCCACCCGCCCGACGTGGGGGCGCAGCATCGACGACAGGCCGTCGAGCACCATCTGGTGGTCGTCGACGAGCACCGCCCGGATGGGCGGCGCTGGCTGCTGCTCGACGGCGTCTACCACCACCCAAGTCTACGAGCGGCCGATAGACGCCCGGATCACGTGGGACGCACGGCGCTGCGCCGTCAGGCGCCTGGCGCCTCGCCCAGCTCGGCCGGCGGCGGCGGGAGCAGCAGCAGCGGGGCGGCCGACGTGAGGATCTGGTCGGCGCCGACGATCTCGTAGGCGTAGCCCTGCTCGGCCAGGAAGCGCTGGCGGCGGGCGGCGAACTCCTGGTCGTTGGTGTCGCGCGACACCACGGCGAAGAACCAGGCGGGACGGCCGTCGCGCTTGGGGCGCAGGATGCGCCCGAGGCGCTGCGCCTCCTCCTGGCGGCTGCCGAAGGTGCCCGAGATCTGCACGGCGACGCTGGCCTCGGGCAGGTCGATCGAGAAATTGGCCACCTTGGACACGACGAGGACGCAGATCTCGCCGACCCGGAAGGCGGCGTACAGGCGCTCACGCTCGCGGTTGGGCGTCTTGCCGGTGATGAGCGGGGCGCCGAGACGGGCCGCCACCTGCTCGAGCTGGTCGATGTACTGGCCGATCACCAGCGTGGGCTCGCCCGCCGCCACCGCCGCGGCGCACAGCGCCTCCACGACCGCCAGCTTGGAGCGGGCAGTGGCCCCGACCCGGTAGCGGTCCTCGGGCTCGGCCAGCGCATAGGCCATTCGTTCCTCGTCGGCGAGGGTGACGCGCACCTCGGTGCAGCGGGCCGGGGCGATCCACCCCTGGGCCTCGATGTCGCGCCACGGGGCGTCGAAGCGCTTCGGGCCGATGAGGCTGAACACGTCGCCCTCGTGGCCGTCCTCGCGGACCAGCGTGGCGGTCAGCCCGAGCCGGCGGCGGCTCTGGATCTCGGCCGTCATCCGGAACACCGGGGCCGGGAGCAGGTGGACCTCGTCGTAGACGACGAGGCCCCAGTCCTCGGCCGAGAACAGCTCCAGGTGCTGGTACTGGCCGTGGCGACGGGTGGTGACGATCTGGTAGGTGGCGATGGTGACCGGGCGGACCTCCTTGCGCTCGCCCGAGTACTCGCCGATCTCGTCGTCACGGAGGGTGGTGCGGGCGAGCAGCTCGGCCCGCCACTGCCGGGCCGACACCGTGTTGGTGACGAGGATCAGGGTGCGGGCGCCGGCCTGGGCCATGGCGGCCAGGCCGACGAGGGTCTTGCCTGCTCCGCAGGGGAGCACGATGACACCGCTGCCGGCGGCGAAGAAGGACTCGACCGCCTGGCGTTGGTAGGGGCGGAGCACGAAGCCGGCGTCGTCGCGCAGGGCGATGGGGTGGGCGGCCCCGTCGACGTAGCCGGCCCGGTCCTCGGCCGGCCAGCCGAGCTTGAGCAGCGCCTGCTTGATCCGGCCCCGTTCGCCGCGGGGGACCGACACCGTGTCGTCGTCGATGCGCGGCCCCACGATCGGCGCCACCGTCTTGGCCCGAAGGACCTCCTCCAGCACGGCCCGGTCGGTGCTGGCGAGCACCAGCCCGTGCACGGGGTGGACGTCGAGACTGAGGCGCCCGTAGCGGGACATCACCTCGACCACGTCGATCAGCAGGGCCTGGCCGACCGGGTAGCGCGACCAGCGGATGAGGGCGTCGACGACCTGCTCGGCGTCGATGCCTGCGGCTCGGGCGTTCCACAGCCCGAGCGGTGTGAGCCGGTAGGTATGGACGTGCTCGGGTGACCGCTCCAGCTCGGCGAACGGGGCGATGGCGGCCCGGCAGGCCGCCGCGTCGGGATGGTCGACCTCGAGCAGCAGCGTGCGGTCGGACTGGATGATGAGCGGGCCGTCGGTCACTGGTGGACCATCCCTGCGGGATGGTCCACAGTGAGTTGCTTGATGGACCGACCTCCCGGGCCGGTCACTGGTGGACCATCCATGCGGGCTGGTGCACCGGCGCGCTGACCACGGACCGTCCTCGCGTGCCGCTCACAGGACCAGTCTCTCCTCGGCGCGGGTGAGGACGCGGGCCCACCGCACCTGCGTGTACGTCACCGTCCGCGGCTTCCAGCCCGGGAGGCACTCGACGGCGATCGACCCGTCGTCGATGTCGATGATGGCGGCGGTGAGCAGCTCCTCGCCGCCATTGCGGCCGGCCACGCCGATGCGCACCAGCCACTCCTCCTCCCACGCTTCGTCCAGCAGGGTAATCATCCGCACCTGACTTCGGGCGATGTCCCCAGGTCTCGTGGCACCCGAAGTGGTCTCACCCGTGGCGGGAGCGCCCCTGCCCCGCGCCCGCTCGATGCGGCACTCCACGCACCCGTTGTCGCCGCAGTCGTCCTCGTCGTCGTACAGCTCGTCCTCTTCGTCGTCGTCGTCGTCGTCGTCGAACAGCTCGGGCGCCCACCGGGGCGGGACGACGGCGCGCTTCGAAGCCGGGGCGGCGGCCGCCTTGCGGAGGCCGGCCACCACGGCCGCCGGATCAGCAGCAGGACCGTCCTTGCCGGCGGCGCCCCGGATCGCAGGCCCGGCGCGTTCGCGAGGGACGACCACGGCCCGAGGCGGCGTGGTGCGGGTCACGACCAGGGCGCCGGAGGTGTCCTCCTGGGCGGCCAGGTACCCGCCGGCGTGGAGGGCGCCAAGCACCTTTGCCGGCGCGGCGTCGCACACCAGGACAGTGGGGGCCAGCTCGCGCAGGCCCAGGGATGCCGTGCGCCGGCCCACGCGGACCTCGGCCAGCAGTGCGGGGTCGTCGCAGCGCAGGTAGCACGTGGCCCGCCCGACACGGAGCCGGCCGTGGCGGCGGCCGACATCGGCCACCAGGTAGGCCAGCGGCTGGGGCACGCCGCGGGTGGCGTGGGCCTGGAGGAAGGCGGTGATCTCCTCGGCCGTGCGGCCCGCCTGGAACCCCCGCAGCAGGGATGACTCGCTGAAGCGGTACACGGTGGCGGCGCCGGTGGACTCGACGTCGGCCACCAGTTCGAGTTCGGTGCGCACGGCCGGTGCCAGCTCTCCCGGGGCCATCGCCGACAGGTCGGCCTGCACGACGAACGCGGAGACGACGGACGGGGCGAAAGGGGCCAGGGACCGGGCCGCTCCCTCGTTGTCGCCGCCGAGGGCGAAGCGCCCGGCCGTGCTCAGCGCACCGAGGGCAGACAGGCCGAGGAGTCCCGCCTCGGCCATGACCCAGTCGGCCTGCACCGGCGCCGGCGCCGTGCCGCCGCTCCACATGGCCGGGGCGGACCAGATGGCCCGGCGCCGGAGGCCCACCTCGTCGACGCCCCGGCCCACGCCCACTCCGGCCAGCAGTGTGAGCATGGCGCAACGATGGGCCGGGGCATCGGGGTCGTCCGTGCGCGGCAGCAGGGGCGGGATCGGCTTGTCCTTTGTGTCCATGGCGCCGGCGACGCTCAGGTACACGGGCGAATCGAGCCATGCCGCGGCCAGGGCGACCCAGCGCTGCGACACCTCCAGCCCGAGCCAGGCGTCGTACTCGGGCAGGGGCAGGGCTGTGCCCGTGGCCGGGTCGGCGGCGGCCAGGCCGGCCACCCGGGCCAGCTCGAGCAGCCCGGCGGTGGCCGGCTCGGTGCGGCCGAGCATCTTCGCCAGCCGCCGCACGTCCCGGATGCCGATGCCACCCGCCTTGAGGATCGTGGTGGGCACCGCCGCGAGGGCGTCGAGGGCTTCGCTCATGTCGGCGACGATGGCCAGCGCCCGCTCCGCCGCCGCCGCATCGACTGCCTGCTGGTCGACCGGGAACGTCCCGAGATCGGGCGGGCTGGGCACGAGCACGGGGTAGGGCACCCCGCCGCGCAGGGCCAGCCCCGCCTCGCGGGGGATGGCGACGGTGTTGTACGTGAGCGGAGCGGCGACGCCCCGGTTCACGAGCCAGCCCATCGGCCGGTGGTCGGGGAACCAGGACTCGTTGCCGGGCACGGTGACCGCGCCGAACCGTTGCAGGGTGTCGACCAGCTCGGTCGTGCCCGCAGGGCCGCTGTCGACCACCGCGCGCACGACCCTGGGGTCGCGCAACGCCCGGCACACCGCGGCGAGCATGGTTGTCTTGTTCCGGCCGGGGTCGAGGCCGAGGCGGCGGGCGGTCTCACGCAGCTCAGGCATCGTGCGCCGCCCGAGGATCTGGTCGGCCGGTGGCCCCAGCCCGGCCGGGAAGTCGAGCCGGCGGAACCCCTCGACGGCGTGGAGGCCCGGTCCGGAGCGGAACACCAGGCCCAGGTGTTCGAGGCGGTCGAGCGCCCGGTCGAGGTCGGCCTGGTCGACCGGGACGCCGAGCACGGCCTTGAGCCCCTCCACCGTGGCCGGTGGGTCAAGGAGGCAGACGGCCTCGGCGACCTGGAGGCACCACTCGTCGAGGCGGGCCCGGCAGGCCTCGAAGGCAAGCCCGGTGGACGCCCGGTAGGCGAGGCTCTCGAAGTCGGGCGGGGGCGGATCGGTCAGCTCCGGACGGGCGGCCAGCAGGGCCTCGAGCCGGTCGTCGGCCCACGACCGCAGGGCGTCGACCGCAACCGGGTCGATCCTCCCGCCCCCCAGCACCCGCAGCACCTCGGCTGTGGCCATCAACACCTCGCATCGTCGAACTGGGCGCTTGGGGAAGCGTGGCGACCCTACCCGGCGCCGGTTCCCGAGGGGTGGATGGGCAGCGAGACCCCACCCCGGGTCCCCGTCAGGGGGGAGGACTCGGGGAAGGCGTTGCCCGTAGGATTCCTCAACCATGTCGACAGCCACTGCGCCCGCGTCCGACCAGAAGATCAACATCATCCCGTCGGTACTGCCCGCTGACTACGCCCGTCTCGGGGAGGAGCTCCAGGCTCTCGAGAAGGCAGGTGTCGACCGGGTCCAGTGGGACGTGATGGACGGCGTGTTCGTGCCCAACCTCACCTTCGGGCCCGACGTCATCAAGTCGGTGCGCTCGTGGGTGGAGGTGCCCTTCGAGGCCCACCTCATGGTCGTGGAGCCCGACCGCATGCTGAAGCAGTGGGTCGACGCGGGCTGCGAGCTGGTGATCGTGCACGCCGAGGCCTGCACGCACCTGCACCGCACTCTGGCGTCGCTCAAGGAGATGGGCGCCAAGGCGGCCGTGGCCCTGAACCCGCACACGCCCGTCGAGGCGGTGAAGAACGTGGTCGACCTCCTCGACCTCCTGCTCGTGATGACGGTGAACCCCGGCTTCGGGGGCCAGGCCTACATCAAGACGATGGAGCCGAAGATTGCCGAGGCGGCCGCCCTGCTGCGCAACGCCGACCACTACGTGGAGCTCGAGGTCGACGGGGGTATCGGCCCCGAGACCATCGACGGCGCCGTGAAGGCGGGTGCCCGCGCCCTCATCGCCGGCAGCGCCCTGTTCAAGTACCCCGAGGGCCTTGAGTACGGCGTGTCCGACCTGCGGGCCCGCGCCCGGGCCGCTGTGCCCGGCCTCCGGTAGCGGCCGCTCCCCTCCGTTCCTCCCTACGTCCCGTCCCTCCGAGCACCAGCGAGGTCCCGATGTCCCACAAGCAGGTCGCCATCGAACGAGCGTGGCAGCGCGACAACGGCTCCGGCCGCACCCGCCCCGCCATGCTCGCCATCGCCGGTGACAGCGCGGCCGGCAAGACCACCCTCACCAAGGGCCTGGTGGCCGCCCTCGGGGCCATGCACTGCACGTCGGTGTGTACCGACCACTACCACCGCTACGACCGGGTGGAGCGCAAGGACAAGACGTTCACGCCCCTGCACCCGGACTGCAACTACGTCGAGGTGATGGAGCAGCACCTCCAGTTGCTGGCGCTCGGCCAGCCGATCCTGCAGCCCACCTACCACCACTCCAACGGCACACTGGGCCGGCCCGTGCTGGTCGACCCCGACCAGTATGTGATCATCGAGGGCCTGCTGCCCCTGTTCTCCAAGCTGTCCCGGGCCTGCTTCGACGTAGGTGTCTACCTCGACCCGCCCGAGGAGATCCGCTACGACTGGAAGATCAAGCGGGACACCACCAAGCGGGGCTACAACGAGGACCAGGTGCGGGCCGACCTCGCCAAGCGCGAGCCCGAGTCGGCCGAGTTCATCCGCCCGCAGCGGGCCCACGCCGACATCGTGGTGCGCTTCGCTCCCATCGAGGAGCGGGGCGAGTCGGTCGACGATCCCCTGAGCGCCACCGTGCTGCTGCGGCCGACCGCCGCCCACCCCAACCTGGCCAGCATCCTCACCGAGGACGTGAGCAAGGCCATCCACATGAAGCTGAGCCGCGACGAGGACGGTAAGCCGGTCGACGCCGTGCACATCCACGGCTACGCCGACCCCAGCGTCACCGAGAAGGTGAAGCTGGCCATCTGGGACCAGCTGGGCGTGGACGAGCCTTTCCCGGAATCGCTGGGCGAGCTCGAGCCGGGCGGCCCCAAGAGCGAGCCGCTGGCCATCACCCAGCTGCTGCTGCTCTACCACCTGATCCAGGCTCGCCAGCAGGCGTCCTGACCGGCCCGGGAGGCCGGTCCATCGAGCAACTCGCTGGTGCGCCATCTCGAAGGGATGGTGCAGCAGTGACCGGGGTCATCGGTGGCCGTGGCGGCACCGCCGTCGCTGGCGGCCGGTCGGTGACCGTCTCGGCAGCCGACGTGCGGGCGGCGGCCGATCGCCTCGAAGGCGTGGCCGTCCGCACGCCACTCGAGCGCAGCGCCCGCCTCTCCGAGGTCACCGGCGCCGAGGTCTGGCTCAAGCGCGAGGACCTCCAGCCGGTACGGTCCTACAAGCTGCGGGGCGCCTACAACTTCATAGCGTCGCTCACTGCGTCGGAGCGGGCCGCCGGGGTGGTGTGCGCCAGCGCCGGCAACCACGGCCAGGGTGTGGCCTACACGTGCCGGCGCCTCGGCGTGCAGTGCACCATCGTCCTGCCCCGCACCACCCCGCGTCAGAAGCGCGAACGCATCGCCGCCCTCGGCGGCGCCGTGGCCACCATCGTGATGGACGGCCACACCTACGACGAGGCCCACGAGGCGGCCGTGGCCCTGGCCCAGCGGGAGGGCGCCGTCCTGGTGCCGCCCTTCGACGACCCCCGGGTGATCGCCGGCCAGGCCACCGTGGCCCTCGAAGTCGTCGACCAGCTGGGCCGGGCGCCCGACCTGTTCGTGGCACCCGTCGGTGGCGGCGGACTGTTGGCTGGCACGGCCGTGGTGGCGGCGGCAGCCACGCCGCAGGCCCGGGTGGTGGGCGTGGAGCCGCGGGGCGCAGCCAGCATGCGGGCCGCCCTCGACGCCGGTGAGCCCGTCACCCTGGCGTCGGTGGACAGCTTCGTCGACGGTGCGGCCGTGCGCCGGGTGGGCGATGTCACCTTCGGCCTGGTGCAGGCGCTGGTGGACGAGGTGGTGAGCGTGGCCGAGGGCAGCCTGTGCACCACCATGCTGGAGCTGTACCAGAGCGACGGGATCATCGCCGAACCGGCCGGCGCCCTGGCCGTGGCCTGGCTGCGCGACGCCGTCGACGTGGTGCCCGGCTCGACCGTGGTGTGCATCGTGTCGGGCGGCAACAACGACGTGAGCCGCTACGGGGAGATCGTGGAGCGCTCCCTCGTGCACGAGGGCCTCAAGCACTACTTCCTGGTGGAGTTCCCCCAGGAGCCCGGCGCCCTACGGGGCTTCCTCGACAACGTGCTCGGGCCTTCCGACGACATCACCCTGTTCGAGTACGTGAAGAAGAACAACCGCGAGGTCGGCCCCGCGCTGGTGGGCGTCGAGATCGCCGCCATGACCGACCTGGCGCCCTTGTTGGAGCGCATGAAGTCGAGCGGCCTCCAGATCGAGGCCCTCGAGGCCGGGTCGCCCGCCTTCCGCTTCCTGGTCTGATTCGATCAGCGCTTGGCTTTGGTCTTCTTGGCGGCTGGCTTCGCTGCCTCGATGGCCGCCGGTTCCTCGGCCGCATCGGACCACGAGGAGACGGCCCAGACCGCACCGAGGGCCATGACCACCAGGCCGGGGAGGGTGTGCCAGGCGGTGACGTCGGTGGCGACGAGGTCGTTCTGGGCGTCCTTGACCAGGGGAAGGTGGGTGGCGGTCATCCACAGACCGGCCAGGACGATGCCGAAGCCTGCGAGGAGCGGGAACGAGCCGCCGCCGGCCGCCTGTGCCGAGCGGGCCCGCACCAGGCTGACGGCGGACAGGATGAGAATGAGGGCGCCGGGCACCACGTGGTCGACGAACTCGTTCTTGGCCGAAGCGTTGAGGTCGGGACCGAGGAGGGCGTAGGGAGCGACGGCCGCCCACACACCGATGGCCAGGCCGGCGTACGGCAGGCCCTGGCGGAGGGAACCCGGGGGCTGGGCGGCGCCAGCGGCCTTGGCCACGATCCTTTACGCAGGCACCGGCAGCAGGCTGCGGGCCAACCCGCACAGCGCCTGCACGGCGGGGGAGTCGGGGGCCAGGTCGAGGGCGGCGACGCCCTTGCGGTCGGCCTCCACGATGGCCGGATCGTCGGGGATGGCGACGATCTCGTGGCCCTCGAAGGCGGCGGTGAGCGTGGCCATGTCGGCGTCGTTGCGGACGCGGCTGGCCACGATGACCAGGCGCCCGAGCATCTTGTCCCGGGCCAGCTCGGCGGCCCGCTGGCCGACCTCGATGGACTTCGGGGTGGGCTCGACCACGACGAGCACGGCGTCGACGCGCTCCTCGCCAAGGCGGGTGAGCGTGCCGATGCCCGCCTCCATGTCGGCGATCACGGTGAGACCTTCGAAATCAGCGGATCCGAGCAACTGCTCGGGGGAGAGCCCACATCAGAGTCAGCCAGGGCTCGGATTGTCGATCCGGCTGACCACAGCGAGACGCACGCCGTCGGGGGCGTCGGAGCCGAAGCGGGTGATGAGGTCGTCCCAGCCGGGGGCGTGCTCCTCGCCACCCTCGTCGAGGGACTCTCGCATGGACTCCAGGCGCTCGGTCTCGAAGTCGCCCACACCGAGGGACAGACCCAGGTTGGGGTTGGAGTCGCAGTCGAGGGCCACGACGGTGGCGCCATGGCGGGCCATGGTGCGGGCGACGATGGCGGACGTGGTCGTCTTGCCCGAGCCACCCTTGCCGACGACAGCAACCCTCATGTGGCGCGCTCCTCAAAGATGCGACGCGCGGTCACGAAATTCGTTCCGCGCTCAACTGTTCCACCAGTGATTCTACCGCCTTGACCGCGGCTGAGTCGGGGGCCAGGTCGATCGGGGCCGCCATCTTCTCCTCGGCCTCGGCGAAGGCCACGTCCCACGGCACCGCGCCGACCACCTCGAGCCCCGTGCGCTCCTCGACCGTCTTCACGTCGCCCGCCTCCCTCGCCTTGTTCACCACGGCCACGATCCGCCGGGGGTGCTCCTCGTCGAGGGCGAGCCGGGACAGCCTGCGGGCGGTCAGCATGGACTTGGCCGTCGGCTCCACCACGATGAGGATGAGCCGGGCGTAGTCGCCCCAGCCGGTGAACGGCTGGCGGGTGCCGCCGGGCAGGTCGCCCACGATGTTCCAGCGATCGTCGGGCAGCTCCCGCAGGATCTGGCGAAAGGCGAACTGCGACCGGAACAGACCCCGCCCGGTGGAGCCGCGGTGCTTGCCGAACTGGAGGAAGCGCACGCCGTCGGGAGCGGTGGCCGCGTACTGGTCGATGGCGTCGGCCGCCGTGAGGCCGGCCCGCAGGCGGAAGCGGGGCCCCTCCTCGCCCTCCGGCTTGTCCTCGATGGCCTCGTCGGGCAGCGGCGCATCGGAGATGGTGAGGCCGAGGGAGAAGGCAAGGCCGGGAAGGGGGTCGGAGTCGATGGCGAGCACCGGATGACCCTGGCGGGCCAGCGCCCGGCAGAACGTGCCGGCCACGGCTGACTTGCCGACGCCGCCCTTGCCCACGAAGGCAAGCCTCATACGTCCACCTTCCTCGTACCGGTCGTGGTCGACGGTGCCTTCCTTGGGCGACCCGAGAGCCACCAGCCGAGGAGGCTGAGGGCGGCGGTGACCAGAAGGACGACTGCCAGCGGCCTGGTGCCCGACCCCTGCTTCTCCTCGATCTCCACGGGGGCGGCGGCGATGTCCTGGCGGGCGGTGTCCTCGGTGCCGAGGCGCGTGTCCGTCCACACCGCGAAGGCCTCGTCCTCGGAACTGGTGAGGCCGAGCCGGGAGCCGAGATCGGCCTCCAGCTTGGGGTTGGCGCTGAACCCGACCCGCGAGTCGAAGGAGGCGGTGGAGACACGCACGTCGTCGAACGAGGCCCCGTCGTCCGTCGACACGCCGAGGTAGGCGTCCATCTTGACGTTGCCGGGGTCGCGTCGGCGGTCGAGGAACAGCACGTCGACCCGCCCGGTGGGAGCCACCGCGACCCGGGGCATGTACTGGTCGGTGCCGTCCTCGAGGCGGTTGGAGTTGACACGGACCGGCTTGGCCCAGGTGGCCCCGCCGTCGCCCGACCGGCTCACGAACACGTCGAGGTCGCCGTTGCGGCCGTCGCCCCACGACACGTAGAGCGACCGGTCCGGCCCTGCCGCGAGGGACGGGAACTCGGGCAGGAAGACGAGGAACCGCCTGGTGAGCACGAGCCCGGCGTCCACCTCGACACCCTTGGAGAACGTTTCCCCGCCGTCCTTGGAGACGGTGACGACGAGCGAAACCGGGTCCTCGTACACCGGGCCTTCGAGGTTGCGGAAGTCGCGGTCGTCCTTCTTGTAGTCCTGGTAGAGCACGACCAGGTTGCCGTCGCTGTCGATCGCCGGGCTGGCCCCGACGGCGAACATCCGATCGGGATCGCTGATCTCGACGGGGTCGGAGAACGTCTTGCCCCCATCGTTGGAGCGCACGGCCACGATCGGGCTCGGGTAGCCGACGATGGCCTGCGGCGCCACGTCAGCGGCGCGCAGGTAGGTGATGTGGACGACAGACTTCGAGTCGACGGCGATCCGGGCCTGGAACGGCAACGGCAGGCCGGGCCCGGCGACCTTCACCGGCGCCGAGAGGGAGCGCCCACCGTCGTTGGAGCGGGCCACCCAGAGATTGTCCGGCCGGTTGCCGTTGCCCTCGAGGTTCACGTAGGAGACGTACAGGGTGCCGTCCGGGGCGAAGGCGACGTCCGCAGCGAAGGGCCGGTCCTTGTCGGCCGGCAGCGGCAGGGTCGTGGTTTGCCAGGCCAGACCGCCGTCGTTGCTCACCTGGAGCGACGCCGAGAACCGCGGCAGGTCGACCCGGTGGGCCACCACCACGTTGTTCGGGCGGGTGGGATTGCGGGCGACGGTAGGGGAGTTGTTGGCGTCGATGGGCCCGTCGGGGTTGACGAAGACGTTCTGGCCGACGCCTACGGAGGTGTCGGCGCTCTTGGCCGACATCGCCCCGAGCACCACCCCGGCTGTGGCGAGGACGGCCGCCAGCAAAGCAAGTACCCGCCGCCTCTGATTCCCTGCCTGCGCCACAGCGGGGGACTCTAACCGCGGACCTAGATGGGCACGCCCGGCCGGACGTTCCTGTCTTTGGGGGGTAGGCGCGCCCACCCCGGGCGACTACGTTTCGGCCGGTAGAAATGGGGCAGTGGGCACTAGATGGTTGATGTGCCCGTTTTGCCGCCTCGGGGGGGGGAGTCCCGATTCGCCGGCGAAAAGAGTTCTGTGCGTACGTCCATTTCACCCCGAAGCCTCTTCTCGTCGGCGAAAGGGCGAATCCTCGTCTTCGTCGTCATCGTCGGCCTGATCTCCGCCACCGTCCAGCCGGCGGCCTCCGGACCGGCGGCCTCAAGGGTCATGGCCGCACGATCGGCCGCCGGCCTGCCGCCCCTGGCCCAGCACGCCGGGCTGGACGCCATCGCCGCCCGCCACGCCCAGGACTTGGCGGCGCAGGGCAGCCTGTTCCATATGTCCGGGATCACCGCCGCCGTGGAGTCCGTGATCCCCAACTGGACCCGCGTCGGCCAGAACGTGGGTACGGGTTCGTCCATCCCGGAGATCGAAGCCTCGCTCATGGCCTCTGCGCCGCACCGGGCCAACATCCTGGGCGACTACACCATGATGGGCTCCGGCATGGCCACCAGCGCTGACGGCCGCATGTGGGTGGCCCAGATCTTCGTGAAGGCCCCCACGGTTGCGTCGACCGTTCCCGCCGAGGCGCCGACTGCCCCGGCGACGACCGCCCCACCGGCCACCGCCCCGCCGTCCGCCGCCGGCCCCGCCGCCGAGCCTGTGCCCTCCCCCGCCCCCGAGCGGACGGCACCGGCGGCCGCCTCCCGGAGCGGCGCCCGCACCGGGACGCCGGCGACCCCGCCTCCGGCCCGCAAGCCTCCCAGCGCAGCCGCGCCGCCCGCTGCGACCCAGGCACCCGCCGTGCGGGTGCCCACGAAGGGCATCGTGGCCGCCGCCTCGGTGCGGGTGCAGCGCTGGAACCGGCCCCCTTCGCGATCGACCGGCTACTGGCTGGCGGCGGCCGACGGCGGGGTGTTCGCCTACGGGCGGGCCCCGTTCCTCCGGTCTCTCGGTGGCGAGGCCCTCAATGCGCCGGTGGTCGCGCTGGCTCCGCTGCGCAGCGGCAGCGGCTACTGGCTGGCGTCGGCCGACGGGGGCGTCTTCGCCTTCGGCGGGGCCCGCTATTTCAACTCCCTGGCCGGGCACAGCCTTCGGGCCCCTGTCGTCGACCTGGCGCCCCGCCCTGACGGCGCCGGCTACTGGCTGGCCTCGGCCGACGGGGGCGTCTTCGGGTTCGGCGCGGCCGCCTTCCACGGGTCGCTGGCAACCGACGCCCTCGCCGCTCCCGTCGTGGCGCTGGCGCCCACCCAGACGGGTGCCGGGTACTGGCTGGTCACGGCGGACGGCGGCGTGCACCCCTTCGGCGACGCCCCCAAGCTGGGCTCACTCGCCGGCCGGGCGCTGGCCGCTCCCATCGTGAACCTGCAGCCCACCCCCTCGGGCAGGGGCTACCGCCTGGTGGCATCGGACGGCGGCGTGTTTGCCTTCGGTGACGCCGTCTACGCCGGCTCCATGGCCGGCCGCCGGCTCAATGCCCCGATCATCGACATCGCCCCCACGGCGAGCGGCAAGGGCTACCGCCTGGTCGCCTCCGACGGCGGGGTGTTCGCGTTCGGCGACGCCTCGTTCGCGGGCGGAGTGGCGGGTAACGCCCTCAACGGGTGGACGCCGCGCTGAGTTTCGAGACCGGAACCGGAGGTTCCGGCTCGAGTTCTGCGGTGCTGCGGGGGGCCGGCGGTGTAGCAGACTCGGCGGCGATGCAGATCGAGTTCAACAGCTCCGAGACCACGAGCCTTGGCGTCGAGATGGAGCTGGAGCTCGTCGACGCCGGCTCCCGCGAGCTGCACAGCGCAGCGTCGGAGATCCTCCACGAGCTCGGGTGTGGGCATCCGGGCGGGGAGCACCCGAAGGCGAAGCACGAGCTGCTGGAGTCCACCGTCGAGATCATCACCGGCGTGTGCGCCACGGTGGCCGAGGCCCGCGCCGACCTGGCCGGCACACTCGCCGAGCTGCGGGCCGAGACCGAGCGCCGCAACCTGGAGATCATCTGCTCGGGCACCCACCCGTTCTCCCGCTGGGAGGACCAGCAGATCAGCCCCGACCCCCGCTACCACTTGTTGGTGGAAGAGATGCAGTGGCTGGCCAGGCGCCTGCAGATCTTCGGGATCCACGTCCACGTGGGGGTGCGCTCGGCCGAGAAGGCCATCGCCATCGCCAATGCCCTGTCGTCGTACATCCCACACTTCCTCGGCTTGTCGGCGTCGAGCCCGTTCTGGATGGGCAAGGACACCGGCCTGGCTTCGGCGCGCTCGAAAATCTTCGAGGGGCTCCCCACCGCCCGACTGCCGTACCAGCTGTCCGGGTGGTCCGAGTTCGAGACGTTCATGACGACCCTCATCTCGGCCAAGGCCATCAGCTCGATCCGCGAGGTTTGGTGGGACATCCGCCCCCACCCCACCTTCGGCACGGTGGAGCTGCGCATCTGCGACGGCCTGCCCACGCTCCGGGAGGTCGCGGCGGTGGCGGCCATGAGCCACTGCCTGGTCGAGTGGATGAACGGGGTCCACGACCGCGACGGCGACCTGCCCGTGCACCGCAGCTGGATCGTCGCGGTCGTGGACCCCGTTCATCCACTCGACCAGGCAGTGGCTCATGGCCGCCACCGCCG
>JBKJNA010000136.1:0-6560 GCA_046596195.1 Acidimicrobiales bacterium | reverse complement strand
AGGCGGCGGGTACCGTCCGGTGTGGCCGACCCGTGCGCCCTCGCAGTCGACGTCGGGGGCACCAAGCTGGCCGCCGCCGTGGTGGACCGGCGGGGCGACGTCGTGCGGTCGGCGCGGGCGCCCACACCTTCGGGGGACGCCGAGGCGGTGTTTTCGGCGCTGGCCGGCGTGGTGTCGGCGGTGTCGGACGGTACCGAGGTGGTGTGTGGCGTGGGATGCGGCGGGCCGATGTCCCTCGGCGGCGGGACGGTGTCGCCGCTCAACATCCCGGCGTGGCGGGAGTTCCCGCTCCGGGCCCGGCTGGCCTCGTCGACGGGGCTGGCGGTGTTCGTCGACAACGACGCCAAGGCGCTCGCCCTGGGTGAGGGCTGGCGGGGCGCCGCCTGCGGTGTCCACGACTACATCGCCATGGTCGTGTCCACCGGCGTGGGCGGCGGGATCGTCCTCGGCGGACGCCTGCTCGACGGGGCCGCGGGCAACGCCGGCCACATCGGCCACGTCATCGTGGTGCCGGACGGGCGGCTGTGCGGTTGCGGGGCCCGCGGGTGCTTGGAGGCGGAGGCTTCGGGCACGGGCATCCGGGCGGCGACCGGCCGTCCCGCCGGAGAGGCCGATGCGTCGGTCGTGCTCCGCACCGCCACGCTGGTCGGGCGGGCGGTGGCGTCGGTTGCCAACCTGCTCGACCTGCGCCTGGCGCTGGTCGCCGGCTCTGTGGCCCTCGGCTTCGGCGACCCCTTCTTCGCCGCCGCCCAGGCCGAAGTCGACTGTTCCGCCCGCCTCTCGTTCTCCGTCGGCACGCAGATCGTGCCCGCCGGCCTCGGCGCCGCCGGGCCCTTGGTGGGCGCCGCCGCCGTGGGATGGCGTGGCCTAGGCGAGCTGCTGGTGGCGCGGTGAGAGGACGACCGCAATGGCGCGGCGTGGCACGGTCTCGGGCCGCAGGGGGAGCCGCCGTGAGCGGACGCTCGGGCGGCTCCTGGCCCGGGGCGGTGGCGGCGGTTGTCGCCCGCCCGTGGCTGTGGCCGACCGCCGTTCGCCAGGTCGGCCTCCTGGCGCCACCGGGCTGGTGGCGGCGCCGGCCCTACCTCCCCGTCCCCGACCCCGCCTACCTGGCCTTCCGCCTGGAGACCATGTACGGCGGCCACGCCCCCAAGCCGGTGGGGCGTGACGTGGTCGGGTACCTCGCATGGTGCCGGAGCTACCGGCGCCTGCTGCGGTAGCCTCTGGAAATGCGAGTGCCACCAGGGCCACCCTCTCGGTAGGTTCGAGAGGTGTCCAGGGCGCTCATCCTCAATGCCACATATGAGCCGCTCTGCGTCGTGCCGACCCGGCGGGCGCTGGTGCTGACGCTCTCGGGCAAAGCCGAGTTGCTGGCGTCGACCGGCCACGCCTTCCATTCCGAACGATCGAGCTTCGCCGAGCCGTCGGTCGTCCGCCTCTCGTACTACGTGAAGGTGCCCTACCAGGCGCGCATCGGGCTCAACCGCCGGGCCGTCTTTGCCCGGGACGACCACCGCTGCCAATACTGCGGCGCCACCGCCGAGAACATCGACCATGTGGTGCCCCGCAGCAAGGGCGGCACCCACACGTGGGAGAACGTGGTCGCCTCCTGCCGCCCGTGCAACATGCGCAAGGAGGACCACCTCTTGGCCGACACCACCCTCAGCCTGCGCCGGCTGCCCGCCCAGCCCCGACCCGGCAGTTGGGCGCTCGTCGCCAACGGCTCGATGCAGCCGGACTGGGAGCCGTATCTGGGCGGCGCCGCCTCACTGTCGGCCTGATCCTGCACGGCCCCCCGTCGTTCGCCGTCCGTCATCTCAGTGGCACTGCTGCGTCGCTCCACGGCCGGGACGTCGACTGGTCGGCGCGCTCGGTGACGTGGTGCGAGGTCACCCGGCCGGCGGTCGTGCTGGGTTCGACACAGGCGCTCGACGCCGTCGTGCCCGCCGCCGCCGGCCTCGACGTCGCCCGTCGCCGTAGCGGCGGGGGAGCGGTGCTCGTCGAGCCCGGCCGGGTGGCCTGGGCCGACGTGGTGGTGCCGGCCGGCGACCCGCTGTGGGCGGCCGACGTGGGCCGGGCCGCCTGGTGGCTGGGCGACGTGTGGGTCGCCGCACTGGCCGCGTCGGGCCTCCCCGGCGGCGAGGTGCACCGGGGCGGGCTGGTGCGCTCGGCGTGGTCGTCGCAGGTCTGCTTCGCCGGGCTCGGCCCGGGGGAGGTGACCGTCGGCGGCCGCAAGGCGGTCGGCATCTCGCAGCGCCGCACCCGGGCCGGGGTGCTCTTCCAGTGCGCGTTGCCGCTGGCCTGGGACCCGGCCCCGCTTCTCGCCGCCCTCGCCCTGTCGGCGGCCGACCGGTCGGCCGCGGCCGAGGTGCTGACGGGCACGGTGGTCGCCCTCGACGGACGCTCGCCGGCCGAGGTCGAGTCCGCCTTCTCCGCCGCCCTGCCGTAGCCGCCACTCCCGGCCTTCTTTTCCGGTTTCGCGACACATGTGGTCGCTTTTCGGACAAAGAACGACGGGCGCCGGGCGAAGTGCGTTGACCCCGGGAGGCCAGTGGTTTATTGTGGCGCGAAGTGGAGCGCTGGGGAGGGGTTCCCTGCTGCCCAGGGAGCGTGGTGGTTCACAGTGGTGAGGAGCACGTCCTTTCGTGGTTGTGAAGTTCTTCGGTCAGTACGAGCACTCGCTCGACCCCAAGGGTCGAATAATCCTGCCTGCCAAGTTTCGCACCCATTTCGAGTCCGGAGGGTATCTGACCCAGTACTGGGAGGGCTGCCTGGCCCTGTGGGCGCCGGACGAGTTCGAGAAGCAGATGGCGAGCATGGTGGTGGCCCAGGAGCTCGGTCGCTCAGAGCGCAACCTGGCCCGGGTGTGGGCCTCGGGCACGCAGGAAGCCGAGGTGGACAAGCAGGGACGGCTCTTCATCGCCCAGCCGCTACGGACCTTCGCCGGCCTGGACACGGGGGTGCTCGTGAACGGCGCCCTGAACCGCATCGAACTGTGGGATCCCGAACGGTGGGCGGCGAGGTTGGCCGCCACGCAACAGACCCTGAACGACGACGAACCAGCCGAGATGTCCTGACCTGGACCATGCGCAGCCCTTCGACCGGCACGGTGGAAGAACCCCTCTCCGCATCCTTCCCGATTCGACCGGGGAATTCCCCCGGCGGTACCGGGCGGGTCGAGGGGCTGCAGATGACCCAGGCATTCACACACCGGCCGGTGATGGTCGACGAGGTGGTCGACCTCCTGGCGGACGTCCCGGCGGGGCTCTTCGTCGACGCCACCCTCGGGGGAGCAGGCCACGCGTCGGCTGTCCTCGACGCGAATGCCGGCCTGCGCCTCATCGGCATCGACCGTGACACTGACGCACTGACGGCAGCCGAGGAGCGACTGCGGCCCTACGGCGACAGGGTCGTCGCGCTCCACCATGCCCGCTTCGACCGCCTGCCCCTCCTGGTGACGGAGCCGGCGACCGCCGTCCTGTTTGACCTCGGCGTCAGCTCGCCCCAGTTCGACATCGCCGACCGCGGCTTCTCCTACCGCCATGACGGCCCCCTCGACATGCGCATGGACCGGGCCCAGCGCCGCACCGCCGCCGACCTCGTCAACAGCCTCGACGAGCAGGCGCTGGCCCGCCTCCTCGTCCGGGGCGGCGAGGGCAGGTTCGCCCGCCGCATCGCCCGCACCCTGGTGGCCCGCCGGCCGGTGGAGACCACGACCCAACTGGTCGACGCGGTCAAGGACGCCATCCCCGCCGCCGCCCGCCGCACCGGCGGCCACCCGGCCAAGCGGGTGTTCCAGGCGCTGCGCATCGCGGTGAACGACGAGCTCGACATCCTCGGTCCCACCGTCGACGCCGCCGTTGGGGCGCTGGCGCCCGGCGGGCGGGTGGTGGTGCTCGCCTACCACTCGGGCGAGGACCGCATCGTGAAGGCCCGGCTGCTCGAGGCGTCGACCGGCGGGTGCCTGTGCCCGCCGCAGCTGCCGTGCGTGTGCGGCGCTGTCCCGCTGGTGCGTCTACTGAACCGTGGGGCCCGCAAGCCCTCCGTCGCCGAGATCGCCGAGAACCGCCGGGCCGAGAGCGGGCGGCTCCGTGCCGCCGAGCGTCTGGCCACGCCGGCGCCGACCGCGACCGACCCAGACGAGGACAACGACGAGAGGAGCAGCCCATGACCGCCGTCCTTCCCGAGCGCAGCACCCGGAGGGCACCCGACCGGGCGTCCCGTCCCGAGCCGGAGCAGGCGGACGCAAAGCCGTCCCTCGCTGTCGTCGACCCCCGCTACCGCACCCCCGCCCAGCGGCGGACCCGCGCTCGGGTCATGGGCATGCTCGTCCTCATGGTGGTGGCGTGCGCCCTCTTCGGGCTGGTCACGTCCCATGTCGCCCTGACCCAGGGCCAGTTCCGCCTGGAGGACATGCGGGCCAAGGCCGAGGTCGAGCAGGCGCGGTACGAGCGCCTGCGCCTCGAGGTGGCCGAGCTCGAGTCGCCCGGCCGGATCGTGGCCGCTGCCCAGGAGCGCCTCGGCATGGTGCCGCCCCCCGGCATCACCTATCTCTCGCCGATCGGGCCCGTGTCCGACGTCGCCGCCGACGACGCAGACGAGGCCGCCGCCGAGGACTGGTCGACCGTCAAGCCCCAGTTGGCGAGTCGCCCATGACAACGCCGCCCCGGGCGGGGCGCCGGCTGCCGATCCCCCCGGCGCCGGCGCCCGCTGCCCGGCGGACGGGCACAGCGGGCGCCCGCACCACGGCCACCGCCCGCACCACCGCAGGCGCCCGGGGAGCGCCCCGCCCCGCCCTGCCGCAGCGCACCTCGACCGCGAGGGCCGCCCCGCAAGCCCGTCGCGCCGGCGCGCGTACCGCCGCCCGGCCGTCACGGGCCTCCTCGGCAACCGGCGCCCGCCGCCGGCCGACCCCCGCCGACCACGACGCGCTGGCTGCCGGCGCCGGGTGGGTCGTCGCCGGCCGGGCCGCACCGAACGGGGGTGCCCGCCGAGGCCGCCACCGGGGGCCGAACTCCCGCAGCCGCCTGGCCGCCACCCGCGCCGCCATGGTGGTGGCCTTCCTCCTGCTGGCTGCACGCGTCGTGCAGGTGCAGGGCGTGTCGGCTGACCGCTACTCGGCCGTGGGCGAGTCCCAGCGCATCCGGTCGGTCGCCCTGCCGGCCGAGCGGGGCGCCATCTTCGACCGCAGTGGGCGCGACCTGGCGCTCACCGTCCGCCAGTCCACCGTGGTGGCCGACCCCCGCCTGGTGGAGGACCCCCTCGGTGCGGCGAACAAGCTCGCCCCTGTGGTCGGCGCCGACGTCGCCCTCCTCCAGACCCGCCTCACCCGCGACCTCGGCTTCGTCTACCTGGCCCGCCGGGTCGACGACGACGTGGCCGCCAAGGTCAAGGCGCTCGCCATCCCCGGCGTGAGCCTCATCGACGAGCCCGAGCGCTTCCTGCCTGCGGGCGACATGGCCCTGCCCCTTCTGGGCAAGGTCGGTACCGACAACGACGGGCTGTCCGGCCTCGAGAACCAGTACGAGGAACGCCTGGCCGGCAAGCCCGGGAAGATCGTCGTGGAGCGCGACCCCCGGGGCGGCGACATCCCCGGCGGCGTCCGCCAGTTCGACCCGTCGGCCCGCGGTGACGACCTCGTGCTCACCCTCGACCGGTCGCTCCAGTACGAGACCGAGCGGGCACTGTCCGCCGAGATCGTGACGTCCAATTCCAAGTCCGGCACCGCCATCGTGATGCAGACCCGCACGGGTGAGATCCTGGCCCTGGCCAATCTCCAGGCCGGCACGGACGGGGCGCCCCCACGGCAGGCCGAAAAGAACATGGCCGTCACCAACGTGTTCGAGCCGGGCTCGGTGAACAAGGTCATCACCATCTCGGCCGCCCTCGAGGAGGGCATCATCAAGCCGGACGACGTGCTCGACGTGCCCGGCACCATCAAGGTCGCCGACCATGTCTTCTCCGAGCACGACCCCCACCCGCTGGCCAAGTGGTCGATCACCGACATCATGGCCAACTCGTCCAACGTGGGGTCGATCATGATCGGCCAGCGCGTCGGCAAGGAGCGCATCGACAACTACCTGCGGGACTACGGCTTCGGCGCCAAGACCGGCCTGGGCTTCCCGGGGGAGTCGCGCGGCATCCTGCTCGACCCGAAGAAGTGGTCGGGCACGTCGATCGGCACGGTGCCGATCGGCCAGGGCCTGTCCGTGACGTCGATGCAGATGCTGGCCGCCTACAACGCGGTGGCCAACGGGGGCACGTGGGTGGCGCCCAAGCTGGTGAAGGCCACGGTCGACACCGAGGGCCGCCGCCGTTCCACACCCGAGGCCGAGACCCGCCGGGTGGTGTCGGCCCGCACCGCGCAGCAGGTGACGGCCATGCTCAGCGAGGTCGTACGCGTCGGCACCGGCACGGCAGCGGCGGTCGACGGGTACACGGTCGCCGGCAAGACGGGCACCGCCCGCAAGCCCCTCGAGGGCGCCCGCGGCTACCAGGCGGGCGCCTACGTGGCCACCTTCGCCGGCTTCGTGCCGGCCGAGCGGCCCGAGTTCACGATCATC